>JAUNGD010000017.1 GCA_030524705.1 Lachnospiraceae bacterium | reverse complement strand
TCGAAGCTCTGGTGGGACGGCCCGTCAGCCATCGCGGAGATGTACAAACGAGAAACTTCCGAAAAATAAGAAAGTATTGCTGTAAATATAAGGTGATGACTGTGATTAGGATTGCAATATGTGATGATGAAGAAAGGGCTGTCGTTTTACATGAGAAAATCGTAAAGAGCAGTTTGCAGGCACAGGGTATCGGTTATGAAATGACGGCCTATACACAAAGCCGCAATCTGCTTTGCGATATAACCGACGACGGCTTTTTCTATGACCTGATTTTGCTTGATATTGAAATGCCGGGAATCAGCGGCATGGAAATCCCACAGCAGATCAAAGAATTTCTGCCGAATGTCAGAATTATTTTTGTGACTTCACACACAGAGTATGCAATTGACGCTTTTGAATTGTCGATTTTTCGCTATGTACCTAAAAACAATCTGGAAATGAAGCTGGCCGCTGCTGTGACGGACGCGGCCAAACTAATTGAATTGGAAAACGGGCAGGAATACACGATCCAAACCGCAAGCCGCATGGAAAAAATTCCGTACAAAGATATTCTCTATATCCAGAGGGATGGAAAAAACGCCAGTATTGTGTCCGACATGGGGACTGCAAAGGTCAGAAAGAGCTTGCAGCAGGTGTACGACGAATTGAACACGCCGGAGTTTATATTCGTTGACCGCGGCTGTATTGTCAACATCATTCAGATTATGAAAATCAGCAGCGGTATGGCTGTGCTAAAGAATGGCGAACAGCTGCCCATCAGCCGTTCCCATTTACAGGATGTAAAGCAGAAAATCAATCAATTTTGGGGGGCGCATATATGATGGAATGGTATCAAATCATTTCGTATCTACTGACAAATGGACTGCGCCTTATTTTGGGGCTTTACCTTGTGTCAAAGCTCCTGGATTTCTCTTTAGAAAAAAAGATATTTCTGCTGTCTGCTTTGGGCGGCTGCCTGATTACGGTTTTTCAGATAGCTGCGGTGCCGATCACCGGTATTCTGGCCGCTGAAATCATGGTTGTATCGGCAATCGCATGGTATCACCGCCGGGAGCAGCTGCGTCTGTGTTTTTTCTTGATTTTCTTTTATGAAGTAGGCGTTGCTTTATGGGATTTTCTGCTTTCTGCCGGTCTGGGCGTCCTGTTTCACTCGGAAGGATTTATTGATCCGAATGAGCCGGAATTTTTAATTGGCATTTGGCTGGTGCGTCTGCTGATATTGGCTATTGCGACCATGCTGGGAAAACAGCGGCAAAGACCCGCAGGGGCTATGCGGCTTGCTTCTATTATTGTGATATTGGGATTGTTTGGTGCGGTGACGCTTTCCCAGCAAACGATTTTACCGATAAACGAAGATCAGGTCGGTACATGGATCATTCTTGCCCTGATATTGATGTTCGCCATACTTTTTTACCGTGTCAACCGGCAGCGGGAGATGGAATTGGAGCTTGCAAAGCTAAAGCAGGATCAGGCGGAGATATTGGAGCGTGACTATCAGGCACTTCGCCGCACTTATGCGGACAATGCCAGGCTGTATCATGACCTGCACAATCATATCGAGGCAATTTATCAGTGTTTAACACAAGGCGATATTCAAGAGGCTGTGCAGTATTGCGAGGAATTGCGTACTCCCGTCCGGGAGATTTCCCAAACGGTGTGGACTGGCGATAAGGCCATAGACTACCTTATCAGCAGTAAAATGACTCTGGCCGGGCAAGAGTATATCCGGACAAGGATAAAAATTGAATATCCCCGGAATACAAATATCCGCAGCGTTGACCTGACAACGATTTTAGGAAACCTGCTGGACAACGCTTTGGAGGCCGCAGAAACAGCTCCGGATCATCTGCGCTTTCTCTATCTGACGATTCGGCGTATCAACGCTATGCTCATTATCAAGGTGGAAAATGGATATGGCGAAGTTCCGATACGGGAAAATGGTAAATGGTTGACCTCTAAAATGGATAAGGCTTTCCACGGCTGGGGTCTGAAAAGCGTACAGACAGCGGCGGAACGCTACGACGGAGCGATCAATACCGAGTATGCGGACGGCATTTTCAAAACGGTTGTCACGCTGTCTTTCCAACCGATTAAAACAGAATAATTTTTACATTCGCAAGTGGCAGGCTGCTGTAATGGCGGTCTGCCATTTTTTCGCGGTCAAAAACCTGCCGATTACGGACATTTCCGCAGACAATCTTTTTTTGAAGTATGCTGGTACTGTAAACGAAAAACATATTGCACATAGGAGGTATTTGTATGCGTCACTTTTATTTTCGTCTTATTTTAGGTGTGGTCTTTGCTATTTGCGCTGTTTACAGCTTCGTCACGGCCAACATCCCCTTTGCACTTATGTATATTGTTTTAGGCGGTGTGTTCCTGTACTCTGCCTACACGATCTGGAAAAAGAATAAAGATAATCGGGGGTGACGAAATGGACAGCGTGGAACTTTTCTCCCTTAACAATCTAAGCGTCTGGTACGCTGCAGATCATCCTGTACTTTCCGATTTTTCACTGGATTTGGGGACAAATGAAGTGGTCGGGCTGATCGGACTGAACGGGGCCGGGAAGACGACCTTTATGAAAACCGTGGCGGGATTGCTGTCCGGCTACCATCTGGACAGCGCCGCATGGGCCGGTCATTCGTTCTCATTCCGCGACAAAGCATTTAAGCGAAAACGATACATTGTTTTTGCGGAGGATCGGTCTTTTCAGTATTTCACATTCCGGGAATATTTGGCCTATACTGCTTCGTCCTATGGCGTACCGCTGCCGGAGGTTTCTTCTTTGGTAACTGGTTTCCATTTTGAGGATTATACCGATGTTCTTTTAAAGGAATTGTCCACCGGCAATCTGAAAAAAGCCTATCTGATAACCGCTTTTGCGCTGCGTCCCCCACTTCTGCTGCTGGATGAACCTGTCAACGGGCTGGACTTTCAAAGCACCGAGTTTTTGTACCGGCTTATGAGCGACTACAAGGAGTATGGGACGATCCTGTTTTCTTCCCATATCTTAGAAAGCATTTGCCTGACCTCTGACCGTGTACTGGTTTTGGAGCATGGCAGGATCGGCAGGAGCTTTACCGGCAAGGAGATCGCAGCCGGAAATATCCGGGAGGTGCTGGCCGACTATGAAAATCGCTAATGCCCTCTCAAAACAGCTATTTGGCGCAAAGTATGAAGGTGTCAGGAAAAGCCTGCTGGCCGCCGGGATTTTATTCTTTGCGGTTCATGCGGCTGAATTGAGGGTGGAAATTGCACCGTTCATTCTTTACCTGACTTCCGCCTTTTTCACCGCAGGAATTATGTGGCAGATGCTTTCCGGGAGCCGGTACAAAGAGGCTATGCAGGGGGTGTTCATGCTTCCTTTTGAAAACCGCAGCTTCGTGTATTCCTATGTAGCGGTGCTGGGGGCGCATACCCTGATTACCAAAACGCTGCCGGTCTGGGCGCTGTTCTTCGCCGCCGCAAAGTGGAACGGATTTGAAATCACAGCCGCATTTCTATGCGGCTGTATGGCCTGTGCCGTCGCTTCGGTGGCTTATCTGATGTGCAGGAGAAAGAATTTGGTACTGCCCGTGTTATGGGCAGCCGGTATTTTGGCCGTCATTGTACTTGTACGCCAGACAAAGGCTGTGCTGGCCGTGGTATTGGTAAGCTTTGCGGCCGCAGTGCTGTATCTGTATTTTGCTGACGCCTATGATTTTTATGATACTGCCGCAGCCAGAAAATCTGTCCGGCATACAGGCCGTACCGGGAGTGTGTTCACCTACCTGACACGGTATCTGATGGAAAATAAGAATTATCTTGTCAATACTGCGGTGCTGTGTGCGGCTGCCTGTTTTCTTCCGCTGCTGTTTGGTGAATTTCAGAAGCCGCCTATGTTTCCCTTCGGCCTTGCCATTCTTTGCCTGAACACGCCGGTCTGTACGCTGTTGTCCTGTGACCCGGATCTGGAGCAGGCGATCCGCGTCCTTCCCGGACAGGCTAGCCGGTTTTGCAGGAGATATTGTCTGTTTATCTTTACGGTCAATGGAATTGTCGCCTGTGTCTATCTGTGCAGTTGGCAGTTTATAAACGGCGGGATCGGGTTTGCCGATTTTGGCATAGTTGTCTTGTTTGCTTTGCAAAGTGCCATTTTATCGGTCATTTTGGAATGGAACTATCCGCTCCGCAGCTGGAAAACAGAAAGCGATTTATGGCACCATCCCCGGAAATACCTTGTGCCGCTGGTCATGCTGTTGTTAGCGGTATTTGTCGCTGCATGGACGGTGATCCTCTGGATAGGGTCTGCCATTTTGCTGATGGAATGTTGTATTTTACTCTATGTGACAAGGAGGTAATCGAAATGAGAAATACGGGAAATTGCCCGAAATGCCATTCAAAGAATATCGTGCGTGTGCCTGACAATCCGGGCCGACACGCCAGCGGGAACAATATCTACACCACGACGATGACCTTGATCGGGAAGATCCCTGTGATCCGCTACGTCTGCTGCGATTGCGGCTATGTGGAAAACTGGGTAGAAAATCGGCATGAACTTAGCAAAATCAAAAAAGCTTTCGGATAAAGTGAAAAAATATCAGGTAAAGAGCATCAAATAGATGACCCGATTTTACCCGAAAGCGGGGCGATTTTTGGCAGGCCGCCGATCCGGGGAAAAAGTTGTAGTACAATGCGGATATTACACAAGGAAGGGATGGCAGGCAGCGTATGAGATTACGGCGGAAGAAAGCATAAAGGGAGCGACAGCCGGAGAAGCAGCAGAAGGGACTGAAGGGGAGGATGCCGGAGAAGCTGGCAAGGAGGAATTTTTCCCGGACTCCTATACCGGCGGAACCGAGAAAGTAAAGATGGATTTTGTATTGGAGATCCCGGAAGAGTTCGACCCGCTTCATTTTTATATGCCGAAGGTGAACGGCCTCTGCTGCATTGATCAGGATGCCGCTTACGCAGAATACGTGGAGGGAAGGGAGATTCAGGAGCAGTATAATTATCCTGCGAATGAGCAGACGGCGGCAGAGGAGTGTATCGGAGAGATAAAGGAAAAGCTGTCGGCGATCAAATTTCCGGCGGAGGAATATCGGTTTTCCTGGTTTTCCGCCCGGGGAGAGGAGTGGCAGCAGCTGGAGCAGGCATGTCTGGAAAGTCAGGAGCTTCAGACGGAGAAGGCAAAGGGAAGCTGGAGCGAGGCGGATGACGCCGTCTATACGGTGGACAATTCCCTTGGAATGCGCCAGCCCTTTGCCATAGCCCAGGCCATCATGGAGAGCCCGGATATTCTGATTCTGGATGAGCCAATGAACGGACTGGACAAAAACGGCGTGAGGGAGATGCGGGAGCTGTTTCTTCAGAAAAGGAGGGAAAGCATTGCGGCAGATGAAATAAAAGCGGCATTACGGAAGCTGCCCGATTCTTTCCCTGAGACATTCAATAAAACGCCTGCTCGCCATGGGCAGGCTGCTTTTGTCCTTGTAGCCGATGGCAATAGTGCGGGAGATGGCAGGCAGTGTCGGACGGAGTACGATCCGGTAATTCGTCCGGTGCAGGACCAGCTCGGCCAGAATGCTGACGCCCAGCCCGGCCTCCACCATGGTCATAATGGCATAATCATCATGGATGGTATATTTTATATTCGGCGATACCCCGATGGATTTGAAGGCCTCCAGCGGCTCATAGTAGTGGCCTTCCTCCAGCAGAATGAAGGGCTCCGGCGCCAGATCCTCCAGAGGAATCACCTCTTTCTCCGCCAGGGGGTGATTTTCCGGCAGCACTGCCAGCATGGCCCCTTCCTTCAGCACGATGGTCTCCATGCCGCTGACGGCCTTCGGATTGACAAAGCCGAAGTCAATGGCTCCTGTCCTGATCCATTCCTGAATCGAGGTGTAATCTCCCTGGTGAATGACAAATTCCACTCCGGGATACCGGGTCTGAAAATCCTTCAGAAGTCCCGGCATCCAATGGGCGGAAATGCTGGCTAATGTGCCCATACGGATAACTCCTGTCTCCAGGCCCCGTATTTCCTTTGCCTTTTCCTGGACGGCGAGATACTGGTAAATGGTTTTTTCAAGGTAGGGATACAATTCTGCTCCCTCTATCGTGAGCTTTGCGCCGGTCCGGAAGCGGTTCAGCAATTTGACGGACAATTCCTCTTCCAGGGAGGCGATCATCTGGCTCATGGCGGACTGACTGTAGCCCAACGCCTCGGCGGCCTTCGAAAAGCTTCCTAATTCTACGATTTTCTGCAGAGCAATATAGCGATTCATATCAGTTAATTCACCTTTTCTAATATTTCCATAAGAAATTCTCGTTTTACTTATATTATATTTGAGTATATACTGAAAACGAAAAAGATGCAACAAGGATTCAGCAGAACAATAAAACACAGGTTACTGCGTATAGCCGGCAAAATAGCAGCGCCCGATTCTGTATGAAGCGACGAGCCCGGGAAACTGACCCTGGAGCGATGGAAAAGGAAGAGGTGTATGAAATGGAAATTATCAAATATCAGGAAAAATACAAACAGGATTTTATTGAATTGAATACCGCGTGGGTGGAGCGGTTCTTCGTGATGGAAGAGGAGGACCGGGAAATTTTAAGTCATGTGGAGGAGTATCTGGAAAAAGGCGGAATGATTTTCTTTGCGGTGGAGGATGAGAAGGTCCTTGCCACCTGTATGGTCTATCCCACGGACAGCGATGTGTGGGAGATCTGCAAGCTGGCAGCGACGGGGCAGCATACGGGAAAGGGCGCCGGGAGCGCGGTCTTCAAGGCGTGTATGGACTATGCTGTGGAACACGGGGCAAAGAAGCTGACCCTGATTTCCAACCATATCCTGAAGCAGGCCCTGCATATTTACGAAAAATTCGGATTCCGGCGGGTAGAGCTGAGCCGAGGGGACGAATATGAGCGGGCGGATGTGCAGTGTGAGTATATTGTCTCAGAGATGGCCGGATAAAATTGTAAATGGAAGAAAAAAGCCTCCGAAATGATTCGGGGGCTTTTTCAAAAAGATTAATGGCAGCCTAAAAAGGGCCGTTTTTGAAACTGTCGTAGCCCATGTCACTACAAAAAACATTCCAATAACGCAGTAGCGCGCCAGGAATAAGAAGGACATTTCTAAAAGAAATTTTAGAGGTGTCTTTTTTTGCAAAAAACTCTTTCTAAAAAATTTTGTATGAGGTATAATGATAAGAAAACCACGCAATGCGAAAGGAGGAGATATGAAAGAAACAAAGGATTTGATCAGGGCAATCAGGGAGGAAACCGGAATGAATCGAAAAGAATTTTCAGAGCATCTTGGCATTCCGCTTCGAACGATTGAGGATTGGGAGGCCGGAAGAAGGAATCCGCCGGAGTATGTTCCACGGCTTATAAAGTATCAGATTGCATATGAAAAACTGATGGGAGAAAAGCAGAATGAATGAAAAACCAGAAACCTTAAAAACAGAGGTTCAATCGGAAGTTATTCAAAATCTCGTATATGTTATTCGCGGGAAACAGGTCATGCTGGATAGTGATCTTGCGTGTTTATATCATGTAGAGACAAAGAGATTAAATGAGGCAGTAAAGAGAAATATTACCAGATTTCCGGAACGATTCCGCTTCCAATTAACAAAAGAAGAGTATGATAACTTGAAGTCGCAAATTGCGACTTCAAATATAGAAAATGGATATGGAGGCCGTCGGAAACTTCCATATGCGTTCACAGAACAGGGAATAGCTATGCTTTCTTCTGTTTTGCGGAGTGATATTGCTATACAGGTAAATATTCGCATTATGGATACCTTTGTAGAAATGCGAAAATATATGTCACATACATCACTGATTCTTGAAAAAGTAAATCAAATGGAAATCCGACAGTTTACAGATCAGCAGAAGAATGAGCAGCGTTTTGAACAGGTATTTAATTATATAGCAAACCATCAGAAGAATAACCAGAAGCTTTTTTTTGACGGACAAATTTTTGATGCTTTTTATCTTTTGACAGAGATTATCAAACAGGCTAAAGAAGAGATTGTTTTGCTTGATGGTTATGTAGATGTTGGAACATTAAATATTCTCGCAAAAAAACGAAAGGATGTAAAGGTGTGTATTTATACCTTTCCTAATACGAAACTGACAGTACAAGATACGGCAAAATTCAATATGCAGTATCCAGCATTGGAAGTGAAATATACGAAAGCATTTCATGACAGATTTCTAATGCTGGATAGATGTATAGCATATCATATTGGTGCTTCTGTAAAAGATGCAGGAAAAAAATGCTTTGGTATTATGCAAATAGAAGATACAGGTGTGATAAATGATGTTCTGGCCAGGGCGGAATTGACAAGTAGAGCAAAGTTTTCTTAATCCGATCCCCCGGATTCGAAAATAATGCACCTTTTTGGAATTTAGTTGCCTGTTTCCTCCAATTTTTCAATGATATAATACGTTCATCAAGACAAAACGAACAAACAAAAAGCATAGGAGGGTTACTAAATGAAAAAGAAAGCATTATCAGCAATGCTCGCAGCAGCGATGGCGGCAACGTCAGTCCTGGGAAGTGTAGCAGTTGTAAACGCAGAAGAGGAAGTGACATTGAAGCTTTTCTCCAACCTGCCGGACCGGAAAAATGGACAGGGTCTCGTTGAACAGATGATCATCGACGAGTACATGGCAGAAAATCCGAATGTCAAGATCGAAGTGGAAGCGCTGGACGAAGAGGCGTACAAGACAAAATTCAAAGCTTACGCCATGGACGGAATGCCGGATGTAGTAAGCATCTGGGGCCAGCCGGCTTTCCTGGATGAGGTACTGGAGGCAGGAGTGCTTGCAGAGCTGAACGAAGCAGATTATGCGGACTATGCATTCGTAGAGGGTTCTCTGGAGGGCTTCAAGAAGGACGACAAGCTGTACGGACTTCCGAGAAACACAGATATCGCAGTCATCTACTACAATCAGAAAATGTTCGAAGACAACGGATGGGAAATCCCGGCTACATACGATGATCTGCTGACTCTGGCAGGTACGATCCGCGAGAGCGACATCATCCCGATGGCAATGGATGGCGGCGACGGATGGCCGATGGCAGTTTATCTTTCAGACCTTGTAAACAAGATCAACGGCAGCACAAAGGATCTGTTCGCTGAGGCAATTGCAAACGGCGACTTCACGGCAGACCCGTTCAAGCAGGCAACCGACCTGATGAGACAGTCTGTAGAAGCAGGACTGTTCCAGGATGGATATGATTCACAGGATTACGGGACAGCAATGAACCTCTTCACAAACGGACAGGCAGCAATGTTCTACATGGGAAGCTGGGAAGCATCCATGGCACTGAATGAGGATATCCCGGAAGAAATCAGAACAAACATCCGCGTATTCACAATGCCGGTAGTAGACGGCGGCCAGGGCGGAGCGAACGACATCGCAGCATGGAACGGCGGCGGATACGCTGTATCAGCTACCTCTGAAGTACAGGAAGAAGCAGTTAAGTTCCTGAACTACATGTATCAGCCGGATAAGCTTTCCAAATACGGATGGGAAAACGGCGTAGGTCTGTCAGCACAGGATCAGACAGCTTACATGACAGGCGAGGAGACAGAGCTTCAGAAGCAGATCGTAGAGATTGCGACAGGAGCAACCAGCCTTTCCGGTACACCGGTGAACGACTGCGGCCCGTCTGCTTTCAAGACCTGCATCGAGAGTGAAATTCAGAATGTGACAAATGGTACCAGCACAGTAGACGATTTCCTGGCTACGATCGGAAAAGCGTGCCAGTAAAATAGTTATTGAGAGGCTGTCCTGAGTAACAATCAGGACAGCCTTTTTATACATTAGCATGGAGGGTTAATCATGAAAAAGCTATACAGCAATAAGCTGGTCATCACAAGTCTGGTGCTCCCGGGCCTGCTGGTTTTTGTTTTTGCGATCCTGGCGCCCATCTGCCTGAGCGTATATTATGGATTCACCGATTATTCCGGTATGGGAAAAGCAACCTTTATCGGCATAGAAAATTACCGTGCGTTGATGCAGGATAAGACCTTTTGGAAGTCATTGTGGCACTCCGTGCTGCTGGCGATCGGATTTATCTGTATCCAGCATCCTCTGGCTATGATCGTGGCGGCGGTTTTGGATAAGCTTCAGGGAAAGGCAGAGGGCTTTTTCCGCTGCGTATACTTCATTCCGAATGTAATCTCCGTTGCAGTCATCGCTTATCTGTGGAAATTCATTTACAACCCGGATTTCGGACTTCTGAATAATGTCCTGAAGGCCTTCGGATACACAGGAAAGATCAACTGGTTCGATTCCAAAATAGCGATCTGGTCCGTACTCATCGTATTGATCTGGCACGGCTTTGGATGGGGTATGCTGATCTACTACACCGGAATCAAAAACATTGACCCGGTGCTGTACGAGGCTGCTGCCATCGACGGCGCAAACCAGAAGCAGATCTTTTTGAAGGTCACTCTGCCGCAGATGAAATCCGTGATCCAGGTAAATGTGACGATGGCTATTATCTCTGCCCTGAAGCAGATGGAGACCGTTTACCTCCTGACCAACGGCGGACCGGGAGACAGCACGCAGTTCACTGCGAACTATCTGTACCAGCAGGCGTTTAAGGCCTTCAAGTATGGATACGGAAACGCCATCAGCGTTGTATTTATTATCATTTGTATTTTGATTACTGTTTTGCTCAACACAATTTTTGCTGACAGAGATAAAAGATAGGGGGTGGAGTGCATGAAAACGAAAAAATTATCAGTAGGTAAGGTAGTTCTCTGGGTGATTCTGATCATCGTTGCAGTCATTCAGATATTTCCGTTGATCTGGCTCCTCGACTTCTCTCTGGCAAGCAGTAATGAAATGTTTACCAGCGGCCTTCTCATCATTCCGGAAAAGATTCAGTGGGGCAATTATGTCAAGGCGTTTGTGGACGGCCATTTTCTGCAGTACCTGAAAAACAGCGTTCTGATCAATGGCCTGGCGGTAATCTTTGTTATCCTGATTTCCATTATGGCCGCCTATGCGTGTCACCGGATGCACTGGAAGCTCAGCACGACGGTAAAAACCATCCTTCTTCTGGGGATGATGATCCCGATCCACGCGACGCTGTTGCCAAATTATAAAATTTATAATATGCTTGGACTGACAGATACGATATGGGCGCTGCTGATTCCGTACGTAGCATTTTCTCTTCCGCAGGCCATGTTCCTGATGACCAGCTTCCTGGATTCCATACCGATAGAGCTGGAAGAGGCTGCGGTCATGGACGGCTGCGGGATCTACCGGATCGTTTTCCAGATCGTTACGCCGATGCTGAAGCCTTCTATTGCGACGGTATCCATTATGACCTTCCTGAATAACTGGAATGAATTCATGATGGCGAGCACATATTTAAGCTCTCCGAAGTGGAAGACGCTTCCGTTCTCCGTGCTGGAATTTACGGGACAGTATTCTTCCAACTACGCAGTCCAGTTTGCAGTTATGGCTCTGACCGCTGCACCGGCCGTTATCGTATATGTCATTCTGAACAAGCATATTACGAAAGGTGTTGCCATGGGGGCAGTCAAGGGATAAACAATGAAATTCAGGCAGCGTATCAAAAACTTAAGTATCAAAAAAAAGATCATTTTTTACAGCTATGTTGTGCTGATTCCGATTTTGATGATTATAAGCGGGATCATGGTGGGAAGAAACTACGTCCGGGCCAGGCAGGAGCTGATGGCAAGAGGCCAGAACCGGGTACAGAATCTGGAAAACAGTCTCGCCGAGCTGAACCGCAATCTGTCGGAGCTGTCGGTGTACATCTGTATTAATAATGATATTTCGGAGCTTCTGACAGCCGCGGATGCGGCGGAGAAAAATAAAAATTCCCAGCTTTGGCTGGATGAGGCGCCGATGCGTTTTATTCAGGATACGCTTGCTTTGAAGGGATATATAAAAACACTGGGAATTTACCCGGAAAACGGGATCATGCCCTATTTGAAATGTCTGGACTCCAGCGCGCAGCTTGCGGCGCTGGAGGACGTTCATCAGACGGAGATGTACCGGACTGCCGTCGGCAGAAAAGGTGCGAAAAGCTGGAAGCGGATCAATAAAAACCAGTCGGAGGTTTACTGGGCCAATCCCGGGGAGAAGATCGTTCTGTACCGGGAAATTTTCGATCTGTCAAAACAGAAGGCGTTGGGTTATCTCGTCATCGGTGCGGATGCAGGAAAGTATGACGCGCTGTGCGAGGATGCGCTGGAGGATACCCAGGAGAGCGTGCTGCTGCTGAACGAGGAGGGAGAGCCTCTCGTGCGGACGGGGCAGGCCGCTTCCTGGACAGAGGAGGGCTTTGGAGAAGAGGTGCTCCAGGGCTTTGCAAACCGGGAATCCGGATATATGGAGTATCAGAATCAGTTCCTGTTTTTCCAGAGAAATGCGGAGACAAAGCAGAGCACTTGTATTTTGATTCCCGGCAGCATTATTATGGAAGGAATACGCAGCATTGCCTACACGCCGATTTTGATGCTTCTCGGCATCCTGATCGGACTTTTCCCAGTGCTGATTTTTGTGTCGAATATTGTGACGAAGCCTCTCGAAAAGGTGACCTTTGCGATGTCAGAATTCCGAAAGGGCGATTTTGAGCAGTACGTAGAGGTGGATACGCTGGATGAGGTGGGCGAGGTTGCGGTCTGCTTCAACAAAATGGTCCGGGATCTGAAGCAGCTCATTGATGAGAAATACGTGATGGAGCTTCGGGAAAAGGAAAGCGAGCTCACCGCGCTGCAGGCCCAGATCAACCCGCATTTTCTATACAATACACTGGATACGCTGTACTGGCAGGCGATGGGAGCAGACAACGAGGAGATAGCAGAAAATATACTGGCGCTGAGCAATCTGTTCCGGCAGGTGCTGGGCACCGGAAAAGGTGTCACGACCGTCGGGCAGGAATGCGAGCTGGTCAGGGAATATCTGACGATCCAGAAAATGCGCTTTACGAAGCGGCTGGAATATGAAATAAGCGTAGAGCCGGAGGTAAAGGACATTCCTATACCGAAGCTGATCCTGCAGCCCTTTGTGGAAAACGCCGTGGTACACGGGATCGAAAACGCAGAGAACTCAAGCAAAATATCGGTGTCTGCCGCAAGGATTCCCCAAGGGATCGAATTTGTGGTGGAGGATACCGGTGTTGGAATGTCGAAGCAGCAGCTGGAATCTGTGCTGGACATGGAGGACAGTGAAAAATACAGAGGGCAGCGCATCGGAAGATATGCGATCAGGAATGTCAGGGAAAGGCTCACTTTGATGTATCACAATGATTTTGAGATGAAGCTGGAAAGTGAGCTGGGTAAGGGCACCCGGGTGACGCTGCGGATATTCGGGGAGAAAGTGAGAAGGAAAGATGGCAACGAAAAAACTGTTGATAGCTGACGATGAGGATGCAGTTCGCAACGGACTGTGCAAGTACATCCAGCTTCACACGGATCGTTTTGAAAAAATATATACGGCGGAAAACGGCCAGAAAGCGCTGGACCTGATCGTGCTTCACCGGCCGGATATTATGCTTCTGGATGTGAGAATGCCGCTGAAAAGCGGAGTAGAAGTGATGCAGGAGGCCTCGGCCATGGGAATTATGCCGGTGACGATCGTGCTCAGCGGATACGATGAATTTCAGTATGCGCAGCAGGCCATACACTATGGGGCCAGGGATTATCTGCTGAAGCCGACGCGCTCCTCCGATATCCTGGCGCTGCTCAACAAGATTGCAGACGAGATCTATGGAAAGGAGCAGCCGGAGGCGGGAGAGACAACGGAGGCGGCGCCGGCGGCGCTGGTTCGGGCAGAGCAGTATATCCGGGAGCATTATCATGAGGATATTTCTGCACAGCAGGCTGCGGAATACGAGGGGATCACGGCGGGATACCTTTCTACGTTGTTTTCCCAGTACCGGGATTACGGCTTCAGCGACTTCGTCAATTCCATTCGTATCGACCGGGCCTGCACGTATCTGGAGCAGGGCTATCTGAAAAACTATGAGATCGCCTACAAGGTCGGATACCGGGACGAGAAATATTTCTCCAAAACCTTCAAAAAGGTGAAGGGAATTTCGCCGGGGGAATACAAAAAGAAATTAAAGGAAACGTAAGGATGCAGGAGGAACTTGAATGAGAGCTAAGATATATGCGACCTGTGCGGGAAGGACAGAGGAAGCCGGACTGGACAGCAGTAAAACAATAGAGTTCCGGGAGGATATCGAGGGCGCCGAAAATCAGGTGGTCAATCTTTACCCGGAAATATGCTATGAAGCTTTTGAGGGCTTCGGGGGAGCCGTCACAGATGCGGCGGCATACGTTTATTCGCTGATGGATCCGGAGCAGAAAAAGCAGGTGATGGAGACGTATTTTTCACCGGAGCAGATGAAGTACAAAATGGTCCGCATCCATATGGACAGCTGTGATTTTTCCACCGATATGTACGAGGCGATGTCCGATGAGACGGACACGGAGCTTTCAACCTTTTCAATGGAGCGCACGGAAAAATATATCATTCCGATGCTGGAGGACGCACAGAGGGCGGCGGGCCAAAGGCTGGAGATCATGCTGTCTCCCTGGTCTCCCCCCTCTTTTATGAAAACAAACGGAGAGAGAAAAAACGGCGGTTCTCTGAAGCCGGAATATTACGATATGTGGGCGGCGTATATCTGCCGCTATATTATGGAATTTAAAAAGAGAGGCTTTCTGGTGAAGCGCATCAGCCTTCAGAATGAGCCGAAGGCCGTTCAGACCTGGGATTCCTGCGTGTACTCCGCAGAGCAGGAAAAGGAATTTCTGAAAAATCATATGTATCCTGTGCTGCAGAAAAACGGGCTTTCCGATATAGAAATATTTATCTGGGATCACAACAAGGAGCGGGCCTACGAGAGGACGGCGGTGATTCTGGATGAGGAGACAGAGAAAATGGTATCCGGCGTTGCGTGCCATTGGTACAGCGGCGATCATTTTGAGGGGATCCGCCTAGTGCGGGAGCGCTATCCGAAGCTGAAGCTCATCATATCGGAGAGCTGCATCGAGTACAGCAAGTTTGATTGCGCGGACAGCGCCGCCAATGCAGGCAGGCTCTCCCATGAGATCATAGGAGACTTCAACCACGGGATCACGGCCTTCTACGACTGGAACCTTCTGCTGGACGAAAAGGGCGGCCCGAACCATGTGGGAAACTACTGCCAGGCGCCGTTTTTGTTTGACACGAAGAGCAGAGTGCTGCAGCCGCAGCTTCTGCAGAAGCATTTTTATCATTTCGCTCATTTTATTGAGAGGGGCGCAAGGCGGATCGCCTTCAGCAGATACACGGATGCATTGGATGTGACCGCATACCAGAACCCGGACGGGACGATAGTATTCGTCATGCTGAACCGCACGAAGGAGATCATTCCGGTAAATCTGAGGATCGGCGGTATGGTGGCTGAGCTTTCAGTCTCCGGGGACGAGATTATAACAGGCACGATCGGCTGAGACGCTCCTGCATCCAGGCAATATGGAAAACATGAAAAAGATGGCGGTAATTCTGCTCGGCAATGTATTTATGCCGCAGACGTCATCTTTTTTATATTGCCTGCCGCGCTTAGGACAGGAGAAACGGTAGTTAACAAAAATTTAAAAATTTTAAAAAATTCGTTATAACTATTGAAATTTTTGGCTTTGCATGATATGATGCTTGCAAGGTGTACTTCTGGGTATGCACTGATGCACAGGGCTTTGCAGGATGCATCCGCCGGGCGGGCAGGTATTATGATATGCTTGTCAGGTATATTTCGGGAGTAATTGTAAAAAATATAGTTTGGAGGGCAGACAAGATGAAAAATAGAAGTAAAAAGCTGTTATTTATGCTGATGCTGACATGCTCCGTAGCACTGTTCGCGACGGGCTGTGATAAGCTGAAAAAAGAGCCGGAGACGGAAAGTGAGACGCAGACGGAGAGCGAGACACAGACGGAGCCGCCGACAGAAAGTGAGACACAGACAGAAAGTGAGACGCAGCCCAGGGAGCTGACGGTGGATGAAGAAAAAGCTCAGGAGACGGAGTTTGATACCTTCCGCACCGTATATGCAGCGGACGATATCAATGTCCGTACCGCACCGGGGCAGGACGGAGAGATCTTTGACAGCTTTGATCAGGGTGAGAGTATCATGGTGATTGGTGAGACTCCGAACTGGTATGTAGTGGATCTTGAGGATTATGAGGATCACGGATACGTTTCAAAGCAGTTTGTATCGGATCAGGAGGTCGCTCCGAAGACAGAGGAAGAGCGTGCGCAGATAGCGAATGGTACAGCTTCATCCGGCAACGGAGAGACGACACCGGTGTCTTCTGATAACGGCACCTCTTCTGTGGATTCTGAATTCGGTGTAGAGATGTATGCCGAATCCTTCCAGATCCAGGCTACGGCGGGCGCGAATATGCGTCAGGCTCCGGCACAGGACGGAGAGATCATCAATACGATCGCTTCCGGGACGAATGTCACGGCGATCGGCTACACAGACCGCTGGTATAAGGTGGAGTACGACGGTACGGTTGGCTACGTGAACAAGAACCTATTTGCGACAGAGTAAGAGCTACCGCAGCATTTTGACAGATCAGTGCAGGGCACATTCTTCTTCGGAAGGATGTGTCCTTTTTCATGGGTTTTATACCAGGATGGTATTGACATTTGCATGGGGATATAGTATAAATTAAGTGTACTAATACTGATAGTACACATAGTAAAGCGAAGGACGTTACAGTGAAACGGGAGGGTATATGATTGGAATTGACTTGCAAAACAGAAAGCCAATCTATGAACAGATCGTGGAGCGGTTTCAGACGCTGATTGTCAGCGGGGTGCTGGAGCCGGACAGTCAGATGCCTTCTGTTCGCGCGCTTGCGATGGAGCTTTCCATCAATCCGAACACGATCCAGAAGGCGTATGCGGTTTTGGAGCAGGAGGGATACATCTATCCGGTGAAGGGCCGCGGGAATTTTGTGTCGGGCAATGAGGGGCTGAGGCAGAAAAAACAGGACAGTATATTTACGTCTCTTAAAGAGCTTGTTGCGAAGGGGAAGGAACTGAAGATTCCGTGCGATGTGTTTGTGGAGAAGGCGAGAGTATTTTATCAGGAGGGAGAGTAGCAGAGGGTATGATAAGGATTGAAGAGGTGACAAAGAAATTTGACGGGATACTGGCTCTGGATCATGTGAATGCACAGATTCATGAGAACAGTATTTTCGGCCTGGTAGGGACCAACGGCGCCGGGAAGAGCACACTGCTCCGGGTGGCCTCGGGAGTCCTGAGGCCAGAGCAGGGACAGGTGCTGGTAGATGAGCTTCCGGTGTGGGAAAATCCCCAGGCAAAAGAAAAGATCTGTTTTATCCCGGATACGGCGTGGTTTTTCCCGAATGCGACGGCAAACGTGATGAGGGATTATTATAGGATCGTTTTTCCGGGCTTCGATCAGGCCAGATTTGACGATTTGATCGCAAAATTTGAGCTGGATCCCCGGCGCAAGCTGTCAACGTTTTCCAAGGGAATGAAAAAGCAGGTGTCCGTCCTGCTGGGGATCTGTGCGAACACGGAGTACCTGTTTTGCGACGAGACCTTCGACGGTCTGGACCCGGTGATGCGCCAGACGGTCAAGAGCCTGTTTGCATCGGAGCTTCTGAACCGCAAATTCACTCCGGTGATCGCGTCCCACAGCCTGCGGGAGATCGAAGACATCTGCGATCACGTCGGACTGCTGCACAAGGGAGGCATCTTATTTGCCCGGGACCTGGATGAGATGAAGCTTGGCATTCACAAGATCCAGTGCGTGATCCCGGATGCGGTGCTGGAGGAGGAGCTTCTCTCCGAGCTGGAGGTGCTGCAGCACGATAAACGGGGCTCTCTGCTGACGGTAATTGTGCGGGGGGATTATGATGAGGTCCTTAGAAAGATTCAGGAGAAGCAGCCGCTGTTTTCGGAGATACTGCCGCTGACTCTTGAGGAAATTTTTATCAGTGAAACGGAGGTGGCAGGGTATGACATCAAAAATCTCGTTTTCTAAGCTTGTGAGGAATGAATTGCATCAGATGAGCTGGCTGGCATCCGTCTGGGGCGTGCTGTTTGTATTGCTGATTCCCTTTCGGGTGCTTCTGGTCATGGCGGTGGAGGTTTCCCGGAACTGGGGAGACAGCGTCAGGAACACGGCGTCGGTGTTCAGCAGCCAGGTGGGGCTGGGACATTTAGAAAATACGATATTTATTTTGATCGCGGGAGCGATGTGCGCGCTCTGTGCCTTTTCATACGTACATTCGGCGGTAAAGCTGGATTTGTACCACAGTCTTGCGCTGGGCCGGGAGCGGCTGTTTGCAGTGCGGTATTTCAGCAGCGTGCTGGCCTTTGCGATTCCGTATCTGGTGAGCCAGCTTCTGGCTGTGCTGATCGGTGTTTTTTACAGGGTTATGACTCTGCGGCTTCTGTTTGAGATAGCGGTTGCCTCCGTGCAGGGAATCCTTTATTTCCTCATCAGCTATTCGGCGGTGCTGTTGGCCGTGATGCTGACAGGTAAGCTGCTTACTACAGTATTTGCCGTAGGCGTAATGGGCTTCTATATCCCGTTTTTAGTTCTGATTTATACGGCGCTTCAGAGCGTTTTCTATGATTCGAGCCTGATCGGCAATTATTTTGACAGCTCTTTGCCGGAAATGATACTGCGCTGCTCCTCGCCCTGGGCCTTCTGCCTGTTCCAGCCGCTTCAGGGGAAAACAATGGGAGTCACAGGATACTTCCCCACCATGGGAGAGCTTTGCCAGCTTTTGGCTCTGGCAGCAGCCCTGACGGTGCTGGCGCTTCTGCTTTACCGTCTCAGAAAAACAGAGGCTGCCGGAGGTGCGCTGGCGTTTGGCCGGACGGAGGGCGCCGTCAAGCTGTTTCTGGCAGTGCCGACGGCGCTGGCAGCAGCGTTGGCGGCTAATGAGCTGTTTGATTCCATACTGTGGGAGTGCGTCTTTATTCTTTTGTTCGGCACGCTGGCCTGCGTGATTATGGAATTCATTTACCGCTGGGACATCCGGCAGGTTCTGCGGCAGAAAAGATATATTGCAGTAACTGCCGCGCTGACCGCCGTGCTGTTTTTCGCCATGCGGTTTGACATAACAGGATATAATACGTATATTCCGGCTAAGGAGGACGTGGCGGCCATGTCGGTAAGAGACCGGCATTTCAATCTTCATTATCCGAAGGCATTGGGAGGCTACACGTACTCTAAGGGGGACGAGAAAAAGCTGCTGGATTATTTTGAAACGGAGGATTTTGACCTGCTCTATGCAATGGCAGAAAACGGAGTAGAGCATATCCGGCAGGGATATGGGTACGGATATGAATATGAAGACTTTAGTACCGTGTACGTTGAAATAAAATACCGTACAAAGAGCGGCAAAGAGACATACCGCGGCTATTATGTGGATCAGCCCCTGTTCCTGGATACGATGGATGAAATGATGAAGCAGAAAGAATTTAAGGAAAAATATTTTCCGATTCTGACCTGGAGCGAAGAGGAGATCAGCGCCATGATGGCAAATGCAAGGGTATATGCATTGGACACCGGATGGCTTGGGGATGCTGCGGCAGAGGCGGCCGGGGAGCTGGAAATGGCAGCAGGCTCCGGGGAGACGGCAGAATGGCCGGAGGACGAAGCGCAGTGGGACGAGGACAGCCCGTATAGAACAGAGGGGGGCTGGGAATACGCAGATTCTTCCAATCAGATGTATATTGATATCCCCTCATCCGATGTAAAAAGAGTAGTAAAGGCATACTGTCAGGATCTGGAAACTGTGACCTGGCGCGATCTTTGGATGGCGACGGATTACCTGGATTTCAGGAAGGATCAAGTATCCTGGTATGATGATATGTATCCTCTTTCGGAGGCCTTCGAAAATACAATAGAGATATTGAAGGAGATCGGAGGGACAGCCGGAACCGGAGAAAGAAACTAGAGAAAGCAGACAGAAAAATAGCCGGAACCGAAGGAATGGGATAAAGAGAACAGACAAAAAAAGCCGGATAAAAAGCCCGCCGATCATAAGGAAGGGGCCGAAGGACCGTGAAAAGCATTTTGTTTCTTGCTTTTCACGGTCTTTCGTATATAATGAATTTAATGACAAAGCGGCGAAGAAGGGCCGCAGAAAGAGGAAGCTACAGTGTTTGGAGAGTGCCATGCACATCTGTTTATGAATGGAAAAAATTACCGGGAGGCGGTGGCCCTGCACAAAAACGGCGTGCAGGAGCAGGACATCCGGGAAAAGCTGAGGCAGTATCAGGAGCAGGGAGTGACCTTTCTTCGGGAGGGCGGAGATGTACTGGGAGTCTCGGCCCGGGCTGCGCTGCTTGCGCCGGAATACGGCATAACGTACCGGTCTCCGGTGTTTGCGATCCACAAGAACGGGCATTACGGCGGGATCGTGGGATACGGCTTTGACACGATGAAGGAATATCACCAGCTGATAAAGCGGGCCGAAGCTGCAGGGGCAGACTTTATCAAGGTGATGTTTTCCGGTATCATGGATTTTTCTCGGGAGGGGCATCTGACGGAGGAGCCTCTGGACAGGCAGGATATTCAGGAAATGATACATATTGCCCATGAGGAGGGCTTTGCCGTGATGGCCCACGTCAACGGTGCGGAGGCGGTGCGAAATGCAGTGGAGGCCGGGGTCGATTCGGTGGAGCACGGCAACTTTGCGGATGAGGAATGTCTGTGGGCGATGGCCGAAAGCCATGCTGTGTGGGTGCCCACGTACGTCACCATTACCAATCTGATCGGCAGCGGACGGTTTGACGACGCGGCGCTGCTCCGGCTGAAGGAACGCCAGGGAGAGAGGATCCGGCGGGGCTATGAGCTGGGGGTAAAAATTGCGCTGGGCAGCGACGCCGGAGCCTTCTGCGTTCCCCACGGACAGGGAATACTGGATGAGTACCGGGAGCTGGGACTGCTTTTGGGGGCAGGAGAAGAGCTGGATGAAAAATTTGAGGCAGCGGAAAATGAGATCCGCAGGCGGTTTGTCCGGGGCTGAGCCTGGAAGAACGCTTATATTTTTGGGTATGGAGGGAGCAGGCTATGGAATGGAAGATGCTTTTGTGTCCTGAGAGGGCGCGTTCGAGGGGCTCCAGAGCCTCCGGGAGCAGGGATTTGCGGAGCGAATTTGAAAAGGATTATCACCGGATCATCGGGAGCGCGTCTTTTCGGCGGCTGCAGGATAAGACCCAGGTGTTTCCGCTGGACAAGAGCGACTTTATCCGCACGCGGCTGACGCATTCTTTGGAGGTATCCTCCATCGCAAAATCCCTGGGGCAGAATATTTCCCAGGATATCCTGCAAAACGGCAGGGATCCTGAGTTTGACTGGCAGATGAAGGAGGACGTCTGCAATATCCTGCAGTGTGCGGGGCTGATCCATGACATCGGCAACCCTCCCTTCGGCCATTTCGGAGAGTCTGCGATCCGGGAGTGGTTTCTCTGGAACCTGCCGAAGCTCACCTATAAGGGAAGCCAGGTGACAAAGCTTCTGTCCAAGCAGATGCTGGCCGATCTGTACAATTTTGAGGGTAATGCCCAGGCTCTGCGGCTTCTGGCAAAGCTGCATTTTCTTGTAGACGAAAACGGAATGAACCTGACGTATGCGCTGCTCAATACCATCGTGAAATATCCGGTTCCCTCCACGGCGATCAATCCCCACAGCGGAGATATCAAGGACAAAAAGATGGGATACTTTCTTGCGGAGCAGGAACTGTATCAGAAAATATCGGCGGCCTGCGGGACGGAGGGAATGCGCCATCCCCTGACCTTTATTCTGGAGGCGGCGGATGACATTGCCTACAAGACCGCGGATATTGAGGACGCCTTTAAGAAGGGCTGTATTTCCTATACATCTCTTTTGATGGAGCTGGAAAGGTATGAGCAGAAGGCTCCGCAAAGGGAGCTGGAATACTTCAATGCCGCGCAGATCCTGCGGGATAAATATATGACGGCGGAGAAACGTCATATTCCCGACAAGGAGGAGTTTGCGGTCCAGAATTTCCTGGTGCGGGTGCAGGGCTTTCTGATCACCTGCGCGACGTTTGGTTTCCTGAATCATTACCGGCAGATAATGGATGGGACGTACCGGTACGATCTGTTTGAATTTACATATGCCAAGGGAATTATGAAGCTGCTGGGAGACGTTGCTTACCGGTACGCCTTTGTGTCGGGGCCGATCTTCAAGCTGGAGATCGCAGCGGATGCAGTATTGAATTTTCACCTGAGCCATTTTGTGTCGGCGGCGCTTTATTACGATACGGAGGTGCCGCAGCGTGACGTGGAGGAAAAGCTCATGTCCCTGATCTCCGAGAATTACAAGCAGGCGTACCATGCGTATGCATCGGGAAAAAATGAGGCGGAAAAGCTGTATCTGAGACTACTTCTGGTGACGGATTACGTCTGCGGAATGACGGACAGCTACGCCAAAAGGCTGTACCAGGAGCTGAGCGGGATTGAATGAGGGGCACAGGATCCGGCCCGGGCAGCCAATTCAGAATGCGCCGGAATGGGTGAAAGAACTATTACAAAAATATTAATATTAAGCGTCTGTATTGTGAATTGTCAGTGTGTGACTTGCAGGAATCGCGAATGCGTGGTATGATTGCTATATGGTATTGGTTCAATACCTGTTTTTTGTGTTTTTGTTCTGGAAGGGGAGAACGAAAATAAGTAAGCTTTGTAACGATAGATAAGGGAGGCAGTATAGAATGGAGGGTGTGACATGTTGAACAGAAGAATGAGGATCATTACATTATCTCTGGCAATGTCACTGGTGATAACAGGTCTTGCGACAGGATGCGGCAAGCTGAAAAAAGAGCCGATCGAGACAGAGTCAGAGACACAGACAGAGACCTGGACAGAAAAAGTGACGGAATCAGAGACAGAATCTGAGCTGCAGTTGGATGTCGCATATACATCCCAGGACAAGAGTATTCGCATTACACTTCCGGACAGTACGTGGAGTGTGACGCAGGATGTGGATGAGATGCGGGTATTCTCTTCGGGTTCGGCTGCGATGATCAATATTGTGCATGCAGCGGATGCTGCGGCTGTAAAGAAGCTTTCTATAGCTGAATCAGAGGATGCCCTGAAGGAGAGTTTGTCGAAGCAGTATCCGGATTCGAATGCCTTTGAGGTGGTGGAGTTTGAAAAGCTGAGTTCAGCTACGCTGGACACTTATGAATATGTGGAAAAATATAATGCCACTAGTATGTGGGCGTATTCTGTTACGTATGCGATTCTTGGGGAGAATGAGGCATATGTGATTACGGGTAAGGTCCTTGACGACAATAAGGTTCTTTTAGAAGCAGTGAAGAAGTCTGTTGAAAGTTTTACGGTTCTGCGCAACAGCGCTTTCAGCGCATTGCCCGGTACAGCGGTGAACAGCACCGGCAGCGAAAGTGCAACGACGCAGTCTGAGAGCGCCGGGGCCGATGGTGAGCTCAAGACACTGACGGATTACGGTACGAGTGCGACGCTCTATGCATCGGATAATGTCAATATCCGTCTCCAGCCCAGCACTGAGGCAAATATTCTCGGTTCTCTGCAGCCGGGTGACAAGGTGACGGTGGTAGGTGAGACCTCTCAGTGGTTCAAAGTAAATGTATACGGTAACATAGGTTATATCAACAAGGCTTTCCTTGTGAACAATCCGGTGACACAGTCTGGAACGACACAGTCTGAGACGACACAGAGTACGGATTCCGCGACAGTTTCTGATTCGACCAAAACAGCTGCGGAGCTGAATAGCTATATTGATTATGGTACAGGATATACGTATTATACCACGACTGATGTCAACCTTCGGACGCAGCCTGGTACGGACAGTGGTATAGCAAGTACCGTAAATACGGGGGCGGCCGTGACTGTGATCGGAGAGACGGACAACTGGTTTGTGGTATCGGTAAATGGCGTGACCGGGTATATTTCCAAATCCTATGTCAGCTCGACGAATCCGGGCACAAACTCAGGCGGCGGCAGCACGGGCGGAAATACATCTGGCAATACGGGTGGAAATAGCGGCGGCAATGAAGGCGGCAGCGGCGGCGGAAGCCAGAACTCCGGCACGGGTACGGTCAGCGGCACGATCATAGGGGCGAACTCAAACGCAATCACGATTCAGGGTGATGATGGAAATACGTATAATATCAACTACACAGATGCCGCAGTCAGCACCAGCGCTGGACTTCAGAACGGACTTTATATTACAGCTACAGTGGATTACTCGGGTACATCTCCGACAGGAGAGCTTTATGCCACAAGTGTATCAGGACATTGATAATATTTGAGGACGGATGATTTCAGGCAGGTCTCTCATCGAAGGGTGAGGGGCCTGTTTCAGCAATAGAGGAGGAGAATATGATTGAGAAAAATATAGACGGACTGATCCTGGATGTAGACGGTACACTCTGGGATTCCACGCCGATTGTGGCCCGGGCCTGGGAAAGGGCTGCTCGTGAGAGCGGGCTGCCGGACTACAGGGTTACGCCGGACATGCTCAAGGGGCTGTTCGGGAAGACGATGGCGGTGATCGCGGAGCAGATGTTCCCGGAGCTGCCGTTGGAGCAGCGTACCTGGATCATGGAGCTGTGCTGTGAGTATGAACATGACGATCTTGAGGCGGATGCGTGTGACATCTGTTATCCCGGCGTCATTTCCGGCATAAAGGAGCTGTCAAAAAAAATTCCGGTATTTATCGTCAGCAACTGCCAGTCGGGGTATATTGAGTTGTTTTTGGAAAAGACAGGGCTTGGGCCTTATGTTGCGGATATTGAGTGCTTCGGGAATACCCGGAAGTCCAAAGGGGAGAATATTGCGTTGGTGGCAAAGCGGAACCATCTTAAGGCTCCGGTTTACGTCGGCGATACCCAGGGAGATCGTGATGCAGCATTCAGCGCAGGAGTTCCCTTTATCTTCGCCTCATACGGTTTTGGAACGGTGGACCGCAGTGATGCCAAGATCGCCGGATTTTCTGATCTGACGTTATTTGTAGAGGGAGGAAGCGGCAGATGAAGCGAATCATATGGATGGTGCTTATGAATCTGTGGTACGTTCCCTATGGGATCGTACGGCTGCTGCGTATGGCGGCGCATCCAGAGAATTATACACTGGAGGAACGGTTTGCCCTGATCAAGCAGATCGACAACCGGGCGGTCAAAGGCGGCCGGGTGGAAATTGAGGGACACGGTCTGGAAAATCTGCCCCAGGAGGACGGCTATATTCTGTTTCCGAACCATCAGGGCATGTTTGACGTTCTGGCTATCGTACAGCTTATGACGAGGCCGGTGTCCGTTGTGCTGAAAAAGGAGCTGGCGGAGATCCCGTTTCTGAAGCAGGTCATTGCGTGCCTGGGAGCTCTGGCCATTGACCGTTCGGATGTGCGGCAGGGGATGAAGGTGATCCTCCAGATGGCGGAGGAGGTCAAACAGGGCCGGAATTTTATTATTTTCCCGGAGGGCACCAGGAGCAAAAACGGAAATCATCTGCAGGACTTTAAGGGCGGAAGCTTTAAGGCCGCAATGAAGGCGAAGTGTCCGGTGGTGCCTGTAGCCCTGGTGGATTCCTACAAGGCCTTTGATACAGGCTCTATTGAGAAACAGAAGGTGCAGGTATATTTTCTGGAGCCGATCCTCTATGAAGAGTATCAGGGCATGAAGACCACGGAGCTGGCGGCAGTGGTGAAAAGCCGGATCGAGGCGAAGATCGCGGAGGTATGCCCGGAGGAATAAAGCCTCAGAGCGGAATGAAAAAGAAAGGTATTGACAGAAAAGCAGGTTTTTCCTATTATTAGGTAGGGTGTAAGCAAAAAAATTCCAAGGAAGGAAATACTTTGGGATTTTTTTGCTTTTTTTACGATAAGAAAGGATGATAAAGCTATGAAATTTAAAGAAATCAACCCATCACCGCGTACACTTATGACTCCGGGACCGGTGGAGGCAGACCCCCGGGTTCTGCGGGCGATGAGCGCACATATTCTGGGACAGTTTGACCCGGAATTTACGGCCCTTATGAATGAAACCATGGAGATGGAGCGTTATCTGTTCCAGACTCAGAACCATCAGACCTACGTTGTGGACACGACCTCGAGAGGCGGTCTTGAAACCGTGCTTACGGGAGCAATCTGCCCGGGGGACAAGGTGCTGATCCCGGCCTTCGGCCGTTTCGGTTATCTTCTGGCTGAGATTCTGGAGCGCTGCGGTGCAGAGATTACGCTGCTGGAAAGAGAATGGGGAACCGTATTCGAGCCGGAGGAAGTAGAAGAGGCGCTGAAAAAGGATCATTACAAGGCGGTTGCCTGCATCCACGGCGAGACATCTACCTCCATGATGCAGCCGTTGGATGAGCTGGGAAAGATCTGTGAGAAATACGGCGCACTGCTGATCGTGGACGCTGTGGCTACTCTGGGAGGAGCCGAGGTGAAGGTGGATGAGTGGAAGCTTTCTGCCTGCATTTCCGGTACACAGAAATGTGTTTCTGCTCCGTCAGGCTCTGCGCTGATCACATACAACCAGCAGATCGAGGATATCGTAAAGGCAAGAAAGAGAGTAGAGAAGGGAATCCGCACCTCCAGCGATATTGCCGGTACGCTTCCGGGCATTCCCAGCAATTACCTGGATCTCGGACAGCTGGAGGACTACTGGAGCCCGCGCCGTCTGAATCATCATACGGAGGCCACCAGCATGCAGTACGCAGTGCATGAAGCGCTGCGCTGCATCGTTGAAGAGACCCTGGAGGCCCGCTTCGCGAGACATAAGCTCAACGATGAGGCTCTCCAGGCAGGTCTGAATGCAATGGGTCTTACCGTATTCGGCGACGTTGCACACAAGATGCCGGTGGTTACGGCCATCAATATCCCGGAGGGAACAGACGGAAAGGCAATCCGCGGTATGCTGCTGAACGATTTCGGCATCGAGATCGCCACCTCCTTCGGCCCGCTGGATGGAAAAATCCTGCGTATCGGCAACATGGGATACTCAAGCCAGAAGAGAAATATCCTGATCCTTCTGGGCGCTCTTGAGGCTGTCATGCTGCAGAACGGCGTGAAGGTTTCCACCGGAGAGGCCGTGCCGGCGGCAATGGAGGTTTACAGAAAGGCCGGAAAATAACCGGTTCCCGTCAATACCCGAGGCTGCGGCTGACCGTGCTGCGCTCTGTCAATACCCGAGGCTGCGGCTGATCATGCTGCCGTTTACGGCATTGATGGTCAGGTGGCTCTGGGTCGGGCAGTAGTTGGTGGTCTGTCCGCGTTCTGAATTGCTATCCAGCGGGGTATCGGTAAAGCCGCCGAAGAAGTCCCAGACGGGTATCAGTGTGCCGGAGCTGCTGTCGGCAAGCGGATCGTAAATCCTGCCGTACCCCAGTGTGATGCGGTCAATGTGAAAGGTTCTTGTCATATTGTATTCGTCTACGAAGCTGTTGGAGGCAATGATAAGATTTTTGAAGATTTCCAGTATGTCGGAGAAGGGCAGAAGAGTGAGATTCTCTTCCTGTGCTTCTCCGATGTTGTATGGATCTGCGAAATAGACCTCATCTATACCGTCTTCGGTGACGATGAAATTCAGGATCTCGTATCCCCAGGTCTCATAATCGCTGTCCAGGCTTTCATAGGCTCCGCCAAAGTCGATGGTGTAGGTGATGGGAATGTCCCGGATGCACCGGGTATAATGAAGTATATATCCGGTATCCTTTTGTCTGTCCTGGCTGTAGCCGTTTCCGTCCTCCCAGAGAAGTCCCAGATCCCAGGAATTCAGTTCCATGTCCCGGATTCCCATAGCCTCAATTTTTTCTTCTGCGACCTGCCGGGCCTTTTCCAGAGTGAAACCAGAATCCTGCTCCATTTTTTCAATCAGCTCTGCTTCATCAGGAAGCTCGCAGCCGTATCCCTTCAAATCCTGATATTCAGACCAGTTCCAGCACAGCTCGGGATCATTCCTTTCATAAATTTTATTAATGAGTACGGTGGTTTTGGTGTCCTGAAAAATCTGATAATCGTATGCCGTTTTGTCAGGCAGTACGGCATTTACGGAGATCATCTGATTTATGTCAGATGCTTCCTCTGTGCTGCTGCCGGTCTCTGAGCCGAAGGCCGGCTGAACCTCCACCAGTGTTTTTTCTTCCGGGGAATTGTCTCTCCACCATTTCATATTCTCGATAGTTTGATAGATGTCATAATCCGGGCCGTAGGAATAGGGATCTAGGTTCCCTTCTGCGGCATACTGCTCCAGAATGTCGATGGTTTTCTGACATTCCTGCTTTGTCATCTGCTTGTAGCTCTCGGAGGTGTAAAAAACGGCTTCCGGGAAAAATGCGTCATTGATGCGGTCGACATCCTCCTGCGTCAGAGGGCGTTTTGTGACGCTGACAGAAGCGATCCCGGAAACCTCCGGCACTTCCACGGCGGCGTCCACGTTGATCTGCAGCCGGCCGCTTTCATTTTGCGCGGAAAACTGTATCTGCCCGGGAATATCGAGGGCTTCTCGGAGAAGAGGGGATATTGATTGATCGGGATTGTCTGTTTTGTCCGTCATGTCTGTTATGGTATTTTCTGTCTGTACTTCACTTTTTGTATCTGTCTGTTTTTTTCCTTCTGCCTGTACCTCGCTGGCGCTGCTTTTCGGATGCACCATGGAAGCCTCGGAGACGGTGGCACATCCGCCTATGGCGCAGCATCCCAGTGCCGCGGCCAGCAATCCGGCTAAATAAGTCTGTTTCATAAAAAATCCTCCTTTTTGATGTAAAATTTAGAATTATCATACAGGAAAGGGCTTGCCGGAATCTCCCGCAACATGTAACGAAACTGTAATTAGTCGTTCCACACGACGGAGACGGAGGTGCCGGATCCGGGTTCGCTTTCGATGATGAGCTCAGCGCCGTGAATGGCCGCAATCTGACGGCAGAGCGTAAGACCCAGACCGACGCTGCCTGCGCTTTTGGAGCGTGATTTGTTGACCATGTAAAAGGCTTCTGTTACGCGGCTGACTTCCTCAGCGGGCATTCCCCCTCCGGTATCTCGGACGCAGATGCGGTACCGGTCGGCAAAGAGACGAATGACGCTTCCCGGGGGAGAGGCCTTGAAGGCGTTGTCCACAAGATTCATCAGAAGACTCATCATGAGGTCGCGGTCCATGTCTCTGGAGAGTCCGCCGGGAGTACACTCGTATTCCAGAAGGATGCTTTTTTCACTCAGGCGGTGCGCCGTCAGATCCGACAGTGCGGCGAACAGCTCCCGTACCCGCTGGGGCTGAAAGCAGATCTGCTTTTGTCCGGTGACCAGGCCGGTCAGCTCCAGCATTTTTGCAGAGAGCCGGGACAGGCGGCGGCCTTCGCTTTCAATGTAGTGCAGCGCTTTTTCCCGGCGGGCATCATTGAGCCGCACTGTCAGCAGCATATCTGCATAGCCGATGATGGCCGTCATGGGCGTCTTCAGCTCGTGGGCGAGGCTGCCGAGAAGCTGCTGCTGGGCTTCGCTGATGCGTGAGAGCGCCAGTATATGCTCTTCAACACTTTCAGCCATTTGATTGAAGCTTTCCGCCAGGCGTGTCAGCTCATCACTTTGGCGGCCGGCGGGGATTTGCACCCGGATGTTATAGGCGCCTCCGGCGATGGACGCCGCCGCAGATTCCAGATCCGAGAGTGGCTTAAGCGTCCGGTAAATGCCTGCATACAGCAGCCCGCCCACCGTCAGGAGCATAAAAAGGGTAAACAGCAGACCCGTCAGGCAGAGCCGGGAGGTTCGCCGGAACACATCGGATACGTCTTTAAAATATACGATCTGAAAGGATCCGGAAGCTCCGGTTCCCGCAAGGGCGGTGAAAATGAGAAGCCGCTGTTTTCCTGCTTTTTGCAGAATGGGAAGGAAGGTTCCGTTCTCCTGGGCGCAGTGTTCCAGAAGCTCCTGATAATCATAGTCATAGGGCGAGCTGTTAAAAAGCTCATTGCCGTCACGGCAGATGCCCCCGGTATTTTCAAACAGCTCCCGAAAGGCGTAGACCGCCGTGATATTTTGCAGCCGTTCGTTGTCAGGAGCGGTATGGCTTTGGTCGAGCTGCAGGTTCATTTCGGAAAGCCTGCCAGAAAAGGTATTGGCTTCATACTGCTGTATATCTGCCAGATTCTGTTTTTGGGATTCATAGATCAGATAAGAAAAGCCGAATAGCGCCAGCACAAGGAAACCAATAATGACCTGAAAATAGATTTTCCGAAACAGCTTCATTCATCCACCTCCAGACGGTAGCCGATACGGGGAATCGTTTTGATGACGTCGCCGAAGTCCAGCTTTTTGCGGATACGTCCCACATGGGCGTCCACCGTCCGGGTCTCCCCCTCAAAATCAAAGCCCCAGAGTGCAGTGAGAAGCTGATCTCTGGTGAGAGCCATATTTTTGTGGCGTACCAGCATCATCAGGCAGTCGTATTCCATCGGCGTCAGACTGATTTCCTGTCCGTCCTTCAGCACGGTCCGGCTGTTCGGATTGATGCGGACGTTTTTTATGGTGATGGTCTCCTGCCGGGAGGGATGCCGTTCCAGCACCTTTTCCAGGCGGACCAGAAGCTCCAGCATCTCAAAGGGTTTTGTGATATAATCCTCCGCCCCGTCCCGGAGGCCCTTAATCTTGCTGGAAAGATCCACCCGGGCAGTCAGGAATATGACGGGAATTTCAAAGCGGGAAAGGAGGGGGAGCAGCTCAAAGCCGTCCCTTCCCGGCAGCATGATGTCCACAATGGCACAGGCGTAGTCATGCACCTTTTCCAGGGCGGATTCCGCCTGGGCGCCGTCAAAAAAGGACTGCACCTCGTATCCGGCCACCTCCAGATTCATGCACAGCAGGTCGTTTATTGCAGTTTCATCTTCAATTACAAGGATTTTTGCTTTCATATTTACCTCACAAAAATGTATGCTTTTCGGGCAGCGCTGCCGTCTGTACGCCAATGCTGTCAGTATCCAGTATAGCATGAATGAAATGGGAAGGCTGTAACAGAGTTGTAAAATTTATATTTACAGTTCAGCCATGCAGAAAATAAAATTTATCTCTGCGAAAATAAAGGCACGGAAAATAAAAATGATCTCAGGGTTGCAAAACGGCGTGGGAGGATGTATAATGGCACCATTAAGAATGCTTTGTGCAGAACAGCAGGGCAGATATGAGTCATGGACTCAAGGACGAGTGCAGGAGACGGACGAGTTCCGGTATCCCGGCGCTCTTTTTTTGTTCACAGGAAATTTTTAAAATTTTCTGTTTCCTATTGAAGAAAGGTGGAAAATGTATTATGTTGAGAACAGATTTACCGAAGATCATTACTGAAACACTGCCGGGACCGAAGGCGAAGGAGATCATAGAACGCCGGGCCGCCGCTACGCCCAAGGCGATTGGATGTGCTTATCCTGTCGTGATCAAAAGGGGTGAGGGCGCTATGATCGAGGACGTGGACGGCAACAAATTCCTTGATTGGATCGGCGGAGTCGGCGTTTTGAATATCGGCTTTTCCCAGCCGGAGGTTGTAGAGGCCGTGAAGGAGCAGGCGGAAAATTATTTCCATGGTATGTTCAATGTGGTGACTCATGAAGGGTATGTGGCTCTGGCGGAGAAGTTGAGCGCGATCGCTCCGGTAAAGGGAGAGGAGAAGAAAGCATTTTTCGCCAATTCCGGTGCCGAGGCGGATGAAAATGCCGTAAAGGTGGCAAAGGCATATACGAAGCGTCCGAATATTATTGTATTCTCAGGAGCGTTTCACGGACGTACCCTTTTGACCATGTCCATGACCTCAAAGAAAGCGTATGCAGTGGGGATGGGCCCCTTCCCGGAGGGTATTTACCGCGCGCAGTTCCCGTATTATTACCGCAATCCAGAGGGCATGCCCCAGGAGGCGGCAGTGGATTACTATATGAAATCTATTACGGATGTGTTTGAGCAGTGCGCTCCGGCGGATACCATCGCGGCCATCGTCGTGGAGCCGCTTCAGGGCGAGGGCGGCTTTATTCCGGCTCCCATCGAATGGATCAAGGCAGTCCGGGAAATCTGCGACAAGCACGGCATCATGCTGGTAGCCGACGAGGTTCAGTCCGGCTTCTGCCGTACCGGCCGCATGTTCGCTTCTGAGTACTGGATGGAAGCGGGAGTACAGCCGGATATTATCGCCACGGCAAAATCCATCGCCGGCGGCGTGCCGCTGTCTGCAATCATTGCCCGGGCAGAGATTATGGACGCCCCGGCTCCGGGGACCATCGGCGGTACCTTCTGCGGAAATGCGCTGGCCTGCGCTGCCGGACTTAAAGTCATCGAGATCATGGAACGGGATCATCTGGCAGAGCGTTCTGTGGAGATTGGCAAAAAGGTTACGGCGCGCTACGAGGCGATGAAGGAAAAATACGAGTGTGTCGGCGACGTCCGGGGACTGGGCGGCATGATCGGCATTGAGTTTGTAACGGACAAGGCGAGCAAGACGCCGGATGCGCCGCTGACCGCTGCTGTGATTCAGGAGTGCGTAAAGAACGGCCTGATGGTGGAGGGCGCAGGTACATACGGAAATGTCATCCGCTTCCTGGCTCCGCTGGTAATGACGGACGAGCAGCTGGAATGCGGACTGGATATATTTGAAAAGGCAGTCGCCGTCTGCAGCACGAAATGAGCGATGGCGGACTTGGGCAAAGCACGTTTGGCGTAGAATGCGCGGATGTGCAGTCCAGGGCGGCCTGTCGGGAATAGAGGAAAGGAAGAAACGTGGATTATCTCTCAAGGAATATTTCGCTGAATTTAAAACGGATTCGCCGCTCTAAGGGCATGAGCCTGGATGCGGTGGCGGAGCAGACCGGGGTCAGCAAAAGTATGCTGTCCCAGATTGAAAAGGGCAGCGCAAATCCCTCCATCGGCGTGCTGGGAAAGATCATCAGCGGTCTGCGGATTGAGCTGAATGAGCTCATAGATCCTCCGCCCCTGGATTCCTGCCTGGTGCATATTCCTGAGCTGGAGCCCACAAAATCGGTGCCGGGGCAGTACCGGGTCTGGACGTGCTTTCCGTTCCAGGACAACCATCATGTGGAGATTTACCGGATCGAGCTGGAGCCCGGCGGAGCGTATGCGGCGGGCAGCCACGGAGAGCGGACCCGGGAATATCTTTCTGTGCTGGAGGGTACCATGGAGATCGTGCTTCAGGATGGCCGGTACACGGTTTCCAAAGACGACGTATTCCGTTTTGAATCGGATCAGGAGCATATCTACCGGAATGCGTCGGGAATCCCCTGCGCAATTATGTGCTTCTTCGAAGAATATGCCCGGGAAAAAGTTTAATATATTGCACATAAATAACGGAATGGATGTACAAAAAACAGCCTGGAATCCGGGAAATAAATTTTTTTCATCGAATAGTTGACAGAGAAAAAAGTTTATGGTATGGTAAGTGTGTTCATTATAGTAGACAAAAGCAAGGGCGCTTTCCGCAGGGAGAGCGCCCTTCTTTTTCGTTGTGAGGAGGGAATATTATGAAACTGAAGGATACAGGATTGACAGCGGAGCAGATCAAGGAGCTGGTCAGCAAATACATGATCGAGACGTATGAGCGTTTTGATTTTCTGGCTGAGACGGCGGAGGGAATGTACATTTACGATGAGAACGGCACACCGTATCTGGATTTTTATGCGGGCATCGCAGTAAACTCTGCGGGTAACCGCAATCCGAAGGTGGTAGAGGCGGCAAAGGCACAGATCGACGACATCATGCATACCTTCAACTATCCGTACACGATTCCCCAGGCGCTTCTGGCTGAGAAGGTCTGCACCACGATCGGTATGGATAAGATTTTTTATCAGAACTCCGGTACGGAGGCAAACGAGGCCATGATTAAAATGGCGCGTAAATACGGAGTTGAAAAATACGGTCCTCACAAATACAATATCGTCACTGCCAAGATGGGCTTCCATGGCCGTACCTTCGGCGCCATGTCCGCAACAGGCCAGCCGGATAACGCATGCCAGATCGGTTTTGGCGACATGACCCCGGGCTTTACATACGCGGAATACAATGACTTGCAGTCCTTCAAGGATGCATGCAATGAAAATACGATTGCAATTATGGTAGAGCCAGTACAGGGCGAGGGCGGCGTACACCCGGCAACAAAAGAATTTCTGTGCGGTCTTCGGGAATTCTGTGACGAGAAGGGGCTGTTGCTGCTTTTGGATGAGGTACAGACCGGATGGTGCCGTACCGGTGCAGTGATGTCCTATATGAATTACGGGATCAAGCCGGATATTGTGTCCATGGCAAAGGCACTGGGCGGCGGAATGCCCATCGGCGCTATCTGTGCGACGGAGGAAGTGGCGAAGGCATTCACGGCAGGCTCCCACGGAACGACCTTCGGCGGTCATCCCGTTTCCTGTGCGGCTGCTCTGGCAGAGGTGGAGGAGCTTCTGGACCGCGACTTGGCAGGAAACGCAAAGAAGATGGGAGACTATTTCTCAGATAAGCTGGCAACTCTTCCTCATGTAAAGGAGGTTCGTCACCAGGGCTGCCTGATCGGAGTTGAGTTTGACGGATTTGCCGCCAGCACGGAGATTAAGCATAAATGTATTGAAAAGCATCTGCTGGTAACGGCTATCGGCAGCAGCGTGATCCGCATGGTTCCGCCGCTCATCCTGACAGAGGAAGATTGTGACAAGGCGTATGCGATCATCAAGGAGGCCGTTGAGGAGCTGAGCTGAGGCCGGCAATGAAACAGGCATGAAAGCAATGAAATGAAACAAAAATGAGGGAAGCAAAACAGTGAAGAAAGATGTATTTCCCGGCCCGGTTTACCGCGGCCGGGGGATATTCGGGAAAGGAGAGAGATATATGGAGCACAGAGTGATTTCTATAGGCTGTGAGTACGGCAGCGGAGGTCCGGCAGTGGGAAAGCTCATCGCGGAGGATCTGGGAATAGAGTATTATGACCGTGACCTGATCGACCAGATCATTGAGCGGACCGGCGTGTCCCAGCAGCTTCTGGATATGGCGGATGCAGGTATCGACGTCAAGGGAAGGAACAGAAGCCTTTCCAATACGGCGGCTCCTACAAAGTATACGAACCTGACAGACCGTGTCGTATACATACAGACCCAGGTGGTGAAAAAGCTGGCGGAGCGTTCTTCCTGCGTGATTATCGGACGGTGTGCGGATTACATTCTGAGGGACCGGAAGGATTGCCTGAATATTTTCATATATGCGCCGGAGGAGGTCAGGATCCAGACAGTCAGGGAAGTGAAGGGCTGTACCGAGGAAGCGGCGAGAAAGCTGATCCAGGAAAATGACGCAATGAACCATGCAAGATACAAGCAGATGACCGGAACGTACCGGGGCGACCGACACAACCGTCACATGCTGATCGACAGCAGCTATCTCGGTATTGAAGGAACCGCAAAATATATTGAGAGCCTGATAGCTCTGAAGTAAACAGAATAACGAAATCTAACAATGGTGTCAGATTGAGGGAGGATTAAATCCCGGTCTAACACTTTTTTTATGATATAGGAAAGTTTTCACTTTCCTATATCATAAAAAGCACTTCGTGCAACGATGCGCACGGGTGCGAAATGTATTTTATTGCTGCGCAATACGCACCCGGCGCGGCAAAAGTGTGCTTTTTGAAAGGATCTGCAGGCGCTAGGGTGTGCGAAGCACACTTTTGTTATAGTTTTTACGGGTCTTCTGTTTATCAAAAAGGAAAGGACGATGAATATGGAAAATAAAAAAGCTTCAGATTTTGACAAAGTGCTTGGTGCATGGGACATTCTCGTAATCGCTTTCGGCGCCATGATTGGCTGGGGCTGGGTAGTGTCCTCCGGTGACTGGATTGGTTCCGGCGGCGTTGTGGGCGCGATTCTCGGCTTTGTAGTCGGCGGCGTTATGGTATTTTTTGTAGGTCTGACCTATGCGGAGCTGACTGCAGCTATGCCCCAGTGCGGCGGCGAGCATGTATTCAGCTATAAAGCAATGGGCCCCACGGGTTCGTTTATCTGTACCTGGGCCATTGTTCTTGGCTATGTCAGCGTCGCTTGCTTTGAGGCATGTGCGCTGCCTACGATCATCACCTATATTTATCCCGGATTTTTAAAGGGATACCTGTATACTGTGGCGGGCTTTGATGTCTACGCTTCCTGGCTGGCGGTGGCTGTCGTTGTGGCAATTTTTATGACTTACATTAATATCCGCGGCGTCAAGACAGCGGCTATCCTGCAGACGGTTCTTACGGTGATCATTGCCGTAGTCGGAATCCTTCTGGTGGTCGCTTCTGTGGTTACCGGTGATGCTTCAAATCTGGAGGGACAGATTTTTTCAGCCAACGGCTCAGCCTTTCAGTCTGTGTTTAAGGTGGCTCTGCTGACCCCGTTCTTCTTTATCGGTTTTGACGTTATTCCTCAGGCGGCAGAGGAGATTGATGTTGACCTGAAAAAAATCGGAAAGATACTGATTCTCTCCATTGTTCTGGCGGTTGTATTTTATGCGCTGGTGATTTTTGGAGTAGGCTATGTGATGAATCCCTCTGATATTGCGGCCTCCGCAGCAGGCTCCGGCCTCGTGACGGCAGACGCCATGGCGAAGGCGTTCAACAGTGCGGTTATGGCGAAGGTGCTGATTATCGGCGGTATGTGCGGTATTGTGACGAGCTGGAACTCCTTCCTGATGGGCGGCAGCCGGGCCATGTACTCTATGGCAGAGTCCTACATGATCCCGAAGACCTTCTCGAAGCTGCATCCGAAGTATAAAACGCCGATCAATTCCCTGTATCTCGTGGGCCTGCTGACAATCCTGGCTCCCTTTGCAGGACGGAAAATGCTGGTATGGATCGTGGATGCGGGCAACTTCGGCTGCTGTCTCGCTTACTGTATGGTATCAGTTTCCTTCCTGATCCTGAGAAAAAAGGCGCCGGATATGGAAAGACCGTACAAAGTACCTGCATATAAATTTGTCGGCGTCATGGCTGTACTGATGTCCGGTTTTATGGTAGTATGCTATTTAGTTCCGGCCTCCGGTTCCGCACTGGTATGGCAGGAGTGGCTGATGGCCGGCGGCTGGTGCGTGCTGGGCGTAGTATTTTATGTTATCTGTAAGTCGAAATACAAAGAAAAATTCGGTTCACTGGTGGAGATCATTTCCGATGAGGATGCGGCGGCGCTGCAGTCCAGTGATTTCGAATTGAATGAGGCGCTGGACCGCGCCATTGATGAAGCAATTGCTTCCGTATTAAAGAGCAGAGGAGTGGCATTATGACATTTAATTATTATCTTCCGGTTCATGTGGTGTTTGGCTGCGGAAAGGTGGATCAGGCGGGAGAGCTGACAAAGCCCTGGGGAAACAGGGCGCTGATCGTTACGGGACGCAGCAGTGCAAAGAGGTCAGGATTGTATGACCGGGTAAAGGACAGCCTGGAGGCCCAGGGGATTTCCACCGTCCTGTTTGACAAGGTTACCCAGAATCCGCTGACGACCACGGCAGAGGAGGGTGCATCCTTCGCAAAAGAGAACGGCTGCGACGTTGTCGTTGCCATCGGCGGCGGGAGTATCATGGACTGCGCCAAGGCCATCGCCTTTTTGTCCGTGAATGACGGGGACATTAACGACTATATTTTCAACCGCAGACAGAGCGATGCGGCGCTGCCGCTGATCCTGATTCCCACGACCTGCGGGACGGGCTCGGAGGGAAACGGCTTCGCAGTGCTCACAAACCCTGAGAACGGCGATAAGAAGAGCCTTCGCTGCAACGCCATCGTAGCAAAGGCCTCCATTGTGGATCCTCAGTGCATGATGACAATGCCGAAAAAGGTGCTGGCTTCCGTGGGCTTTGACGCCCTGTGCCACAATATCGAAGCTTATACTACAAGGATTTCCCAGCCCTTTACTGATGCGCTGAGCATTTATGCCATTTCCCTGATCGCAGATAATTTGGTAAAAATCTACACCGGGGAGGACGACAGCCAGGAGGCATGGGAGAAGATCACAGTTGCCAGCACCATCGGCGGCATGGTGATCAATACGGCGGGGGTTACCCTGGCCCATGGGATGGAGCATCCGGCCAGCGGCTTGAAGGACATCGTACACGGCCACGGCCTGGCGGCGCTGACACCGGCGGTCATTGAGGCTTCCTGCAAAGGAAATCCAGAAAAGTTCGGAAGGATTTCTCAGATCCTTGGCGGCAAGGGACCGGAGGACTGCGCGGATATGGTGCGGGAGCTTCTGAAGAAGATCGACCTGAGCCTGACGCTGACGGATCTTGGCATCACAAAGGCAGACGTACCCTGGATGGCAGAGAACTGCATGAAGGTATCTGCCCCCAGCGTAGCGAACAATCCGGTGGTATTTACCCAGGAGGAGATCGCGGAGATCTATGAAAAAGCGCTGTAAGACGCTTCAGAGCCGTGGATACGGCAATATGACGTTTGCCAGATAAGCAGAAAATGAAAAACTCTATGTGTTTGAGCAATCATTCACATAGAGTTTTTTATTTTCAGAAATAAGCAAGAGGTGAGAGCTTATGCGTATTGCAAAATCCATCAGAAAATTTGAGTATGAATTTGATATGGAGGCAGAACGGTTTCTACAGAAAAGTGCTTTTGCCGACAAAAAGATGCTCGGCAGGGCGGGCAAGGATTGCCAGGGCAAACGATATGTCAGAGGATGCTGGACGGTATCCTGGAGGGCTGAGCCATCTTTATACGGCCTTAATACAGACGGGAATATTCTTTTACCCTCTTTATTCTATTTGTCTTATTCTAAAGACAGGATAAAGAGGGATAAAGGAGTATGGTATCCATGGGTGAGCTTTTTCATAAAAAACGCAACTTAAATTCCTTTCAGGTTATCATTTTCGGCTTTTTAGGCGTGATTTTGTTGGGAACATTTTTGCTGATGCTGCCGTTATCCAGCCGGGACGGAACCGTAACGCCATTTTTAGACGCTTTATTTACATCAACCTCCGCCGTCTGCGTGACCGGGCTTGTGCTCCATGATACCGCCACCTATTGGTCGTTTGCCGGCCAGCTTGTCATTCTGCTTATGATTCAGATCGGCGGCATGGGTGTTGTCACGGTAGCGGCATCCTTTGCTATGATCTCGGGAAGAAAAATATCTTTGATGCAGCGAAGCACGATGCAGGAGGCGATTGCCGCTCCGAAGGTGGGGGGAATCGTTCGGCTGACTAGTTTTATTGTGAAAACGACCCTGTTAATTGAACTGCTGGGCGCCGCTGTTATGGCTCCTGTATTTTACTGGGATTTTGGTATTCGCGGGCTTTGGATGGCGCTGTTCCATTCCATATCTGCTTTTTGTAACGCCGGTTTTGATTTGATGGGTACGAAGGGGGCATTTTCTTCTTTGACAAGCTATGCCGGCCAGCCCGTCGTCAATCTGACGGTTATACTTTTAATCATTGTGGGCGGCATTGGTTTTTTGACCTGGGACGATATTCGGACAAACCGGCTGCATCTACATAAATACAGGATGCAGAGTAAGGTGATTCTCTGCACAACAACAGTCCTCCTGATCCTCCCGGCAGTCTATTTTTTCTTTTGTGAATTTGCCTCCCTTCCCATGGGGCAGCGGATTTTATGCTCTCTTTTCCAGGCGGTAACGCCAAGAACAGCGGGCTTTAATACAGTAGATATGACGTCCTTAAGTGAGCCGGGGCAGTATATTACCCTAGCGCTGATGCTGATCGGCGGCAGTCCCGGCTCCACAGCCGGCGGTATGAAGACAACCACAGCTGCGGTGCTGTTCGCAACGGCAATTTCTACATTTTACCGGAAGGAGCACACCCACTTCTTTGGTCGCCGGATTGATGATGATGTGGTGAAGAATGCTGCGACGATTCTGCTGATGTACCTTGTATTGTTTTTTACCGGCGGGCTGGCGATCAGTATAATGGAAGGGCTTCCCATGCTCACCTGCCTGTTTGAAACCGCTTCTGCGGTGGGAACGGTTGGCCTGTCGCTGGGAATTACTCAAAGCCTTGGCATACTGTCCAGGCTGATTCTGATTCTGCTTATGTTCTTTGGCAGGGTTGGAGGACTGACCTTGATCTTTGCCGCGTTGTCCGGCACACGCAAAAAAGCGGCAAGACTTCCGAAAGAGAAAATAACAGTTGGATAAAGGAGGAAACGGCAATATGAAATCAATACTTTTAATCGGGCTGGGGCGGTTCGGACGGCACATTGCCCTGCACTTAAACCAGTTAGGCCATCAGGTCATGGCGGTTGACAACGTGGAGGAGCGGGTGGACGCTGTACTGCCCTTTGTAACCAACGCGCAGATTGGTGACAGCACCAACGCCGATTTCTTAGAGTCTCTTGGAATCCGCAATTATGATGTCTGTATCGTTGCGATTGGAAACAATTTTCAAAGCTCTCTGGAGACGGCCTCTCTTCTCAAGGAGCTCGGCGCAAGGCTGGTGGTGTCCAGAGCGGCCAGAGACGTGCAGGCCAAGTTTCTTCTGCGCAACGGCGCAGACGAGGTGGTATATCCAGAAAAGCAGCTTGCCAAGTGGACGGCCATCCGCTACAGCGCCGACCATATTTTGGACTACATAGAGCTGGATGAGGAGCATGCCATGTTTGAAATTCCAGTTCCCGCAGATTGGGTGGGGCGGACGATCGGGCAGCTTGACATTCGGAAAAAGTATGGCATCAACATCATGGGGATTAAGAAAAACGGCAGATTAGAGCTTTCTGTGTCCCCTGAAATGGCATTGGAATCGGGGAATACGATGCTGGTACTGGGGAAGAACAAAAATATACAGAAATGCTTCCGAATATAAAGCGAGGGAGAAACTATGCAGGATTTGTTATTGGCTGCAGCCGTAGCTGCAATGTTCGTTTTTGGATGGTTCCTTATGAAAAGGCTGGATTGTTTTCTTGAAAAGAACCGTCAGGCACAGACACTGTTGCCCGAATCCGGCAAGGATACCTTGCGGATCGGTTTTTCTAATCCATCTGCTGCAGACAGCATCACTGATGTTCTGGAGCAGTGCAAAAAACAATATTCAGATATTTCCGTATACCTCTTTCATGGGTCAGAACAAGAATTGATCAAACGATTTTCTGCGAACAAATTGGATGTGATTTTTTTACCGAAGGCTATTGATGTTCCTGTTGATGTGCATTGCTGCGCCAGAGAGGTATTGCTGAGCTATACTCCCGTTATGATGAAATATGGCGGGCTGCCCATTGAACCGATTGCAGAAGGACACATCATGCAAAAGGTTTTATGGCCGGAAGAAACACAAGCAGCGTTTGTTCATTGCTTCATAGAGTGCCTGAAGGACGGATCTGACGCACCGAAACCGCGATAATAGAAATTGCAGGTACAATATGTTATAATAAAAAATTATGGATTTGGAATATAGTCCGCTATATTGCCATGGGAAGGAGGAACCCCTATGGAAATACCAAGGCAGGACCCGGAGCAGCTATTACGGGCGATCCGTAACGATACATCCAGTGATCATCACGGAAAGCTAAAGATATTTTTTGGTTATGCTGCCGGCGTTGGGAAAACCTATGCCATGCTGTGTGCGGCACATCAGGCAAAGGAGCGCGGCGTGGACGTAGTTGCAGGATATATAGAGCCCCATGCCCGTCCGCAGACAACGGCTTTGCTTGGCGGGTTGGAACAGCTTCCGGCGAGGAAGATTCCGTATGCCGGAATCATGCTGCGGGAATTTGACATTGACGCCGCATTGAAAAGAAAGCCCCAGCTTATATTGGTGGATGAGTTTGCACATACCAACGCGGAGGGCAGCCGTCACGCCAAACGGTATCAGGATATACAGGAACTGTTAAACGCGGGGATTGATGTCTACACAACCGTCAATGTCCAGCATATTGAGAGCTTAAATGATACGGTTGCTTCGATTACAGGCGTTTTGGTACGGGAGCGCATCCCGGATTCTGCTTTTGACCAGGCGGATCAGGTGGAACTGGTGGATATAGAGCCGAGGGAGCTGCTGGAACGGTTGGCAAGCGGAAATGTTTATCGGGAGGATCAGGCGGAACGGGCAGCGGCCAATTTTTTTACCGTAGAAAACCTGACTGCGCTTCGGGAGATCGCTCTGCGGCGCTTCGCCGACCGGGTGAATCTTTTGACGGAAAGCGCCAGAATCCAAAGCCGGGGGGATTATCACACCGACGAGCATATTTTGGTATGTCTTTCCTCCTCCCCTTCTAATGCGAAAATCATCCGAACCGCAGCCCGGATGGCACGGGCATTTCGCGGGACATTTACGGCTCTTTTTGTAGAAACGCCCGGTACGGCGGCCATGAACGAGGAGGATAAAAAGAGGCTGCGGGAAAATATACGCCTTGCGCAGCAGCTCGGCGCGGCTATTGAAACCAGCTATGGAGAGGATGTGCCCTATCAGATTGCAGAGTTTGCAAGGCTTTCCGGCGTCTCCAAAATTGTCATTGGCCGCAGTACGGCAACCCGGAAAAGCATATTCGGCAAACCCACTATGACAGAGCGTCTCATTGCCGCCGCGCCCAATCTGGATATTCATGTCATCCCAGATGCCAGCGCCGACAATTCCTATCACCCTGCCAAAACGAAGCTGTCAGGCATCGTTCCTTTGCAGGATATCTGGAAAAGCATTCTGGTTCTGGTGGCCGCTACATTAATTGACTATATTTTCTATTCCCTCGGATTCACAGAAGCGAATCTGATTGCTGTCTATATTTTTGGCGTTCTGGTTACCTCCATTATCACAACCAGACGCCTTTGCGGGCTGATATCTTCCCTTGTGAGCGTGATGCTGTTCAATTTCTTCTTTACGATTCCACGCTTCACATTTCATTTTAATGACCCGAACTATCTGGTGACCTTTACCATCATGTTTATGGTGGCTCTTTTGACCGGCTCCCTTGCCGGGAAACTGAAGGATAACGCGAAGCAATCTGCTCAGGCGGCGTTTCGGACGAAGATTCTGTTTGAAACGAACCAGCTTCTTCAAAAGGAAAAGGAAGAGCAGGCTGTCCTGAGCGTAACTGCGGGGCAGCTTACAAAACTGCTGAAAAGAGATTTAGTGATTTACCTGTCTGATGGAACGGATTTATTGGAGCCCAGTATTTATCGTGCCTCGGACAGCGACGGGAGTGATTTGACCTCCGAGAACGAAAAGGCTGTGGCCGCCTGGGTTTTCAGAAACAATAAGCACGCGGGGGCAACAACGGACACACTGGCAAATGCGAAATGCCTGTATTTGGCGATCCGGGCGGGGCAAAAGGTTTTCGGCGTTGTGGGGATTTCTATGGATGAAATACCGCTGGATTCCTTTGAAAACAGCGTCCTGCTGTCGATTCTTGGAGAATGCGCCCTGGCGTTGGAAAATATTAAAAATGCCAGAGAAAAAGAAGAGGCTGCGATTCTTGCGGAAAATGAACGGCTTCGGGCGAATCTTCTTCGGGCGATTTCCCATGATCTGCGCACACCGTTGACTTCTATTTCCGGGAGCGCCAGCAACCTGTTGACCAACTACCAGAAGATGGATGATACGACCCGAACACAGACCTTTATGGATATTTATGATGATTCCATGTGGCTGATCAATCTGGTGGAAAATCTGCTTGCAGTTACACGGATTGAAGGCGGGCAGGTCAATTTGAATCTGTCCGTAGAGCTGATGGATGAGGTCATTGCGGAGGCCCTGCGCCATATTAACCGAAAAAGCAAGGAGCATACCATCCATCTCAGCTCCTCCGAGGATTTGCTGCTGGCCCGCATTGATACGAAGCTGATCGTTCAGGTACTCATTAATCTGGTAGACAATGCGATTAAATATACGCCTGTCCATTCCGTCATAGAGATCCATACGGAAAAGAAGGGGGAATGGATTGAGGTATCTGTTTCGGACGATGGGCCGGGAATACCCGACGATCAAAAGCCCCATATCTTTGAAATGTTTTACAGCGGGGCGAATCAGATTGCAGACAGCCGCAGGAGCTTAGGGCTTGGACTGTCCCTTTGCAAATCCATTGTAACAGCCCACGGCGGAAGGATCTCCGTGTCGGATCACCATCCGAGGGGCACTGTTTTCACATTCACATTACCGGCAGGGGAGGTTGAATTACATGAATAAAACTTTAATATTGGTTGTGGAGGACGATCCTCCGGTGCGCAACCTGATTACAACAACATTAAAAACCAATGATTACCGCTATCTGGTAGCGTCAAATGGAGAGGAAGCGATTTTAGAGGCCTCCTCCCACAACCCGGATATTGTTCTGCTGGATTTGGGCCTGCCGGACATAGACGGCGTACAGGTGATCCAGAATATCCGTTCCTGGTCGAATCTGCCAATCATTGTTATCAGCGCCCGAAGCGAGGACAACGATAAGATCGAGGCGCTGGACGCCGGTGCGGATGACTATCTGACAAAACCGTTTTCCGTGGAGGAGCTGCTTGCAAGACTGCGGGTAACGCAGCGCAGGCTTTCTTTTATGACGGCAGAGGCACGAACGGCAGGCTCCGTATTCGTCAACGGAAAGCTGCGGGTGGATTACGCTGGCGGATGCGCTTATCTGAATGATGAGGAGCTGCACCTGACGCCGATTGAGTACAAGCTGCTTTGCCTGCTTTCCAAAAATGTAGGAAAGGTTTTGACGCATACCTTTATTACACAGAATATCTGGGGCCGGAGCTGGGAAAATGATATTGCTTCCCTGCGGGTGTTTATGGCAACTCTCCGAAAGAAATTGGAACCGGAACCGGATTCTCCGCAGTATATCCAGACTCATATTGGGGTCGGATACCGTATGATGAAGGTGGAATGACTGGGAATAGGTTTCAATTCAAAGCTTAAAAGGCCTGAATTTGCCGCAGTCGTTCCACGATACTTGTTTTCTTTGTCCTCTGATAAAGGACCGCAGGCACCAGCATACACAGAATCAGGATGATGAGGTACAGGATCAGACTGTCAGCCAGCGGGAAGCTGTATCTGAGATTCCAATACTGATTTGTGCCGTTAAATACTGCGATGCTGAGGGGCGTGCCGATGATCAGGGAGGAGACGGCAGACAGCAGGGCATAGCCGATGCCCTCCAGCATCAGGACCTGCCGGGTCTGCTTTGTGGTCATTCCGATGCTTTCCAGGGTGGCAAATTCCTTTGCCCGGTCCTGAAGACTGGCGGCCATCATATTGCAGTAGTTCAGGAGCGCCAGAAAAGCGATGATAAGTCCGAGGCTGGTGCCCAAAATTCTGACCTGCTGCTCTGTTTTCTGCATATCCTCATAGCTGTCCAGCTTTGAGTCATAGCCGATCCCTGTCTCATCCGCAAATACCGCTTTTATCTGTTCTTCTGTATCCTTTGAAAACGGTTTTTCATATACGACGCTGATTTTTTCTGTGTAAAGCTCCCCCAGCAGCTCCTTCGCAAGATCTTCGCTGACGATCAGGGCAGGGGGATAGCCGCCGGAAAAGTGAGCGGGGGTATAGCTTCCCACAGCGCCGATTTTGATGTGGTAGCTTTCTTCCGGATGGGGTCCGTCGGGAAGAGAGAAAACAACCTCTTTTCCCAGCATTTGGGCGTCGGCGGCTTCCCAGTCGCCGGAGACGATGCCGGACCAGGGGTCATAGGCCACGGCAATTTCACCCCGCATAAAAGCTTCTTTATCCAGCGTCCCTCCGACATGGGTATTCAGCAAGGGGAAGCCCTCTTCATCTACAATATTCAGCCGTGTGGCGTACTTGGGAGCTTCTGGATCCTTGCGGTAGCTCTGCAGAAAGTCTTCCAGATCGCCGGGGCTGTATCTTGAGGCGCACAGCTCTTCAAAGTATTTATCGAAAATGCCCGGCTGGTACGGCAGGATGGCGGCAGCGGAGGCCACCCTCCGAACAGACTTTACGCCGGGAATCCGGCGTATCTGTCCGATTTTTTCCTCGGTGAGCAGGGGCAGATTCTCCTCCAGAGTCGTTTGATTCAGAAAGTAAATATCATCACTTCGCGTTGCGTTTAAAACGGCCTTCGCATCGTTTGCCCGGATCAGTACATGAATGGAGAGAAAAATTGTCAGCGAGGTGGTGAAGGACAGGAGGATAATGACAGCCTGCTTTTTGTCCCGGAACATGTTCTGGCGGGCCATAGCGATACTGCCGCTAAAATATGAGGAGCGGCGCTTTTCCGGTTTGTTGTTCCCGGACTGGAAAAAACGTTTTTTTCGGCCGGTTTTTGGATTTTTAGTCCGGGAAAGCTGTTGGATAGAGGAAAAGTGAACGGCCTCGATAGGGGAGCAGTCCTCTGCAATCTTTATGGGCTTGCGGCTGCCGATAAAATTTGTCAGCAGAGCGAACAGTCCGGCTATAACGTAGGCAGCAGGAGAAGATTGCCAGATTTCTTCCGGGCTGAGAGCCTGGTTCATGGAGGTCAGGAGCGCCGGAATGACCGAGGAGGCGGTGAGGATACCGACGGTAAGTCCCAGAAACGTTCCGATCAGACCGTTCCAGAGAGATTCCCGGTAGATCATACTTCGAAGCTGCGGGGCGGTCATCCCCAGGGTCTTTAACTGGCCGTAATAACGAATATTCTTTGCAATGGAAATGTAAAGGGCATTGTAGATGAACAGGTACCCGCTCAGAAATACCATCAGCAAAAGGCCGGCCAGAACCAGGATAGCTTTTAAAAAGGAGGATAACAGATCGCTGTCCGCATAGATGAGCTGTCCTTCCTGCAGATCCAGTGCATTCTGCATTTCTACGATCTCTTTTTCTGAATACAAGGGATTTTTCAGGGTAATCTTAAGCTTGCCCTGGGTAAAATCCGTCTGTGTGACGCCGCTGGCCTCCTGGAACGCCTTTGAAACATACCCCTGGCTGGCTCCCGTATAGTCTCTGTACCATCCGCTCAGGGTAAAGCTTTTTTGAAGGGGGTGTTCCTCATCGGAGTCCTTTCCGACCAGAGTATAGTAGTCCAGAGAAAGGGTCATGCCAATGGAAGGATTCTGGATTCCCATGTGCTCCAGGGCATACAGGGAGAGCATGATTTCATTCTCCTTTTCGGGGTACTTTCCCTCATAAAATTCCAGAGCCGGGATGCACTGCTGCTGCCAGCAGGTTTCATCGAGGTAGTAAAGCCTTGTTTTGTCCATCTGAATATCGCCGTAATCTGTGATGACGGCACATTTGATGGAAAGTCCGGCGAATTTGACATTGTCCATAGCCCGCGTTTTTTCTATCTGGTCTTCCCGGGGCTCAGGAAGCTCGATGTCATAGTCCATTCCGCTCATGCGGACCTGGCGCTGGGAAAGAGTGTTCCAGTAGCTGGAGCCGATGGCCAGCACCGAGGCGATCAGGAAGGTGGTGAGAAAGATAGCAAAAATGGTCAGGAGATTTCGCTTTTTTCCGGCTTTCCAGGTGGAGGCAGCCATTTCGGAAATAAGCCTTCGGTTGTTTACCTTCAGCATGACGCTTCACCTCCTGCAATCCGGCCGTCCTCCAGACGGATGATCCGGTCCGCCATCTGGGCGATCTCCGGGTTGTGGGTAATCATGACGACGGTCTGTCCGAAGTGCCGGCTGGAGGTCCTGATAAGCCCCAGTACATCCTGGCTGGTTTTGGAATCAAGATTTCCGGTAGGCTCATCCGCCAGAACAATGGCGGGCTTTGCTGCCAGGGCCCGGGCAAGGGCTACTCTTTGCTGCTGGCCGCCGGAGAGCTGGTTCGGCATCGCATATTTCTTTTCGCCAAGTCCCAGAAGCTCCAGGATCCGGTCAATGTAGCTTTCACTGGGCCGAATGCCGTCCAGTTTAATGGGGAGCACGATGTTATCGTATACGTTCATCAGGGAAAGAAGATTGTAGTTCTGGAAAACAAAGCCGATCTTTCTGCGGCGGAAAATCGTCAGCTCATCCCGGGTCATTCCCGAAATATCCCTTCCCTCCACAATGACTTTTCCCGAGGTGGGGACGTCCAGTCCGCCCAGCATATGCAGAAGCGTAGATTTTCCGCTGCCGGATTTTCCTACAATGGCAAGAAATTCGCCCTTTTCGACGGAGAGATTAATGCCGTCCAGAGCCTTCACCGTATTTTCGCCCATTTCATAATATTTTTTCAGGTTTTCAGTAAGTAACAGAGCCATAAAAATACCGTCCTTTCTTTGAGATAGCTGCAGAACCGATGTGTATTCCGCGGAAAAGGTCCCATTGCCTGACAATCTGCCGCCACATCTTTGTTCTTAACATAGAATACAGGACGATTCTTTCTCAAATCTTTCTCAAAGGTGACAGTTTTGAAAGAAATACCTGAAATGCAGAGCCGGCGCCGGGACTGGACTGTACCTTTACGTAGCCGCCCTGCCGGGAAAGAACCTCCCGAACGAGATACAGCCCGATACCGAAGCCGGGAGTCTCGCTGACCTGGGGAGAACGGTAGAATCTGCGGAAAATGGCGCCCTGCTCAGCCTCCGAAATCCCGATGCCGTAATCCTTTATTTCGACGCACACAAAGGACTCATAGGAAGCTGCAGTGATCGCAATGTCGGAAGCTTCAGGGGAGTATTTGACGGCGTTTTCGAGAATGTTTTCCAGCGCCTCCACGGTCCACTTGGGATCGGCAAAGCAGATACAGTCCGCATAATCCGTATTTTGGCGGAGGATACGGATGCCCTTTTTCAGGGCGGCCAGCTCTGCCCCCTGGCACGCTTTGTCGATCAGCTCCTTTGCAGACACCTGCTGCGGGGTAATGGAGATCATCTCCTGCTCGGCGTAGGAGGATCTGGTCAGCTCCCGGATAAAAAAGTCCAGCTTTTCCGATTGCTGACGAATCTTGGCAGCCATCTGCCCTGCGGCAGAGAGGTCTTTTGCGGCTGGAGAGATATGAGCGCAGGAGGATTGCAGGGTTTCCTCCAACAGCTCTGAATACAGCAAAATATTGGACAAAGGCGTGCGTACCTGATGTGAAATATCAGAGATCAGAGATTTTACGGCGTCCCTTTCCTTTTGTGCCTCATCCCGCTGCATCCCGGAGATCTGTACCACGCGGTTCAGCCGGTCACGAATGGCATCGTCCAGGGATTCATCATAGGCGGTGACCAGCAGGTTTCCGGTGATGGCATCGTCCAGCTCCTGTAGTACGCGTTCCAGGATTTTTTTCGATTTATTACGTTCATATAAAAATATGGTAATGCAGATAGCGGCGCACAAAAGTACGCAGCCGGGAATCATATAGAATGCGGTCATACTGTTCTCCTCAGGTATAGGATATGATCATGCTGTTTTCCTTATAAAGAGGAAGGCTCCCAGACGTAGCCTTTTCCGTAGATGGTTTTAATGAACTGGGGGCTTGACGGATTTTCCTCCAGCTTGTCCCGGAGCCGCCGGATTCCCACGGAGAGAGCATTATCCTCCACGTACTCCGTGCCCTCCGGCCACACATGATTCATGAGCTGTTCCCGGGTCAGAATCTGCCCAGGGTGGGTGACCAGCAGGTACAGGATGCGCTGCTCGGTTTTGCTCAGATCAAGAAGACGGCCGTTTTTAGAAAATTCCATTGTCTCGAAACAAAAATGAAAGGGATCTTTGCAGTATTCACTGACTGCTTCCCGGGTATTCCGGCGCAGCAGCGCCCGGATCCTGGCCCGCAGAACCATGAGGCTGAAGGGTTTTGTGATATAATCATCGGCTCCGCTCTCCAGGCCGGCAACGATATCCAGCTCCATATCCCGGGCGGTTAGAAGCGCGATGGGGATCCTGGTACTTCGCCGGATCTCCCGGCACAGCTCCAGCCCGCTGCCATCGGGGAGATTGATGTCAAGGATCAGCAGATCAAAGGACCGCTGCCTTAGCATATTCTCGGCTTCCCTTATTGTCCGGCAGAGGGTGAAGGAAAGCTCATCGTTTCCCAGGGCCAGCCGTATACCATTTGCCAGATCCGTGTCATCCTCCAAAACTAAAATATATTGCATAGTATTGTTCTCCATATGCTTTGATGTTGTGTGAAATTTGTACTGTTTTCAGTTTAGGTTCACGTAAAGCGTTTGTCAATCAGAAAAGAAGGCGGAATTTTGACAGCGCCAGTCACAGATTTTTCATGAAATGATCACAGTTGTACCATATCCCTTCTGTATCATATTCCGTGTTCCGGTGCATGTGCTGTGTTCCGGTAAACAGATATGACAGAGCAAGCGTGACAGAACAGATATGATAAAACAGAAGGAATAAAACGGGAGGGGCATATGGTAAGAAAAAAATTGCGGAAATCCGTATTGGCAGTGTCAATGTCGGCGGTGCTGGCCGCAGGGACAGCGGGAGCAGTCTATGCAGAGGAAACGGAAAGACAGAGTGCTTTAGAGGGATCCGAAATACAAGCCGATGAGCAGAGATCCGAGGCACAGGATGCTTCAGGAGAGGAATCCGAAACACAGAGCGCGGCAGGAGAGACCGTCATCATTTTGTCTGATGAAGGTGTTCTGGTGGATGGAGCGGAAATCTCTCAGGATGAAGCCTCTGCTGTATATGCCGGGGCGGAGATGGTTTATTATCATGCCGGACAGGATACGGCCTACGGTGCGGGGGATGAAACGGACGGACATACGGAGGAAGAGGCGGCAGAGCATACTGTGATTACCATTACACAGCCGGGTACCTACAGGGTGACAGGAAGTATTTCACGGGGACAGATCGCAGTAGATTTAGGGGAGGATTCCAGAGAAGACGAGAATGCAGTTGTAACCCTGATCCTGGATCAGGCGGATATTACGTGTACCGTGGCTTCTGCGATTGTAGTGTACAATGCATACGAGTGCGGAAATGATGATCCGACTACTGCTGTGAAGGATGTAGATACCAGCAAAGCCGGATTTCGGCTGGTTCTGGCAGATGACAGCGAAAATACGGTGAACGGCTCCCATGTGGCGAAGATTTACAAGGAGGGAACCACGCAGGAAGAGGTGGACGCCGGGGAAGCGAAAAAAGCATGGAAATTTGATGCGGCCATTGATTCTCTTGTATCACTCAATATTGACGGGGAGGAAAAGGGAAACGGCCGCCTGGAGGTTACTTCGGATAATGAAGGGATCGAGACCTCCCTGCATATGACCATCAACGGCGGTGAAATTACCGTGAACTCGGCGGATGATGCGATTAATACAAATGAAGATAATGTATCGGTCATGACCATCAATGACGGTGTTGTACTGTGCAATTCCGGTCTGGGTGAGGAAGGCGACGGAATTGATTCCAATGGATGGATTGTCATAAACGGCGGCTTTGTGATCGCAAGTGCAAATGCAGACAGTCAGGACAGCGGAGTTGATTCGGATCTGGGAATCTATATCAACGGCGGAACCGTACTTGCAACGGGCAATATGTATGATGAAGTGTCCGGTGATTCAGCGCAGCCATTTACAGTACTGAGCTTTACTGACAAAGTAGAGGCGGGACAGCTCCTGATGCTGAAGAACAGCGGGGAAGAAGCGGTGACGGCTTTTTCGGCTGCAAATGATTTCCAGACGCTGGTTTACAGCAGCAGTCTGTTGACAGAGGGAGATTATACATTATACGAAGTATCTTCTGTAACGGGGGATCTTGACGGAAGTATTTATACTAATATTACGGAGTATCAGGATGAGGAGCAGCTTCAGTACAGCTCTACCGCTATAATGGGTCCCGGCGGCGGTATGGGCTTCGGCGGCCCCGAGGGCGGCGGAGCCGGAGGGCAACCGGGAGACTTTGGAGGTGGAGAACGCCCGGAACCGCCGGAAGGAACAGAAGGCGGGGATCAGCCGGGAGACTTTGGAGGTGGAGAACGCCCGGAGCGGCCGGAGGGAGAAGAAGGTGAGAATCCACCGGAAGACTTTGAAGGCGGAGAGCGCCCGGAGGGAACAGAAGGTGAGAATCCACCGGAAGGCCTTCGGGATGGAGAACGCCTGGAGCGGCCGGAAGGAGCAGAAGGCAGAGGTCAGATGGAGGACTTTGAGGCCGGAGCTGGAGGTGCGGCACAGGAGAGCAGTACTGCATTCTCAATTTCGGGAATCAGTAATATTTTTGCTCAAATATCACCCATCGCCTGACTATGGGAGAGGTACTTTTTGATTATTATTTACCGGGCAGAAACTGTACCCATATAGAATGGAATGTATAAAAAGGCAGCCGGTACATTTATAAAACATGTATAATATTCAAAGAAAGCGGAGACAATATTGCCAGAGAAAAGGCGGTTGTCTCCGTTTTATTGCCGTTTTAAGCTTTATTTATGGAATCCTTTTGCCATAAATCTATGAAGCGGGAGAGAGCTGCGGGCAGGAGGGATATTATGGCAGTTGATCAGACGACAGGCAAGCAGAGCATTGAATTTCAGAATGCGCCGCATATCATCAGCAGTGCATCCGTGGTGGGACCGAAGGAGGGGGAAGGCCCGCTGGGGGAATGGTTTGATCTGGTTGCGCCGGATGCGCAGCTGGGTGAGGATACCTGGGAAAAGGCCGAGAGCACGATGCAGAAGGAAGCGCTTCAGCTGGCTATTGGAAAAGCGCAGCTTGTGACACAGCAGGTACGGTATTTATTTGGAGGCGATCTGCTGGCGCAGCTCATTGCCACCTCCTTCGGAAATGGAGATGCACAGATTCCGCTGTTCGGATTATACGGTGCGTGTTCTACCTGCGGGGAATCTCTGGCGCTGGCTTCTATGACCGTGGCAGGAGGCTATGCGGATTATGCGGCGGCGCTGACCTCCAGCCACTTCGGCAGCGCCGAGAAGGAGTTTCGGTTTCCCATGGGGTATGGGAACCAGCGTCCCCTATCGGCTACCTGGACGGTCACCGGAAGCGGTGCCTTTGTACTTGCCGCCAAGGGCGGTCATGTGAAAATAACAGGGGTGACACCGGGCAAGATCGTGGATATGGGGGTTAAAGATAACATGAATATGGGGGCGTGTATGGCTCCGGCGGCCTGCGATACAATTTATCAGAATTTTATGGATTTTAACCGTCAGCCCGGGGATTATGACAAGATCATCACGGGAGATCTGGGAAGCGTCGGTCACAGGATCCTGATTGATCTTCTGAAGGAAAAGGGCTTTGATATATCGGAACAGCATATGGACTGCGGGATTGAGATTTATGACGCAGAGACTCAGGATACTCATGCCGGAGGAAGCGGCTGCGGCTGTGCGGCCGTGGTGCTCTCGGCCATGATCCTGCCGAAGCTGCGAAAGGGCATCTGGAAACGTGTGCTGTTTGTCCCTACGGGGGCGCTGCTTTCGAAGGTCAGCTTTAACGAAGGCCAGACGATACCGGGAATCGCCCATGCAGTTGTAATGGAGCATTGCTGAGACGGAAAGATACTTGATGAAACTGTCAGGACTGAATAGATTGGGCCGGAGCATATGAGCTTCCGAGGGAGAAGAAGAATTGTTTTGGCTTGCAAGAATGGAGGGATATAATAAATGGATTATGTAAATGCGTTCTGGGTTGGAGGTCTGATCTGCGCCCTGGTTCAGATTTTACTGGAAAAGACGACGCTGCTGCCGGGAAGAGTCATGGTGATTCTGGTATGCCTGGGAGCGGTGCTCGGCGCCATAGGGCTCTATGAGCCGTTTCTCGATTTTGCAGGAGCAGGAGCCTCCGTGCCGCTGCTGGGCTTCGGAAATACCCTGTGGAAGGGCGTGAAGGAGGCGGTGGATGATAAAGGATTTCTGGGTCTGTTTACGGGCGGCTTCAAGGCAAGCGCGGTGGGAATCAGTACGGCTTTGATTTTTTCTTATCTGGCGAGTTTGATCTTTAAGCCGAAGATGAAGGATGAATAAAATGTATATATAAGATTAGTAGTAAGCTAGAATAATAGTGAATGAATTATTAATGTCTGTGCAGATTGAAAAAGAAAAAGTTTAATGTGGAACCTTGTAAAATAATGTGTAATTATTATACAAGGTTCTTTTTGATATAATAATAATTTACGGGTATTAATATGTTCGAGAGGTTGAGTCGAAATATAAAATATAGTATAGAGATAGATACGTACTTTTTTTGTGTGAAAGAAATATGTAATGTCTGATGAATTCTAGTTGAAAATGAAAAACACATGTGATACCATAGATTATATGAAACTATGTGTGTATAAGGGTTGCTTGATTTAAGCTCCGAGAAATATTCGAAGAAAAGAGAGGAGAGTATATGAGCAAAACTAAAGCGATTGAAAATGTTATTTTAAATGTATTAGCTGATGGAGAATGGCATCAGGTTCGAGAATTTAAATCTGTAATAATGGAAAAGAATCCAGCGATTTTAGAAAAACCCAATTCTTTAAGTGTTGCATTATATCAGATGAAAGAAAAGAAAAAAATGATTGAAATGGAAAAGAAAGGAGTTTATAGATTAGCGCAAAATAAAAATATTGTTGTAAATGAAACGAATTTACTACAGTCTATTAATGCGATGAAAGAAACGAATGCACAACATTTTGAAATGCAAAATGAGACCACGGAGGAGACCCTGGAGGAGACCACGGAGGATGCAAAACGGCAACGTATGTTACAGCATTGGAGAACGTTTATCAGACAATATGAAAATTTTAAAACTCCCAGTTATGAAATGACTAACGAAGAATTTTCTGATGGTAAATGGCTATATGAATTAAATAAGGAAATGGAGGAACTTATTTTATTCCATAGAAGAAAATGAAAATCTTCATTTTGATTATGAAAAAAGTCTCCGCATTGCGGAGAAAATCGGAGGTAAAGTGAAAATAAAGTGAAACTAATGAAATACGAAGATATACTTTATTTTGAAATTAAAAAGTTAATTGATGAAAGCCGAAACAGAGTTGCAGCTACTGTCAATTCTGAAATGACAGATCTATATTGGAAAGTTGGGAATTGTATTAATGAAGAGTTGCTTAATAATGGCCGCGCAGAATATGGCAAACAGATTATGAAGTGTCTTTCAGAAAGGCTGGAACATGAATATGGCCGCGGATGGAGTGAAAAACAACTAAGACATTGTGTACATTTGGCAATTACATTTCAATATGATGAAAAATTCTCCGCACTGCGGAGAGAATTGAATTGGACTTGTATAAAGACTATCATGTATATCGATGATCCACTAAAAAGAGAATTTTACATAGAAATGTGTAAAATGAATCATTGGAATTCCAGAACGCTTCAGGGCAGAATAAATTCTATGTTATATGAGCGAACTGCTATCAGTAAAAAACCAGAGGATTTAATATTCCAGGAATTAGAGATGCTGAAGACTCAAAATAAACTGACACCGGATTTGGTTTTTCATGATCCGTATTTTTTAGATTATCTTGGGTTGAAAGATACATATTCTGAACGGGACTTAGAATCGGCAATTATTTCAGAGTTACAGCAATTTATTATTGAACTTGGTTCAGATTTCGCTTTTATGGCGCGCCAAAAATGTATTACCATTGATAATGAAGATTATTATATTGATTTGCTATTCTTTCACCGAAAACTTAAATGTCTCGTCGCAATTGAATTGAAGTTAGGAAAATTTGAAGCAGCTCATAAAGGGCAAATGGAATTATATTTACGCTGGCTGGAAAAGTATGAAATGATTGAGGGTGAGAATCCACCAATTGGCTTGATTTTATGTTCAAGTAAGAATGAGGAGCATATAGAGTTGCTTCGATTGGATGAAAGTAATATTCGAGTTGCCGAGTATCTGACAAAATTGCCCGATATGAAATTACTTGAATTAAAATTGAGGCAATCTATAGATAAAGCAAGAAAACGACTGGAGATGGCAGAAGATGAAGACAGATTGTAAAATATAGAATGTTTTGACAATTTGTATTGCGTCTATAAATTATTATATTGAAAAGGGAGGAACGAATATGGATAATTTTACATTTTATGCACCGACGTATTTTGCCTTCGGTAAGGATACAGAAATGGAAGCTGGAAAATATGTGAAACGGTTCGGCGGCAGCCGGGTGCTGCTGCATTATGGCGGCGGTTCGGTAAAGCGCAGCGGGCTTCTTGACCGGGTAAAGCATGCGCTGGAGCAGGAGCAGCTTACCTATGTGGAGCTTGGAGGAGTAAAGCCGAATCCCAGGAGCGGCCTTGTCTACGAAGGTATTGAGCTGTGCCGGAAAGAGAACGTGGATTTTGTTCTGGCTGTGGGCGGCGGAAGTACCATCGACTCAGCGAAGGCGATTGCAGCAGGCGCCGTTTATGACGGAGATTTCTGGGATTATTATGAAGGAAAGCCGGTGGAAAAGGCGCTGCCCATCGGTACGATTCTGACGATTGCGGCGGCGGGCAGCGAGGGCTCACCGGATTCTGTTATCACAAAGGAAGAGGGGATGCTGAAGCGGGGAGCCACCGGAGAGGCCTTCCGGGCGAAATTTTCTATTTTAAATCCGGCTCTGATGCAGACGCTGCCGCCGTTCCAGACTGCTTGCGGCATTACGGATATTATCGCGCATCTGTATGAGCGGTATCTGACCAATACTGAGGAGGTCGAGACGACGGATCGCATGATCGAGGGGCTGATGCTGGCGATGATCCATGAGGGTCCCCGGGTAATCGAAGATCCGAATCATTATCAGGCCCGGGCAAACATCATGTGGGCCGGAATGATGGCGCACAACAATTCCTGCGGCGTTGGCCGTACCCAGGACTGGACGAGCCACGACATTGAGCATGAGCTTTCTGCAAAATATGACTGCGCCCACGGGGCGGGATTGGCCGTGGTGATGCCTGCAGTATTTACATATAACCTGCAGCACAATGTGATGCGCTTTGCGAAGGTGGCGAACCGTGTATGGGGCTGCCCTATGGACTTTGAATGCCCGGAACGCACCGCAAAGGCGGGAATCCGCGCACTGCAGCAGTTCCTGACTTCCATAGGAATGCCGAGAAACTTTGCGGAGCTTGGTGCAAAGGAAGAGGATATTCCAGAGCTTGCACATACGGCCTGCTACGGAAACGGAAACAGCGGACAGATCGGCGGATTTGTTTCGCTGTCAGAGGAGGATGTGGCGAATATCTATAGGCTGATGGTGTTCTAATATCGGCAGACGAATGGCATTTTAAACTGAAAATGCAAAAACTTACCCCGGTACAAAGCGCCGGGGTACTTTTAATAAAGATGATTTTTAGGTTTTTAGATCATTCTTTTGAGAGGTGTGTTCTTTTAAAGAACAGATCCCGGGAGTGGATGAAAGGCAGGATCTGTAGGAATAGAAGACTGAAAAGTCGGTGACAGTGGATGGTGAAAGGTTGATGGCAGAAAATCTTGCGGGCCGGGATGTAGAATGTTATACTGAAGCAAATGAGGATGTTGCCATCCATCAGAGTAATATAACATTTAAAGGAGAAACATATGAGTATTAAAATTGGAATTCTTGGATACGGAAATCTTGGAAGAGGCGTAGAGTGTGCGATTCGGCAGAATCCAGACATGGAGCTTGTGGCTGTATTCACCAGAAGGGAGCCGAAGGACGTTTCGATTCTTACAAAAACTGCAGCGGTTTGCCATGTGTCGGAGGCAGTTTCCTGGAGAGATAAAATTGATGTGCTGATCCTGTGCGGCGGCAGCGCTACGGATCTTCCGGTGCAGACGCCGGAATACGCAAAATATTTTAATGTAGTGGACAGCTTTGATACCCACGCAAGGATTCCAGAGCATTTTGCAAATGTGGATGCGGCGGCAAAGGAGAGCGGAAAGCTGGGGATCATTTCTGTCGGCTGGGATCCGGGAATGTTTTCTTTGAACCGGATGTATGCCAATGCGATTCTCCCGGAGGGAAGCGACTATACATTCTGGGGCAAGGGCGTCAGCCAGGGACATTCTGATGCGCTGCGCCGGATTGAGGGCGTAAAAAATGCAAAGCAGTATACGATTCCGGTGGAGCAGGCGCTGGAGTCTGTGCGGGCAGGAGAGAATCCGGTGCTTTCTACGAGAGAAAAGCACACGAGAGAATGCTTCGTGGTATTGGAAGAGGGAGCAGATGCGGCCCGTATCGAGCAGGAAATCAAGACTATGCCGAATTACTTCGCGGATTATGATACCACGGTGCATTTCATCAGTGAGGAGGAACTGGAAAAAAATCACAGCGGAATTCCTCACGGCGGTTTTGTGCTCCGCAGCGGCGTGACCGGATGGGAGAAAGAGCATAAGCACCTGATCGAATACAGCCTGAAGCTGGATTCTAACCCGGAATTTACCTCCAGCGTGATCGTTGCGTATGCAAGAGCGGCGTATCGCCTGGCATCAGAGGGGCAGACGGGATGCAGGACTGTATTTGACATCGCTCCGGCATATCTCAGTGCGAAATCAGGGGAAGAGCTGCGGGCGTCCCTGCTGTAGGAATGGACGGAAAAGCTGCGGCAGGAGCCGGGATGAAGGTGAAAGCAACATAGCTGTAGGATAATGCAGTGGTGACAGCGTCAGCGCAGAAACTGTGCTGGCGCTTTTGTTGTAGAAACTGTGTTGGCGCTTTTGTCTGATTGACATCTCGCTGATTCTGTGATACGGTATGAAAGAATTATTTTTATATTCTATTCCGGGGCCGCAGGGCTCCCCGGAGGATTTCAAGGAGTTTATCATGAGCTGGAGAGGAAAGTCTATCTACAGAGTAAAATCAAACATTTGATTCTTTCCGGCTATCATTGCGCCCATTTTTA
>JAUNGD010000145.1 GCA_030524705.1 Lachnospiraceae bacterium | reverse complement strand
AGGGCTCGATCTCCGTCGGGTGATTGTGGGTCTCATTTTTGAAATTGACAAGCCACTCCTCTGTCTTCCCGTCGATTTCCACCGGAACTACGATACTGCAGGCATTGATCTCGTCGGATTCCTCCTGATCCTGCAGCTTGCCCTCTTTTTTGAGCTTGCGCATAGCCATCAAGGCCAGATCCATGAGGCAGACGAACTTGTCCTCCCGGCCCTTAAAAATCTCTTCCCGGTCCGCCAGATACTGCTCATACGTTCCCTGGATCGGCGCTTTGTAATAGCCCTCTTCAAAGGTCACATCCTTCAGCTCCGTAGAGAAAGTGGTGTGACGGCAATGATCGGACCAGTACGTGTCCAGCACGCGGATCTCCGTCATGGACGGGTCACGCTGCTCTTCTTTTTTGAAATAGTTCTGAATATGCTGAAAATCCTTAAAGGTCATCGCAAGGTTCAAAGAGCTGTAAAGCTTTGAAAGCTCTTCCTCCGGCATATCGGCAAAGCCGTCAAATATAATCACATCCGCCGGCTCTTCAAACTCCGTCACCAGCGTCTCCGGCTTCACGAAGCCTGCTTCTCTTGAGTCCACCGGATTGATGCAATGCGCCTTGATCGCCTCGAACTCTTCCTCGGAGATCACACCGGCTGCCACATAGATCGTCGCAGAGCGGATGATCGGTTCTTCATCCTCTTTTAAAAATTTCACGCACTGTACCGCAGAATCCGCTCTCTGGTCAAACTGTCCCGGCAGGAATTCCACCGCAAAGGCTTTTTCATTCTCTGCCATCGGAAATTCGTCTTCATAAAGGACATCCACGGGCGGTTCAGAAAATACGGTTCTGCAGGCATCCGCAAACACTGCATCCGAAATATTTTCCACGTCATACCGAATCAGCACCCGTACATTTTCAAGCCCCTCCACGCCAAGGTAGCTTTTGATTTCGTGTGCAAGTCCCTTCGCCGCAACGGCAAAGTCCGCCTTTTTTTCGACATACACTCTTCTAACTTTACTCATTCATGACCTCCCGGCATCTGCCTGTTTTATGATAATATTATAATAAACCCTTTATCAGGAAGCGTCCCGCATATTTCCCGCAGATCTTCCTGTCATTCAAAATATCGACATATTTCTACGCGAATTTTAACACACCTGTGCTCATCTGACAAGGTATGGATTTCCCGCACGCTCCAAAATGATTTCCTGTTACGCGACAAAAATGAATTCCTGTTACGCAACGAAAATGCCGCCGTTTTCTGCTTCCGGTCATTGCTTCTCCCAAAACTCTTTTACCTTCCGCCCCACATTATTCAGCGTGCAGTAGCCCGGCTGCTCCCACTCCTCTGGAAACATCTGCCGGTATCTGGAGGAGGCAAAACGCTCGTCCAGAAGGAGAATGACTCCGCTGTCCTCCTCGGTACGGATGACCCGGCCCGCAGACTGCAGAACCTTGTTCATGCCGGGACACATATAAGCATAGAAAAAGCCGTCCTGTCCCCGCTGGTCATAGAACT
>JAUNGD010000002.1 GCA_030524705.1 Lachnospiraceae bacterium | reverse complement strand
CCATCATACCTGGCATGGATGCTCTTGCACCGGAACGGACAGAAACAAGAAGCGGGTTCTCTTTGTCACCGAATTTCTTTCCGGTAACGCCTTCCATCTTCACAATAGCTTCCATAATCTGGTCCATGATTTCGTCATTAATCTTTCTGCCGTCCTCATAGTACTGTGTGCAGGCTTCCGTCGTAATCGTGAAGCCCTGTGGTACAGGAAGTCCCAGATTTGTCATCTCTGCAAGGTTCGCTCCCTTACCACCCAGAAGATTACGCATGTTCGCGTTACCCTCTGTAAACATATAAACCCATTTTGCCATGTTACACATTCCTCCTAAAATTATAGTCAGTTAGAATTACCACAAAAAAACCGGTAATTACTAACCGGCGTGATGCGCCACTTCTTTGTGGTCGCACACATTTAGTTTATCATATTTTATCAAAAAGTCAACGGTTTTTTTCTTTTTTTTAGTTAAATTGACATATTTTTATCAATGTCAACTGTCAAAAATACATTCAATGTCTAAAAACAGCAGTTTTGATACTCATTTCAGGGGAATGGCTTCTTCCCATAATGCAAAAAGGGCTTCTACGCCCCGGCCGGAGCATAGAAACCCTGCTTTTCTTTTCATTCTTTGCCAGATTATTTAGCAACAACCTTCTTCAGGTGTACAAATCTCGGAAGAGAATTCTCTTTCTTCATCTGGATCTCACCCTGGATAAGCGGAAGCGCATAGTCGATGAATGCGTCGGATACGTTGTTTCCGCGCTCATTGATCCATTCTACCGGAACCTTCTTCTCGTAGTTTGCTACGGAAGACAGATCCAAAAGGTCTGCTTCACACTTGTATCCGTTCTCATCACGCGTACACTTAAAGCCTACCATCTTATCTGTAACACCGGCAACTGCCTCTTTTACGGCAGTCTGTCCAGCCATGAAGGACTCGTCAGAGTCTGTCTGGGATGCACAGTGCTCCGCACATCTCTGAAGCAGAGAAAGCTCGATCGGACGAACCTTTACGCCCGGAATCGCATTCTTAACAACGTCTCCCAGCTTTGCAGCCAGACCGCCAAGCTGAGCATGTCCGAAACCGTCTGTAGCGGAAGTCTTTGCCTCGGATACGAAAGTACCGTCTGCATAGTGGATACCCTCAGATACAGCGATCAGAACGTTCTGATTTTCATTCCAGATCCTCTCAACATCCTCCAGGAACTCTTCCTGATTGAAGTCTACCTCCGGAAGGTATACAAGATCCGGGCCGTATCCGGTAACACGTGCCAGAGAAGCGGCGCCTGCCAGCCAGCCGGCATGACGTCCCATGATCTCTACGATCGTAACCTGTCCCTTATCATATACGTGTGCATCCTGATATACCTCTACCATAGAAGTAGCGATGTATTTTGCAGCAGATGCAAATCCCGGACAATGGTCCGTACCGAACAGGTCGTTGTCGATGGTCTTCGGAATACCCATAACGCGGCACTCATAGCCAACCTTGTTCATGTATTTGGAAATCTTGTTGCAGGTATCCATGGAATCATTTCCGCCGTTGTAGAAGAAGTAACGCACGTCATACTTCTTGAAGATCTCAAGAATCTTCTTGTAATCTGTGTCATCTACATCCGGGTCTGCGATTTTGTAACGGCAGGAACCAAGTGCTGAAGACGGAGTATATCTCATGATAGCCAGTTCTTCCGGATCCTCTTCGTCCATTACGTAAAGCTTGTCATTCAAGACACCAACAATACCATTTGCTGCACCATAAACCTTGGTGATCACATCAGAATCAAGACCAGCCTTGATCGCACCATAGCAGCTGGCGTTGATTACAGAAGAAGGTCCGCCGGACTGTCCGATAATCATTGCACCTTTTAATTCACTCATTTTTTCTTCCTCCTAAACTTTTGTAGCTCATACAATAGTTTTTATAATTGAAAATAACTACGCTCTATCGGATTATATCAAAGTTTATTTATACTCGCAAGCCTGAATTACTATTTCTGGAAAATTTCAGAATTACTATTTCCGAAAGCTTCACTTCTATACTAATTCGCTCCGGCGCCGATCTGGCTGTATACGTTCCTGGCGTCCAGAATATGAAACTGCTCCGTCTCATGCGACCCGTCTGCCTTTGCCGTCACCAGGATATAATTTTTCCCATTCACCACCGCCATGCTCGCCAGGCACTGCCCGGCCTCCTCGGTGTACCCCGTTTTTCCGCCCAGTATCTCCCCTCCGGTGACCTCCGGGCTGTCCATATACTGAAACATGGTGCTGTAAAATGTGAACCCCTCCGGGTGCTGGTCCGTCGGCATGGTGCTGTACCTGCTCCCCGTAAATGCCTCCCGGAAGGCCGCGTTTTGCAAAGCATACCGTAAAAGAATGGAGATGTCCTCCACCGTAGTGTAATGCTCCGGGTCGTGCAGGCCCGTGGAATTGCAGAAATGCGTATTTCTCATCCCAAGCTCCCCGGCCCGCTGATTCATCAATTGTACAAAGCCCTCCTCCGAACCGGCGATCCTATCCGCAAACGTCATACAGCACTCCGCGCCGGAGGGAAGAAGGATTCCGTAAAGCAGATCCCTCAGGCGCGCCCGCTCCCCCGGCTGAAATCCTGCCATAGAAGCCTCTTCCGCATACAGCTCCTGGAAAAAATACTCAGGGACCGTAACGGTCTCCTCCATGTCCTCTGTATTTTCCACCGCCAGAAGAGCCGTCATAATCTTAGTCATGGACGCCGGGTAAATCCGTTCCTGCGCACGGTTTTCAGCCAGGGTATTTCCCGATTCCAGATCGACTAAAATTGCATAGCGGCTGTACAGCCCGCTCAGGTCAACCGCGCTGCCGGAAATCTGCCCGTCTGAGTTTCCATTCAAATCTCCGCCCGTATTTATCGGCTCATTTGAATTTCCGCCCGTATTTATCGGCTCATTTGAATTTCCATCCGAATTTCCGCCTGAATTTATTGGCTCCTCCGAGTTTCCATCCGCATTTACATTCACAGCCACAGCCATATTTTCCCCATAGCTCTCCGCCGCAGACGGAATTGAATACTGCCGTTCCAAAAAGGAAAGCCACAGCTTTCTGCCGCCCAGAGCCAGAATCACAACTGCCGCCGCTGCCGCAAATACCCCAAGCCGAAGGAAACGCTTCCTCCTCTTTTCCTCGCGGATCCTTCTGCGTGCTCTTTCGGCATTCCTTCTTCTGCTCTCTTCCCCGACTCTCTCGATATTCCTTCTTCTGCCCTCTTCTCCGAGTCCTTTGATATTCCTTCTTCTCTCTTCTCCGCGGTATCTTCCGCCGTAATTCCTCTTTTCATATTCCTGCATAGAAATTCATTGCTCCTTTCCGATATAAACGAGAGGAAATAAATATCTCCTGCTCAGTGTCCATTCTAACAGGCAGGAGATCTCCGTACTTTAACATTCCGTTATTTAATTCCTAAGAAACTGCTAAGGCAAACCGGCGTTTCTGTTAATCCTCCATTGGCAGAGATACGCAAAAGGTGGTAAGCTCCTTTTCGCTTTTGGCTGTTATCGTCCCGCCATGCAAAGCGACGATCTCTTTTGCAATGGCAAGGCCCAGCCCCGCGCCTCCTGTATTTGTGGTGCGGGCCTCATCCAGCCGGAAAAATTTTTCAAAAACAGCCTCCAGCTTCTGGGGCGGAATGGTCTTTCCCTTATTGCGGAAGCAGATCAGAACCTCCTGTTCCCTGCGTTCCGCCCATATCTCAATGACCGTATCCCGGTAGCTGTACGCAATCGCATTTTTCAGAATGTTATTAAAAACCCGGGCCAGCCTGACGGAATCGCCGTAAACCGTCAGTCCCTCCTCCACCCGCAGTTGCGCCGTGTTGCCGTGAGCGCTCAGCAGAGGATAAAATTCGTCCGTCATCTGCACCAGCATGTAAGAAAGATCTATGTTCTCTTCCTCCAGCTCGATCTGCTGCAGATTGTACCTCGTAATATCAAAAAATTCATTGATCAGCTTTTCCAGGCGCTGGGCCTTGTCCAAGGCAATGTTCACGTATTTCGCTTTCTGGGCGGCGGGCATATCCGGCGCCTCATCCAGCAGGCTTAAATACCCGATCACTGAAGTCAGCGGAGTCTTCAGATCGTGTGCCAAATACGTGATCAGATCATTTTTCCGCGCTGCTTCTTCCTTTAATAATTGCTCATGCCGCTGCATCGTTGATTTGAGTGAAGCCATCTGAGCAGAAATTTCTGCATGCTCCTTCGGAAACAGCTCCAGCCTCTCTCCGTCCTGCTGCATATAATTCTGTATCTCCCGGCTGACCGAGGTAACCGTCTCTTTCATTTTCCTCCTCGCATAAACGCGGGATACCGCAAAAACCACCAAGGTCCAGAATACGGCGTTCACACACAATACAATCAGGAGCAGAGGCTTTATCTTATACCAGAGCGGTTCGCGCACGAGCATATCCTGTCCCATATAGACACAATCATATTCCAGCATGTAGTTTCGCATAAACCAGTCTATAAAAAATCCGTTCCAGACATTGTCCACAAAATAAAATATTCCGCAGCATACAAGTACGCCTAAGACGCACAGTGTAACCGCCTTTAAAATCTCCCGGGCTTTAGGCTTCAATTTTATATCCGCACCCCCAGACTGTTTTTATGTATTTCGGCGACTCAAAGGAGTCTCCCATTTTCTCCCGCAAATGCCGGATATGGACGGTAATTGTATTGTTGTTCTTGCTGAAATACTCGTCCCCCCATATTTGATGGAACAGCTCCTCCGAGCTGACCACCTTTCCCTTCTGCTGGCATAAAATACGGAGAATGGAAAACTCGGTGGGCGTAAGCTGCAAAGGCCTTTCATTTAGCATACATTCATGCGTCCTGATATTCAGAACCAGACCGGAATGAACGATCACATCCTCCTCCGGCGCCGCTCCGACATTGTAGGTTTTGTATCTCCGAAGCTGCGCCTTCACACGGGCCATCAGCTCCAGAGGCAGGAAGGGCTTTGTCATATAATCATCCGCTCCCAGGGTCAGCCCTGTGATCTTGTCAATTTCCTCCCCCTTCGCGGTCAGCATAATCACAGGATAATGAAACTGCTCCCGTATCCTTCTGCAGAGCTGCAGCCCGCTCATGCCCGGGAGCATGACATCCAGAATCGCCAGATCCAGCGTCTCGTTCTGGATGCAATGCAGGGCCTCCTCCGCTGTGTAAAACTTAAATACAGTAAAATTCTCACTTTCAAGGTAAAGCGCAACGAGATCCGCGATTTCCTTCTCGTCATCTACAATCAGTATTTTATCCGGCATTTTTCTATCCCCTTCCAGTATCAGGTGATTTATTTTACCAGACTTTCGAAGCGCGTTTATAAAGAATTTATTAATATTTCTTTAGCGTGACCGTAAACCTGCTTCCCTCTCCTTCCCTGCTCTCGGCTGTGATTCTCCCTCCATGAGCCTGAACAATGGCCCTTACAATGGACAATCCGATGCCCGCTCCACCCGTCCTTCGGCTGCGGGAACGGTCTGTCCGGTAAAAGCGTTCAAAGATCAGGCCCAGCTCCTCCTTCGGAATACCGATTCCATGATCCTCCACCGTCAGAACCGCCGTTTCTGTCCCGTCGCAGACGTGAATTTGAATGCTCCCGCCCTCCGTCGAATATTTCACCGCATTGGATACAAGATTATAGATCACCTGATGCAGCCGTTTCTGATCTCCCAGTACCACGGCCGGATCTCCCTGCACGCAGCAGGTGAGCCGCTTTTTCTCCAGCTCCGGCTCAAAGGCCGTCTGCACTGCCTGGGACAGCTCCAGCAAATCTACCGGCTCTTTTTTCAGGGTCATATTTTCATCCTCGACCTGGCGCAGCTTTTCCAGATCTGAAATGATACCGGAAATCCGCCCCAGCTCATCATAGCAGCTTTGCAGCCGTTCCGGCGTCGGCTCCCAGACGCCTTCAATGATTGCTTCCAGATTGGAGGCTACATTTGCCACCGGGGTCCGCAGCTCGTGGGCCACATCCGAGGTCAGCCGCCTGCGTATGGTCTCCTGGGCCTCCAGACCTTCGGCCATATGGTTCACGGCCTCGCTCAACTCTGACAGCTCTTGGATCCGTACATCCGACTCAAACCGGATCGCATAATTTCCCTCAGAGATCTCTCTTGTGATCTCCGTTGTCCTGGCGATGGGCGCAGACAGCCGTCTGGCCAGGAGAACCCCTGCAATGACGGCCCCGGCAAGGGACAGAATACCCACAGCAAAAAGAATCCGATTCAGAGAATCCAGAAAACGGAAATCATTTTCGTTGAAGTAATAGGGACTGTAATAGCTTACCTCCAAATAACCGACGGTACCGCCCTGCTGCTTCAGATCATATCGGCGGGTCACAAAATCACCCTCCAGCTCGGGACGGCTCTCCTGCATGCGGAGGCTGATCTCCTGCATGACCTGATGGCATAAGGTCATATCATGATTTTCCGCATCCCAGACAACCGTTCCGTCTGCATCATACAGCCTGATGATATAGCCATCCTGCAGTGCATACATGCCAAAGCCGTGAATGTAGTCCTTATTCCATTCTCCGGCAGCTTGATTATATTGTGTGGACAGACCGTCCGCCATTTTCTCCGAGAAGCTTTTCTGCTGCTCTGCCACATATTTTTCAAACTGCTGCTTGATTAAAATGTTGGCGGTGAGACTGATCAGAGATATGGCAATCAGGACGATACAGGCAAAGCCCGCCGACAGCTGTGTACTGAGTTTCCTCTTCATGACGCATCCCCCTCGAATTTATAGCCCAGCCCGTGAACGGTACGGATATAAACCGGCCTTTTGGGGTCATCCTCAATCTTTTTCCGCAGATTTTTTATGTGAGTGTCTATGACCCGGTCATAGCCGTCAAAGTCCAGGTCAAAGGCCACCGCCAGCAGATCGTCTCTTGTAAATACCTTCTGCGGATACTTTATAAACGCAGACAGTATTTTCCATTCAATGGGCGTCACCGCTATCCGCTCCGCCCGCTTATGCACCTCCCGGCGCTCACAATCAATGACAAGATCCCCGTTGTTCCATGAAAATTTCGCAGCCAGGGGCTTCAGATCCCCGGAAGACCGCCTGAGGACGGCCTGCATCCTGGCGTATAAATTTTTGAGGCTGAAGGGCTTCGTGATATAATCGTCTGCGCCGAGCTCCAGCCCGTTCACCATATCGCTTTCCATCGTTTTCGCCGTCAGCATAATGACCGGCACCCGGGATCGCCTGCGGATCAGGGCGCAGATTTCCTCGCCGGACATATCCGGGAGCATCAGATCAAGGATCACAAAGGAAATCGTCTGTTTCTCCAGAATCTGCAGCGCCTCCCCGCCGCTCTCCGCCGCAAAAACCCGGTATCCCTGCTTTTCCAGATAGGAGGACACCGCCTCCCGGATCATCCATTCATCATCTACCACAAATATATTTTTTAGTCCTGTCAAATCGGATTCTCTCATATTGGCTTCTCCTTTCTCAGGTACATCTCTCCGGTACATCTGTTTTACCGTTATGATTATACCAGAAATGCGGCGGGAATTCTCCTTTTTTTACCTTAACTGCAGCAGCTCATTCCAGAGCTCTCAAACACAGCATCCGGGTAAATCAGCGTCTCCAGGCCATCCACCTCCTGCCGGATGGCCTTCTCATCCATCGTATCAATATCATCCACAACCTTCACGTACGCATAAAATTTATGATCCCCTGTGGATACCTCAAAGCTTTCCTGCGGATAAAGATAGAGACTATTTTCTCCCTGGCCCAAAACCAGCTTTGTGGAATAGACCGGAACCAGGAACTCGGTTCCTCTTTCTGCATCAGCTAATGTATTGTTGATATTCCAGATCACCGGCAGATTCGGCTCTGCTACAATCACCGCCGGATAAAAACCGTCCTCCGTCAGTTCCACACTGACCGTCTGGACCGCCTGACCGTTCTCGTCCTTTGCAGGCTGCGCTACAGCCAATTCGTCTGAGGGGATCTGATAACCGGAGGGTACCGGGACATCTGCCGGCTGACCGCCGGATGCTGCCGCCGCTTCCTTCCCGTCTGTCACAAAAATATTGCCGCGGATCATGCCCATCCAGCAGGTATATTGCACCGTGCCGGAGGCCTCTGGCGTAAACTCAATCACGTTCTCTCCCTCGGTAAACGTATGCTCGATACCGTATTCCCGCATCAGCATTTTATAATTGCAGCCGTTGATTGTACCGGCAGGCGCGTCGATCACCCATTTTACCGGAACTCCGGCCTGCACCGTAATGTTCGGGTACCTGCCGGGAGCCAGCGTACTGCGAACCTCCTGCACTCCATCTGTAATCTCAGCTTTTTCGGACGCTGCGTCAGGCTCCCTTTGTCCTGCGGTCTCATTCAAACGGCCTGAGATACCCCCGCTGCAAACCAGTACAGCCACCACGCCGGCAATACTGGCCAGCCGGTACACCCTTTTCCGAAACGGAATACTGGCGATCACACCCAGAACACAGAGCAGGATGATAAGAGACAAAAGCCGATCCGGGAGAAGAAGCCCCGACAGGCTGCCGCCCTGAGACAGCATTGCAAGGCCGAGAACCACCACCAGAACCGCGCCGATGTTCATGACCGCCTGTGAAAATTTCCTGCCTAAAGCGGCTACCAGAGAACCCAGGCCCAGCATCAGGGGCACCGTACCGAGACTGAACAGGAGCATGGAAAGCGCTCCTGCGAAGGGACTCCCGGAAGCCAGGGCCACGATCTGCATGGACTGCAGCGGACCGCAGGGCATCAGCCCATTTAGAAGCCCGACAATCAAAGGCATACTGCTTGCCGCCCTTTTTCTGCCGATCCTTACCGCCAGAAATTTAGGCATCCGCAGATTGAAACGCCGCAGCCATGGGAAAATTCCCAGCATATTGATGCCCATAATCACCATAAATATTCCGGCAATAATCTTCAGGATACCCTGATACAGGATCGGAAGCCCTGTCCCAGAGTCACCGCCGATCATCCTCCCCAGCAGCCCCAGGAAAAATCCGATCACCGTATAAGAAATTACCCGGCCAAGATTGTATTGAAAGGCCGGACGAAACGCTGCCAGCTTTCCGCCTCTGTTCTCTCCGTTTGTTTCCCGGGGGATACACTGTGAAAGATTGATCCCGCCGCACATGGCAATACAGTGTACCGATGTGATCAGTCCCACAACAAACAGCATCCCATATCCCATTTTGGTATCTGCCAGCTGCCCCGGTACCAGTAAATTCAAAACCCCATACTGCTGAAGCACCACATACAATGCGACAATGACCACTGACAGGCCAACGATCCGCCCCAAATCTGTCTCCGGTGTTTTCTCCTCCTGAAGCACTTTGTAGCCCAGATTTTCAATCAGCTTTTTGATGTCTTCCAGCGCAATGACATCAGAATCAAAAGAAATATCCGCAAAACCCGTATTATAACTGACCGAAGCGCTCTGAATACCGGCGGTATTTTTCAGCTTATGTTCAATCTTATTCTGACAATTTATACATGTCATCCCACCGATACGAAGCTTTTTCCTGATGACGCCCATTTACACATACCTCCTCTTTCTGCTGCGCTGATTTTATCAGAAAGATTTGTGATTTTTATGAAGATATGCAAACAGAGCACAAAAAAAGCAGTGGGTACTTGGTCGAATCCATTTCCCTGCTGCCTTTTTCGCTTATAGATTATTTCACCGTTTTTCATTTGTATTTCTCCCGCTTCTTAACGGTAGAGATAACAGTTACCATAAAATTCTACTACTGTTTCCAAATATGCTTTAATCTTTTTTACCATGTCTTTTTCCTCCTGCAATTTTATTTTCTTAGGATGATTGCATTATAGCGCAGACTCATTTATAATACATGTCAAATCACATTAAAAAGTAGCCAAATCTTGCAGGAGAAAAATACCTATGCGTCCAATTTACAACTATCATGAGAAAAATCTGGAAATAGCCAACAAAAAATCTGGCCATTTTCCTCCTCACATCCACAGCTCCATGGAGTGCGTCTATATCACCCGGGGATCTCTGGAGCTGGGGATCGGACAGGAATTCTATCATATGGAGCAGGGAGATTTTGCCATCGTTTTCCCTGACGTCATTCACCATTATCAGGTTTTTGATCCGGTGGACTGTACCTCCACCTATCTGTTCGCTTCTCCATTGCTCAGCGGAAGCTTTGCGGAATCTCTGCAAAAATTCTGCCCGGAAAATCCGGTTATTCCACGCAAAAATCTGCATCCTGACGTCATTTATATTCTGAATCGGCTACTGACCAGTGAATCAAAAAAAGAGCCTGAAAAATATGGCTCCATCCTTCAGCCTGCATTTGTCCAGATCATCCTTGCAAGATGTCTTCCGCATTATAACCTGATTGAAAAGGGCATGATAGACAGCAACGATCTTGTCTACCAGGCAGTTTCTTATCTGGCCCGGAATTTCACCGAAGAGGTGACGCTTACCTCCATGGCAAGGGATCTGGGAGTAAGCCCCTACGTTTTATCCAGAGTGTTTTCCGGCACCTTCCACATGAATTTCAACCAGTATCTCAATGACCTGCGCCTGAACTGTGCCTGCACCATGCTCATTCATACGAATCGTTCCATTACCGACGTAGCTTTAAACGCCGGTTTTGAAAGCCAGCGTACATTTAACCGGGTATTTAAAGAACGCTTTCATATATCCCCCAGGGACTACCGCAATCAGAACCGGACGTTCAGCAGCTCCGACCAGCCCGCCGAGTTAAACCGCTGAAGCTGAGAGAGATACTCCTTGGCCTCCTCCTTCGGCATATCGTGAACCACCGCTTCGAAAATGGCCGTAAACAGACCGCTGGCAATAATGTGGATCAGATTTTTATTCAGCGGCGCCACCTCATATCCCATGTCTTCCAGAGTGCGCATGTACACGTAGGTTGAATCCACCTCCCGGACCACCAGTTGATGAATGAAATCTGCATAGGAAGTGCCCTCTGCCCGCTGTATCAGCAGCTTGAAGGCGTCAAAATGATCGTACACGTAATCCAGCATCTGATTCATGCAGTTGCCGGAAATTTCAGTCATCCTCTTCGTCTGTACCTCTCCGGGAAGCTTTTCAAAATCATCAACCGTATGATTAAACAGGTCAAGGACATACCTCGCAGGCTCATCCACCAGCGCGGCAAATAATGCTTCCTTGCTGTCGTAATAGCGGTAAAAAGCCCCGGTCGTGACCCCGGCATTCTTGACAATACTGCGAAGAGAGGCATTCAAAAAGCCCTTTTCCATAAATTCCTGTTTTGCGGAGCACAGGATCCTGTCTAATGTACTTTGTTCCTCCGGCATTCCCTCCGTCTCCTTTCCAGCGCATTTTGAATCATACTACAAAAATGACCGAAAGCCTGATAAAAGCTTTCGGCCACTTGTTGTCATTAAAGTCCTGCCTGCTTCAGCAGATCCGGCACCTTGGATTCCCAACCCAGTGCCATGATATGTACGCCCTGGCAATACGGCCTGCACTCTTTGATAATACGTGCAGCGATCTCTACGCCAGTGATACCTGCTTTCGTTTTTTCCTTGTCTGCTCTGAGCTCCTCGATCATGTCATCTGGAACGTGAACACCGGCAACATTGTTGTTCATGAATTTCACCATTCCTACAGACTTCGGAATAATGATTCCGACCTGAACCGGCTTGCCGAACTGTTTTGCCTTTTCCATGAATTTAATGAATTTCTCCGGCTCGAAAACTGCCTGTGTCTGGAAATATTCGCAGCCTGCGGCAACCTTTCTCTCCATTTTTGCAAGCTGAGCGTCGATGGAATCGCTGCAGGGTGATACAACAGCGCCCTTTGCAAACTTAGGCGGCTCGCCTACCAGCTCGTTTCCGCCCAGGTCCACGCCTGACTCCAGCTGCTTTACAGTGTGGATCAGGGAAACGGAATCCAGGTCAAAAACTGGCTTTGCCTGCGGATGATCGCCCATCTTTGTATGGTCTCCTGTCAAAAGCAGAAGGTTTTCGATACCCAGCATAGCAGCGCTCAGAAGGTCGGACTGCAGTGCGATACGATTTCTGTCGCGGCAGGTCAGCTGATAGATCGGGGTCAGTCCCTCGTCCTTCAAGGCCTTGCAGGTAGCCAGAGAACCGAGACGCATCACAGAGGACTGATTGTCCGTCACGTTAACTGCTGTAATACCACTCAGATAAGTTTTTGCTTCTTCCAATACATGTTCAATATGACATCCTTTTGGCGGACCTACTTCCGCAGTAACTACAAATTCACCACGTTCAAATGCTTCAGTAATTTTCATTGTACATTACTCCTAATCATTATTAGATTTGTAACTGTTCTGAACGGTTACATATATTTATCGTTTTCCTTATTTGGACACTTCATCATCTGTTGCGAAATTGCGCACCTGTGTCGGGCACTTCAATACATCCAGGCGTCCCAACTGCTCAAGCCGTCTGTAGATGCGCTCCCAGCCGCATTCCATATTGCCATCTACTTCACACATGCCGTCCTTGGAGCCGCCGCACTGTCCGTTGACCAGACTCTTGGAGCAGGCAGTGATCGGGCAGATACCTCCGGTCAGGTTCAGGTAGCACTCGCCGCACTGGTCGCAGTTATACTCCAGCGGCGTCACGCCCTGGAAGCCCGGCAGCGGATACGTATCGCAGCCTGCGCATACCTTTTTGTCCTCCAGATAATCAGCGATGGTCTGCACGCCGACACCGCAGGAGAATACGAGTACCACATCGGCAGCTTCGATCTCGCTCATGTGTCTCTCAAGGCGCAGCTTCATATTTTCTGGATTGCATATGTAGTCAGTAGTAATCACTCCGGTCACATTTCCGTCAGCAGCCAATTCCTTCTGCAGCTCTTTGATTTCTTTTTCCGGAAAATGAACTTCCTTGCAGCCCTGGCAGTTGATGAAGAAAACCTTTTTTCCTTCCACCAGTGATGCGATAGTTTCCCTGGGTTTTAATTCGGTAATTAACATATCACTTCATCCCCCTTACTGCATTTTTTCCGGCTTTGATCTTTGTGACTAACGGAATCTTGGAGGAACAGATATATTCACAGCATCTGCACTCAACACAGTCCATGACATTCATTTCCTTCATACCCTGCCAATTCTCCTGATCCGCATATTTTGCGAAATACAGCGGAGACAGATCCATCGGGCATACGTCCACACAGCGTCCGCACTTGATACACGGCAGCTCTACTGTATGGTCTGTCTCGACAGCGATGATTCCGTTTGAGCCCTTCATGATCGGCACATTGACATCGTTCAGGAGGAAGCCCATCATCGGTCCGCCTGCCTTGATCGTAACATCATCTCCGATGATGCCGCCGCAGTAGTCGATCAGATCCTTTGTATTGGTACCGATCTTCACGATATAGTTGCCCGGCTTTTTCAGTCTCTCGCCTGTCACGGTCACAACACGCTCAATCAACGGCATACCCTTCTGGATCGCATCTGAAATAGCCTTAGTGGTACTGATGTTGCTCACAACACAGCCTACATCTGCCGGAAGACCGCCGCTGGGTACCTTTCTATTCATCACACGCTTAATCAGCATTTTCTCAGCGCCCTGGGGATACTTCGTCTTCGCCACAACAACGTCTATATTGCTGATGTCCGCAGTCTTAGCCTGCATTAATTCAATGGCATCCTGCTTATTGTCCTCAATCACGATGAGACCCTTCTCAGCGCCCACGGTCTTGATGATTGCCTTCAGGCCGTAGATCACATCGTCCGCAAACTCCAGAAGCACTCTGTGGTCTGCTGTCAGAAGCGGCTCACACTCACAGCCGTTCAGAAGGATTGTATCAATCGGCTTCGGCGGCTTTAATTTTACGGAGGTGGGGAAGCCTGCGCCGCCCATACCTACGATTCCGGCCTCACGGACAATCTCAACTATCTCCTCAGGAGTCAGGCTGTCAAGATCCTTATGGGGCTGTACGGACTCATGCAGAGTATTCTTTCCGTCTGATTTGATGACAACGGACAGACACTCGCCTCTTGTCGCATGTCCGTGCGGCTCGATGGCAATTACCGTTCCGCTGACGCTGGAATGAATCGGGCTGCTGATAAAGGCCGCAGCCTCTCCGATCTTCTGGCCCACCTTAACGGTATCGCCCACCTGCACTACGGGATTGGCCGGAGCGCCTGCATGCATGGACAGCGGAATTACAACCACCTCTGGATCCGGGAATCTTTCCAGAGCAAGATGCTCAGTAAACTCTTTGCGCTCTGAAGGATGAACGCCTCCGTAATAGCCCTCGAGTCTGTCTCCCCGGACTGCCTTTACATAATCATTTACATATTTAACATTAACCTTTGAGAAATCTCTTATCTGTACCGGCTGATTTAAAAACTCTTCAAGGCGGCCCTGCTTTTCCAGCCTCTTATATATCTTTTCCCAGGCACAGTCTTTGTTGCAGTCTACTTCACATTTTCCGTCCTTGGAACCGCCGCACTGTCCATTGACCAGACTCTTGGAACAGTCAACGATCGGACAGACGCCGCCCGTGATGTTCAGGTAGCACTGTGCGCAGGCGTCACAGCTCTTCTTTGTCAGAGCCATGCCGTGATGTCCTCTGTAGTTCAGTGAATTGCTGGCTGCATATACAGGTTTCCCTGCTAAATCCGCAATGGTCTGAATTCCTAAACCGCAGGAAATTACAAAGATATTTTCCGTACCTTCTGGAATCATATCCTGCAATTTTCTCTCAGTCTGAGGCTTGTTACACAAAAAATCAACCTTCACCTTGCCTGTAATTGTCTTTCCGCATTCGGTGACGATCTTTTCAAACTCATCGCAATCTGGTTCGTCAATGGTCTCAAATTCCTTGAAGCACTTGTTGCAGGCAATAATGAACAGGTTATCTTTATCAGCCAGTAAGGATTTCAGCTCATCATTGCTTTTCAACTTATACTTGGTATAATTCTCCAATTGCTCACCCTCCTTATAAAATTGTTCCGCAAACCCTGTACTTATCTGTTTCTTTCAACCTCCACATTACGAAGAAAAATCATAAACAAATAATTTAGTTCTGCAAATAATACATGTCTGAGTATAACACATATTAGCCACATTATCTAGTCCAAACCTGCAATTTTCGTGCAAAAATAACAGGTTTTATCTTTGTAACTTTTGATCTATAAAACGATATTTTCCTTTCCAATATCCCGGAACTGATTCGATGATACCATACTCCCTCAGAAGCGCCGACGCCCTGGATGGTTTTATGTCTATCACCTCCAGCACATCGCTCCGCCCAAAAATTCTTTGGCCCGAAAATGCCTCGCACAGCCTGAGAATGTGGGCTCCCGTTTTCGGTTGAAACTCCCGTTCAATATCCACTTTTATAGTATCAATGTACGGTTTTCTCATTTCAATGTCCAGTGTTTTCGTTTCAATATCCACTATTTCTGCTTTAATATCCGGTTTTCTCATTTCAATGTCCGCTTTTTCTGCTCCAATATCCGCATTTTCCGTCTTCCCAAACATACCGCTGATATGCAGTGTACGGTTGTGAAGAGGGTGTTTTTCATTCAGCAGCAGATTTCTCAGAAACAGTTCAAGATACTCCGTCGTCTCATAAATTCCGTTTTTCAGGTCATTGTAATTTGCTCTGACCAGAGCATTTCGGAAATACCACGCATGCCCGGCCAAAATATCATTCGCTGCATCAAAGCCCGATGTACGAAGATACTTAATAAAGAATACAGCCGTTGTTCTGGTATTGCCCTCTGCAAACGCATGAATCTGCCACAATCGGGAAATAAACACTGCAAGATGGTGAATGATCTTATTCATTGAGAGATTTCGGTAAGAGAACCTCTTCTCCTCGGAAAAATCATAGTCCAGCGTCGCACGCAGCTCCGTTGCGCTGCCGTACAGCACGGTCGCACCATCAAGCATCCATTCTTTCTTGGTGATATTATAATCCCAAATGCATCCTGCATGGGAATAAATACCAGAAAACAGCTTTCTATGGATGGAAAGGTATTCATTCGGAGTAAAGCTGAATGCCTGTTCTGACAAAAGCGCTGCAATTCTGACCGCAACCTTATCTGCCTCCTCTGTGCGGTCATCTTCGTTATGAGTTGAATTCTCCTCATAGTACGCCTGTAAAAGCGCATTCGCCTCTTCAAAGGAGATCTCTCCCTCAATATTCCGAACAGCGGTGCGGGCTAAATATTCCGATGTGTGTAATCCATCAACCGCCTGCAGGCCAATGGCCGTATGCCAAGCATACCCTTTATCCCGCTTTTCCGGTTCAGCCTCTTTTATATAGTCTTTAAATGGATCATTTTTCACGTCGCACCACCTCTCTGTTCTGACCATGGGTTTATTATAGCATTGCCGCGCCGTGTTATCTTTCCTTTTTTATTTTATCCTTTACTTTTTCATGAAAACATGGATATGCCTTATTATCACAGCCTCCAGCTGACTGCCAGCTCTCTGGACTGGACGAATCTCCGATAAATCCCCTCCTGTTTCATCAATTCCTCATGCCTTCCCTGCTGTACGATCTTTCCCTTGTCCACCACCAGGATCTGGTCCGCATGGCGCACGGTCTTCAGTCTGTGGGCAATCATGATGATGGTCTTATCCCGGGTCAGAGCCTCAATGGCCTCCACCAGCTCTTTTTCATTTTCCGGGTCCACGTTCGCCGTGGCCTCATCCAGAATGATGACGGGGGAATCCTTCATGATGGCCCGGGCAATGGATATCCTCTGCTTTTCTCCGCCGGACAGGCTCGCCCCGCCCTCGCCGATCACGGTATCGTAGCCGTCGGGCAGCGCCATGATGAAATCGTGGCAGCATGCCTTCTTTGCAGCCTCCATCACCTTTTCCATCGGCGCGTCCTCCTGTCCGAAACGAATATTATTGGCCACGGTATCCTGGAACAGATAGACATTCTGGAATACAAAGCTGAAGTTCTTCATCAGGCTGTCCATACTGTAGTCTTTGACATTTCTTCCGCCCAGAGTCACGGACCCACTGTCCACATCCCAGAACCTGGAGATCAAATGGCAAAGAGTCGTTTTGCCCCCGCCGCTGGGCCCCACGATGGCCGTCGTTGTATTTTCCGGAATACGTACGGAAATATGATCGATGATCTTCTTTTTATCGTAGGAAAAGTCCACCTCTGACACTTCCATATCAAAATGCTGCGGTGTAATTTCCTTCCCTTCAATGTCCATGGCGGGAAGCTCCATCACAGACTGCGCTTTATCTACGCTGATATCCACCGTGCGCAGCAGCGCCGAATAATTTCCCGCCTGCTCCAGGCTGGCGAACACCATGAAGGAGCAGATCGTCATACCAATGCAGATGATCAGCTCCATGCTGCCCTGCAGGTACAGATAAACAGAGAGCATCGTCATAATGACTCCTGTCATTTTGATAATGCCGTTCTGCAGCGCCATAAATGGCACAAAGGTCAGCTCCAGCTCAATATTTACATCCGTATTTGCATCAATGGCCTGATTCAGCCTCTTCGACATTTTTCCGGTCAGATTGTAGCCCTTGACCTCCGCAATTCCCTGCACGTATTCCAGCACCTTCTCCACCAGGCCCGTATCGGATTGGATCTTCTTTGGAGACACTTTCTGGGATTTCCTCTGCATGCCCCGGTTCGCTGCAAAAAACAGCAGCATCCCCGCCAGCAGCACCAGACCTATCCTCCAGTCATAGAAAAAGACCATCACCGCGATCAGGGCCGTCGTCAGGATGCCCTGGGTCGTCAGCATGACGACTCTGGTTGCCGTGTCCGCCAGATTTTCCATGGTATTCGTCGTCACAGACGTAATGTATCCCAGACTGTTTTCATTGAAGTATCCCATGGGCAGGTAACGCAGATGCTCCGCGATCTCGATCCTCTTGTTGGCTGCAGTCCCGTATCCGGCCTCGCACTGCAGGATAGTGGCCCGGTATTTCGCCACTGCCCCCACCACAATACTGAAAACAAGGATACCGAAGCACTTCCAGATCAGCCCCGCCGTTATCGTACCATCCATAGCGCCCTGAAGCATCAGCATAATGGCCGGGATCTTCAGCGCCTCCATAAAAGCAAGGATCACACCGTCCGCCAGAGAACGATAAAATTTTTTTCTGTTCTCACCGCAGAAAGCAAAAAACTTCCGGAATATTTCAAGCATATACCACACCCTCTTTCTCACTGTCTTTTACGCCGATATGGGCCTCCCACATCCTTGCATAAAGCTTCCCTTTCTCCAGCAGCTCCTGATGAGTGCCTTCCTCTTCGATCCTGCCGTCATTGATCACAAAAATCTTATCCGCATCGGCGATCGTGGAGAGACGATGCGCGATCACGATCAGCGTCTTTCCCTTTACCAGCCTTGCCACAGAGGCCTGAATCACCGCTTCATTCTCCGGGTCTGTGTAAGCGGTGGCCTCGTCGAGAATGACAAGCGGAGCATCCTTCAGCATGGCCCTGGCAATGGCGATCCTCTGACGCTCGCCGCCGGAGAGGTGTCCTCCTGCGCCTCCGGCCACCGTATCATAGCCCTTTTCCAGTCCCAGAATGAACTCGTGGCAGCCGCTCTTCTTCGCCACCTCCTCCACTTCCTGATCCGTAGCCCCCGGTCTTCCCATCCGGATATTTTCCCGTATCGTATCGTCAAACAGGTAATTGTCCTGGGAAACGTAGGCCACCCTGCGGTTGTACTCCTCCAGAGACAGATCCCGGATATCCACTCCACCGATTTTGATGCTGCCGCTCTTCACATCCCAGAGAGAAGCGATCAGCTTCGCGATCGTGGATTTGCCGCTTCCGGAAGGACCTACCAGGGCGTTCACTGTTCCCGGCTCTATCCGCATACTAACGCCGTGCAGCACCTCCTTTTCTTTGTAGCCGAAGGTCACCTGGTCCAGCTCCACCGAATAATCCGCCGGTACCTTCTGATCCGTCTTCGGGCGCTCCAGCTCCTGCCAGGTCAGCACGTCTGTCACCTCTCCCAGGATCGTCTTCAGCTTGCCGATATCATCCGAATAGGACATTACCGTGATGAGCGGTGCGATCAGCCCCAGGGACAGGATGATACACAGCACAAAATCAGAGACAGACAGGGAACCGTTCTTCACAAACAGGCCGCCGATGGGAACCACCGAGATCGCCGTGCAGGGAAACAGTACCATGGCAATGCTGAAGAACACATTGCAGCGGCGCATCCACTCGATGTAGCAATCCGCCCCTTCCTTTGCGGCCACCTTGAACTTTTCATAGGAATTCTGCGCCTTTCCAAATGCCTTGATGACCTCGATTCCTCCTATGTACTCCACCGCCGTATCGTTCAGTATTTTTGTCTTCGTCACCGTATTTCTAAAGCTCTCCTCATATCCGATCATCATACCCGTATAGCACAGCATGCCCAGGGGCAGGCTGATCAGAGACACCAGCGCCATCCTCCAGTCAATGACGCACAGATAAATAAATACGGCGATCGGCGCCAGAAGATTTGCCGTGAACTCCGGCAGGATATGAGCCAGCGTCGTCTCGATGCTGTCCACCCGCTCCACGATGATGTTTTTCAGGGAGCCGGAGGGCGTATCCTTCACGACGCCCAGGGGAACCCTGGCCAGCTTGTCGCACACCTGTTTCCGGATATTTCCCAAAACGTGAAAGGTGGCCTTGTGGGAACACGTCGTGGAGCACGCATGAAAAATGACCCGTCCCAGCCAGAACAGAGCCATAAGGATCCCGTCGTAAAGATAACGGTTCCACTCCTGATTGCCTTCGATCAGTCTGCCCACCATGCCGCCCATGATAAGATAGGGCATGATGCTGCACGCAACGCCGCATACCGCCAGCAGGACGCTTTTCATATAAAGGCTTCTGTGCGTACCCGCAAATTCGGCAAGCCAGCTTATCACTGATTTTTCCTTCTGCTTCATTGCTTTTCTCCTCCTTACTTAAATTAGTTTAAACTAACCAATGATTTATATATAAGAGAAATCCATTTTCAGATTTCTCTTATAACCAGATTCCATATTCCCGGACCGCCCCGCTCTCAGGCGCAGGCTGCCAATTTCTATTTTCCAAACTTAACGTTCAAAAGCTCCGACCAGCCCGCCGAGTAAAAACGCTGAAACTGGGAAAGATATTCCAGGGCCTCCTCCTTCGGCATATCATGGATCACCAATTCAAATATCCCGGAGAACAGCCCGCTGGCGATAATATGGATCAGATTTTTATTCAGCGGCTCCACTTTGCATCCCATGTCCTTCAGGGTCTGCATGTAGGTGTAGGTGGATTCCACCTCCCTGACCACCAGCTGATGGATAAAATCTGCGTAGGCCGTCCCCTCCGCACTCTGTATCAGAAGCTTGAAAGCATCAAAATGCTCATAGATATAATCCACCATCTGTTCAAGACAGAAGCTTGATGTATCAATCATTTTCTCCGTCTGCTGCTCTCCCGGAAGCTTTTCAAAATCATCAATGGTATGATTGAACAGGGCAAGGATATAGCTCGCCTGCTCATCCACCAGAGCGGCAAATAACGATTCCTTGCTGTCATAATAGCGATAAAACGCCCCCGTGGTGACGCCGGCATTTTTGACGATGCTGCGAAGAGAAGCATTCAAAAAGCCCTTTTCCATAAATTCCTTTTTGGCTGAGCAGAGTATCCTGTCCAGCGTATTTCGTTCCTCCGGCATTTGAATTTCCTCCCTTTCAGCTTAAAAAATAACACCGTTTGCTAACAGTGTTATTTTATATGATTCCCGTCATAATGTCAATACAAATATTTTTTTCTAAACGTGTCTTCCAATCGGGACCATCATCGGAGAATCCGCAACAGGGTCCTTAATAATCACGCTGTCCATATCAAAAATCTTTTTTATATTTTCTCTGGTAATCACCTCTTCCGGCTTTCCACTAGCCACCAGAGCTCCGTCCCTCATAGCGAATATATGATCTGCATAGCGCGCTGAAAGATTGATATCGTGCAGAACCATGACAATCGTCGTTCCATAGGCTTCATTCAGATCCGTCAACAGATCCAATATCTCCACCTGATAAGAAATATCCAGAAATGTCGTCGGTTCATCCAGCAGCAGGATATCTGTCTGCTGTGCCAGCGCCATGGCGATCCAGACCCGCTGGCGCTGACCGCCGGATAGCTCACTGATGCTGCGATTTGCCAGCTCCGTAATGTTCATGATCTCCATTGCCTCTGCCACCGCCTCATAGTCTGCTTTTGACCAGCCTGCAAGCATACGCTGGTGCGGAAATCTCCCCCGTCCCACCAGATCACCGACTGCAATGCCCTCCGGAACGATCGGCGACTGAGGCAGCAATCCGAGAATCTGCGCCAGCTTTTTTGACTGCAGCGTACTGATTTCTTTTCCATCCAGGGTCACCTGCCCGGACTGCTGGCGTATCAGCCTGGAAACCGTTTTCAGCAGCGTTGATTTGCCGCAAGCATTCGCCCCGATAATGACACTGATTTTGTGCGGAGGAATCGCTATGCTTACATCCTGAACCACGATCCGCTCCTCGTATCCTGAAACTATGTGTTCAGCTTTGAATTCATGCGTCTTTTTCATCATAATTCCCCCGTTTGATTCATTCTTACAAGTAAAAACAAAAGATAAGGCGCTCCCAGAAGTCCTGTGATGACTCCCACCGGGAATCGCAGTTCAAAAGCGAACTGACCAATCAAATCAGACAGCAGCACCAGTACAGAGCCGAAAAGCCCAGCAGCCAGAGGATTTGCTTTTCCTTTTCCGGTCAATCGCCTTGCGATAGGCCCCGCCAGAAAAGACACAAAGGCAATAGGACCTGTTGCCGCTGTCGCCGCCGCAATCAGCAGCACCGAACTGATCATGAGAATAAAGCGAACACGCTCTGTATTCACTCCCAGCCCCACGGCCCACTCCTCGCCCAGCTCCAGCAAAGCGAGCTGTTTTGAAAAAATCAGGATTATCGGCGTACCGATCAATACTACAATAAACAAAAAATAGAGCTCTGACATATTTGAGCCATTCAGACTCCCGCTCAGCCATCGCATCGCTGTGGGAATATCCTTTTCTGAGCCGGCCTGAAGGATATAGGAAACCACCGCATTCAGCATTGCCTGTACGCCAATTCCAACCAAAATCAGCTTTGACGCAGAAAAACGTTTTCCCCGTGCCAGCAAAAACATCGTCAATGTAGTGGCAAGCCCTGCCGCAATGGATACTATGTAGACCATGGTTGAGCTGGTGTGCAGCAACACGATGCAGACCACCGCTCCTGCACTGGAGCCGGAGGTAATTCCGATGATATTGGGATTTGCCAAGGGATTACGCAGCATCGTCTGAAATACACTGCCCGCAAGTCCGAAGGCAAAACCGGCAAATAATCCGGCCAGCATTCTGGGCAGACGTATCGTATTCACCGCATAGGCGGCTCCTTTTATTTCTTCTCCTGCGAGAACACGGAGAATGGTTTTCACCGGATAGATTGTATTTCCCAGCATCAGCATTGTACAGCACAAACCGAAGGCAAGGATCCCCAGAAGCCAGGTTACAAGCCAGAATCGCTTTTCCCTCTTTTTCCTGCCCTTCATAAGTAATGTAATCGTATCTTTTTTCATATTCATTCACGCTTTCGACCGTATAGCAACAAAAATCAGTACCGGTGCCCCTACAAACGCAGTGACGATTCCCACCTCCAGCTCCCCGGGGTAAAGAAGCAGACGCCCCACCACATCCGCAGCCGTCAGAAACACAGCTCCGGACAAGGCCGATAAGGGAATCACAAATCTTAAATCCGACCCCAGCAGCAAGCGCATAACATGGGGCGCCAAAAGTCCGATAAATCCGATCGGCCCTGCCAGTGCGGTGGTGGAGCCGCATAAAAGCACGCCACCCGCAGCGGCTGTCAGCCGCAGCACTCCGGTACGCACACCGAGACCGGTGGCGGCTTCATCCCCCAGTGCCAGTGCATTTAATGCCGGTGCGGAGATGACCGCAATGGCTATTCCTGCCAGTAAAAAAGGAGAAAAAGCGAAAATACCGCTCCAGGTCCCTCCGCCCACGCTTCCCACCTGCCAGAACCGGTACTGATCCAGTACATAGGATCTTGGCAGCAAAATTGCACTGATCACCGAAGACAAGGCCGCGCTTACGGCAGTGCCGGAAAGCACCAGCTTGATCGGTGTGGCTCCGCCTCTTCCCATGGATCCGATGGAGTACACCACAATGGCAGCAAGCATCGCCCCTGCCAATGCAAAGCCGATATACTGTGCGGCCGTGGTAATGTGTAAAAAGGCAATTCCGCAGACAATAAAAAATGCTGCCCCCGTGTTTACTCCCAATATAGAAGGATCTGCGATGGGATTGCGGGTCACTGACTGCATCAGTGCGCCGGATATTCCCAATGCGGCGCCGCACAGCAGTGAAAACACGGTCCTGGCAATTCTTTTGCGTACCACGTTTGCGCCGTAGCTGTTCACCGAAGCGTGAAACAACCCATCCATCAGCTCGGCGAAGGATATTCTACGTGAGCCAAGCGCAATAGATGCGGCAATAGTAAGCGCCAGTAAAATCAGAAAAATAATCAAAACCGGGAAAAAATGATTGGGAAGAAACCGCCCCGGCTGTTTCTTCCCTTCAGAAAATTTATTCTTCATCTGCTTTTACCACAGCCTCACCGATCTTATCCAGATATTCGTCAATCGTATATTCCATGGAAAGCGGGGTTATTGTCATTGCAGCTGACAGAGGAGTACCGCTTTCAATGCTGACGGTGGCGCCTTTTTGCAATGCCGGGATATTGCCCAGCACTGTATCCGCTTTGGCAGCCTCATAATCTGAATCGCTGCTGTATCCGATCAGAAAATCCGCATCATAAAGCAGATCCGCATTTTCCGCGCTCAGGCTCAATGAGTACGATCCATCGTCGATCAGTTCGTTGACACTTTCCGGATAAGTAAAGCCCAGATCGTCAATCAGGAAGGCACAACGGGGATCAATGGGGGCATACGCATGTAAATTTGAAAGGTCATCTTCACTGAAGCTGATCCATACGAAGGACTTTCCGGTAAACTCCGGATGCTCTGCCACCTTTTGCGCCAGTTCGTCCTCCAGGCCGGCGATCAGCTGTTCTCCCTCCTCCTGCATGCCCAATCCAAGAGCAGTATATCGGATCCAGTCTCTCCAGCTCACAGTCCAGGCGGATTCCGGGTATGCCACCGTCGGCGCGATCTCGCTGAGCATATTGTATTCTTCCTCGGTCAGACCGGAATACACCGCAAGAATTACGTCCGGATCGCAGTCTGCAATCGCTTCGTAATCCAACCCATCGGTATCCTGAAAGACGTTCGGTTCCTCACACCCAAGCTCAGCCAGCTTTTCCTGGGTCCAGGGAAGCATGCCGCTGTCATCCTGAACTCCATAATTTGCCGCTGAAAATCCCACCGGGACAACTCCCAGGGCCAATGCAACGTCCTGATTTCCAAAGGCAATCGTCACTGCCCGTTCCGGCTTTTGAGCAATTACAGTCGTCCCGAATGCATGCTCGATCTCAATCGGATACTGCGTCTCTTCTGCTTCGGTTTCTGTTTCCTGGGCCTTTGCCTGTACAGGAGTCAGAACTAACGCTGCTGCAATGACCGCACCGGCAGATACATTCAAAATCTTGACAAATTTTTTAAACATTTCTTTTCCTCCTCACTCATGCATTAAATTAGTTTCAACTAACTTTCGTGCCCATTATAGTTTAGAGAGTATAGCGTGTCAATTAAAAAATTAAATTTAATTAAAAATATTTTAGTTTTTTTAAGTTTCGTATTGACACAAAAAATCCGGTATGGGATAATTAAAATGTTCAAATAGTATCTGATGCAGATCAGCGTATATGAGAGGTAAGTATGGCAGTCATGAAGGATGTTGCAAAGCTGGCCGGAGTATCCGTCTCCACCGTCAGCTTTGTTTTAAACGGAATAGCAAAGGAACGCAAGGTGTCGCCGGAGACGGCAAAACGGGTCATGCAGGCCGCAAGGGATCTGGGATATCAGATCAATTCTCCCAATGTCCTCCGGTCCGGCCAGATGAACATCGCCTTGTTTCTCCCCGCCGACTCTATTATGGTAGATATGGACGTCATCACCGCCGGAATCAATGCACATATTAAAAAATGCGGAAAGGTCTATAATGTCCTTCTCTGCCTGTATGAGCGCGGTCAGCTATCCCAGCGTATCCGGAGTCTGTCTCCGTCTGAATACCACGCAGCAGTTATCATGGCGGAGTCGGAGGCTGACCTCACCGAATTCGAACGCCTTCCTGCCAATCTCCCGCTGGTGCTCTTCAACGGGGTCAGCCAGACCTTCAGCAGCGTGTCCTGTGAGCTTCTGCCTCCCATCGATCAGGCAGTCCGTATCATCTCGGCAAAGGGCTACCGAAATATTTTGATTATCACCGGCACCGACGACAAAAGCCCGGAGAATTACTCTCTGAGACTTTTATTTCAGTGCTGCCACAATTTCGGCATCGAGCTCACCTACGATAACTGTTTTTCAACTGAAAATACGCTTCAGGGCGGCGCCATTGCTGCCCGCCATATTCTTAATATGTCAGAAAAGCCAGAGCTGGTCATTACGATGAATACCACTCTGGCCTTTGGCGCAATTCCGCTTCTGGCGCGGAATCATTTTATTTTCACACAGGATGCGGAGCTGCTGAGCTTTGGCCGCAAGGAAGATACCTCCCATATCATTAACTACATCCCGTCCCTTTCTCTCATTGCGGTCCCGACAGAGGACATTACAGTGGAATGCTTTTCCATCGCCCTGCAGCTGGCGGAGAACAGACTGCCCTCCCCGGTACACTATACCTGTCCGTCGTCACTAATGCTGAATGAAAGCTTCACGATATAACGATGCTCTCCTGAAAAGAATTGTTCTTATCTCCCGGATCATAGAGCATTACACCCCTGACTTTGCCTTAAATACCGGGCTGCCTTCCTTTCTTGTCTGAATTTCCTCCACGATCTGATTATACTTCTTTTTATTCAGGCGGTAAAAATACAGAACGATTGCCGTCACAATCCACAGTATTCCCGGCACTGTTGTAAAGGAATGTTTGATAACCGCCAACACCGCCGTATTCTGCTGTACATTTGCTGCATATCCAAACATACCCAAAACTCCTGCAAGGACAGACGTTCCGATTGCCATTCCAATCTTGTTTCCTAATGAAATAAACGCATACTGGAATCCATCATTCCTAAGTCCGGTCTTCCATTCCCCGTATTCCACGCAATCCGGAACAATCGCATAAATCGCAGTGTTAAATCCAGAGAAGAAAAACTGTGACAGGCAGGAGAATATATAAAACGGAACCGGTGATTCCCCAACTGTAAAAAAGTACATACTGAACATACTGATTCCTGTCAGCAATGCAAAAATAGATGCGGAGCGTCCTTTATTGTTGGTGAGCCGGAACACAAACGGAAAACAGGCGGCACCAATAATAGACGGGATAATAATGAACATAGAATACGTGCTAAACAGCGCTTTATTTCCTTCCACATAAGTAAAGTAATACAATGCGTCTGCATTTCTTCCATAAAGGGTAACGCCAAACAGGAATTGTCCTGCCACAGCAATCATATACGGACGATTTTTTATAACTGCCTCCAGCTGTACCCTTAAAGAAATTTTTTCCTTTTCCGGCACTTCCACCACTTCTTTTGTTTTCGCAAAACAGAAAATATGACACGCTGCAAAAATGCATCCGTATAAAACGGCAACCAGCAAATATCCCCTTCTGTCGTTTCCATTGCCCAGCGCTCCGATTAAAGGAACCGTTACAATATTGATGATACCAATGGCAATCATTGCACTGACTGAACGGAATGTATTAATTTTCGCGCGTTCTTCAATATTCTGTGTCATCGCCCCGCACAGTGTTCCATAAGGAATATTGACGCAGGTATAACCTAATACAAGAATACAGTATGTAACTGCCATGTAAAAAATCTTTGATGCAGATGACCATTCAGGATGCGCCCAAAAAGTCAGAACCAGCACAATAGCTGTCAAAGGAGCAGCAATCAACAGCCAGGGCCTGTACCGTCCCCATCTTGTATGTGTCTTATCACTCAATCCGCCAATAACCGGATCATTGATTGCATCCCAAAAACGTGAGAACAGCATTAGTCCTGCAACTGCCCCCATACTGATTCCAAAAACGTCCGTATAAAAAATCATCAGGAAGTTTCCTACAAACATCCAACTGAAATTGCATCCCACATCGCCCATGCCATAGGCAATTTTACTGATCAACGGCACCTTTACATTTGTATCCTTCTGTCCCATCATAATTCCCCTGTCCTTTATAAATACTGGCTAAACTCCATTTATTCCATATTTGCCCCGGTCCCTGTAAAAAACCTTACTCCATTATCCCCACAAAGACCTTATCAGCCTATTCCTTACTATGATTGCAGGCCTATTCTCCAATCCGAATGACCGCTTTTACAATATCTGCTTTATGATTCACACTGTAATCCATTGCTTTCTGTGCCTCATCCAACCCGAAGATATCTGTTACAATCCCCTTCAGGTTTACCTTTCCCGACGCAACCGCGTCAATAGCCATCGGATAAATATGACGATAGCGGAATACGGTCTTAAAGGTCAGCTCTTTATCCAGCACAAGGCTCATCGGAAGCGTCATTTCTCCACTCTTGCTGTAGCCGATGAGAACGATATCGGAGCCTTTCTTCGCCATATGAATTGCCTGTCTCGTAGTGATTTCTGTTCCCGCCGTCTCAATCACCAGATCCATTCCCGCTCCGTTTGTCAGCTCCTTCGCCCTTTCCAGTACATCCTCCTTTGTCCCGTTGATTACCCCGGCAGCCCCCAGTTCCAGGGCCTTGTCAAGACGCTTCTCCATAATATCCACCACATATACTTCCGATACACCTCTTGCTTTTAATGCCATCATAGAAACAAGACCAATACATCCCGCACCCATAACAACTGCTTTTTGCCCAAGATGTGCGTTTCCCTGAATAGCAGCATGGAATCCCACAGCCAACGGTTCAATTAATGCCCCCTCCAGTGTACTTACATTATCCGGCAGCTTAAAGCACAGATCGGCCTCGTGGGCAACATACTCCTGAAATACCCCATCCACCGGAGGGGTTGCAAAGAATACGACATCCGGACACAGATTATAACGCCCTGTTTTGCAAAACTCACAATGACCGCAGGTTTTTCCCGGCTCCAAAGCCACTCTGTCACCAACCTTCAAATGCTTCACATTTTTACCTACTTCAACCACCGTACCTCCCGGCTCATGTCCCAGAACAAAGGGCGGCTTCACTACATAATCCCCGATAGCTCCTGTTTCATAATAATGCAGATCGCTTCCACAGATACCGACATACTCCAGTTTCACCAGAACCTCGTCATCCTTCGCTTTTGGGATATCACGTTCCTCAAATCCCATCTTTCCGATACCTAACATAACTGCCACTTTCATTTTTCCTTCCATTGTTACTTCCTCCTTTTTTTCTTACTTTTATTTATACTTTATTAAATAGTTTTATTATGTTTATTATTTTACGACCGTCTTACAATTCTGTCAATATCTTCACGTCAATTAAGTATCATTTCAGCATTATATTCAAAAATAAATCGAATATTTTAGTAAAACTGCATTAAAAAAGGAGACTTCATTTCTGAAATCTCCCGCAGAGGTATCTCCTATATCTTTCATATCTGCTTTACAAAACTTTCGATCACTTCCAACGCAGCTCCAAGTGCAGCCGCCCCCATCTTATATCTACAGCTATTTACGAACTGCCGATCCTCCGTAAATGTATTCCGATCCGATACCTTATTCCATATATCCGGCAAATAAGGCTCCACATAACTTCCCACATAGCCTCCCAAAACAATATCACAGTCAAGAAGCATATGAATATTATTTAATGCCACCGCCAGAAATCCTGTATAGGTATTCCATATTTCTACCATCCTTTGATCTTTCTTTTCCAACAGGTCAAAAAATCGCTCCAGCTTTCCATCCGTCTCATCGGATAAAATTGCTGCGCTGCAATATGCATCCAGGCATCCCTTTTTCCCGCAATAGCATTCCTTTCCATCCGGGATCACTGTCATATGACCAGCTTCCCCGCACCGAAAATGCTTTCCATGCACGAGTCCATTATAATCAAAAATCGCCCCTCCAACTGTATTGCTTAAGGACAAATAGAAAAAACGTTCCTTTTCATCTGAATAGATTCCTTCGGCATAAGCCCCCGCATTCGCATCATTTAAAAAACAGCAAGGATAAGAAAAAAAGCTGCACACAGAATCAAAGGTTATCATTTCCACACCAAGAATATGCGAATATGTGATCAGCTTCCTGTCCAAATCAATAATTCCGGGAAAGGAAATTCCTATACCCAAAACTTTCCCACGTTCAGCGCTGCTTTCATCCAGAAAACGTTCCAGTTCCTCATTCACCCGGCGATAGTAGGCCTCCCCATGGACATATGGGAGAAAAATACGCACATGGCTTAAAATTTCCCCCGTCAGATTAGTAAGTACAAAGCTGATATGGTTTTTTGTAATATCCAGTCCAACAGCCTGCTTTACATTAACCGCAGCTGATAACGCCTTTGCACGCCTTCCCCCTGTGGACTGCAATTCCCCGGTCTCTTCAACAAATCCTCTCTCAATCAGTTCTTTTGTAATCTGTGTCACGGTGGGCAGACTCATCTTCGTATCATATGCAATATCCGGATTAGAAACGGTTCCATGCTTACAAATATACCTGAAAACACGATTCCTGTTGTTTCTCTTTACTTCCATGTTTGTTGCCTGTTTTATTTCCATCTCACATCACCCATACTTTATTAAAGTGTTTTCTTTAGTATAACATCTTACCTTACCAAAATCAACTTCCTGACAGACAAAGCCGGAGACCCTTTTTGGATCCCCGGCTCTATCGCCAGCCGATCTATTAAATTTTTCGTTCCGTCCTTGCATCAGATCTGATTTTCATTCTCTTTATCGGATCCTACCACTCAAACTTCTTCTCGAAATATGCCTTCAGATCCTCGATCTTCACGCGCTCCTGCTCCATGGTATCACGATCCCGGACGGTCACAGCACCGTCCTCTTCAGACTCAAAATCATACGTCACGCAGAACGGAGTACCGATCTCATCCTGTCTTCTGTAACGCTTTCCGATATTTCCTCTGTCATCGAATTCGCAGTTGTAATACTTGGAGAGCATTGCAAATACCTTCTCTGCGCCCTCATTCAGCTTCTTGGAGAGCGGAAGCACGCCCACCTTCACCGGTGCCAGAGCCGGATGGAAGTGAAGCACGGTCCTCATATCCGGCTTCTCTTCTGTGCCGATGTTCTCCTCGTCGTATGCGCTGCAAAGGAAGGCTAATACCACACGGTCTGCGCCGAGAGACGGCTCGATGACATACGGAACGTATTTTTCCTTCTTCTCATCGTCAAAGTATGTCATATCCTGTCCGGATACGTTCTGGTGCTGGGTCAGGTCGTAATCGGTACGGTCCGCAATGCCCCACAGCTCGCCCCAGCCGAAGGGGAACAGGAATTCGATATCTGTGGTACCCTTGCTGTAGAAGCAGAGCTCCTCTGGATCATGGTCACGCAGACGCAGCTCATCCTCCTTCATACCCAGCTTTTTCAACCAGTCGAAGCAGAAGCCTCTCCAGTACTGGAACCAGTCAAGGTCAGTTCCCGGTACGCAGAAGAACTCCAGCTCCATCTGCTCAAACTCTCTTGTACGGAAGGTAAAGTTGCCCGGGGTAATCTCGTTACGGAAGGATTTTCCGATCTGACCGATACCGAAGGGCAGCTTCTTTCTGGAGGTTCTCTGCACGTTTTTGAAGTTGACAAAGATACCCTGGGCGGTCTCCGGACGAAGGTATACCGTATTCTTCGCGTCCTCCGTAACGCCCTGGAAGGTCTTGAACATCAGATTGAACTGACGAATATCTGTAAAGTTATGCTTGCCGCAGGTCGGACACGGAATGTTGTTGTCCTCGATAAAATTCTTCATCTCTTCCTGGGAAAACGCATCAATCGGCTTCGGAAGCGTGATGCCCTTTTCCTGACAGAAATCCTCGATAACTTTATCCGCACGGAAACGCTCATGGCACTCTTTGCAGTCCATCAGCGGATCTGCAAAGCCGCCGAGATGTCCTGAGGCCACCCAGGTCTGCGGATTCATCAGGATCGCACAGTCCACGCCGACGTTGTACGGATTCTCCGTGATGAATTTCTGCCACCATGCCTTTTTCACATTGTTCTTGAGCTCCACGCCGAGATTACCGTAATCCCAGGTATTCGCCAGACCGCCGTAGATCTCGGAACCAGGATACACAAACCCTCTTCCCTTTGCCAGAGCAACAATTTTTTCCATTGTCTTTTCCATTTTTCTCTCCTCCGATTTTATTTAACATCACATATCAAATATAATATAAACCCGATTTGCCGCCGCCATCTCAGCAAAGGATGCATCATCTTCCGCCTTATACACTGCATTGGATGGAAGAATCAGTCCCTCGTCTTCCTTATCGTCCGATTCGCCGGTGGCATTGACTACATCCGCCGCCAGAACCTCCGCATTTGTACTGGTAAAAAGCACCTCTCCCGGTACATGAACCTCAACAGGGGCCCGCAAAATAAGTACCTGCTTATCCATCCGTTTGATGACCTCGCTGCCGGATACAGAAGAACCCTGCACAACGCCGCCATTCACTTTTTTGTAGGAAACATCAAACAGATATCCTGACAGCTGCGCGTTGATCACGGAACCATAGTAAAATTCCGTATTATTAAAGCTGGCATAATCCTGCGCAGATGCATATTCCATTTTCAGGTTGATCTTCCCGTCGGCAGCCTCCATCTCCTTTACAGAGACGGCGTCCTCACCGTTTTTGGCATTGTAATCCGCCACCTCGGAAGTGATCCTGCTCTGCAGCTCTGCCGCATCGTAATAAGGCTGATCCAGTGTCTCCTGAATGATCTCCGTAATCACTCCGTCTTCATCAATTGATATGGCGTCAGCTTCCTGCGGCGTCCATTTCTTCTGTTCCATCATCTCACAGCCCCCAAGCAGCATCATACCTGCCATAAGAGCCGCCGCTATCGGTATCTTTTTTGCAATCACTGTAGCTCCTCCTAACAAATCCAGTTTATTATACATACAAAACCATATTGTTTCAAGCATTTCTTTCCATCTGTCAGGAAATGTCTGCCTGCATTGCCTTCAGAATTGCCAGTGATTTGAATTCCCGGTCAATGTAAAGCCTGTTAAAGCGGTTCTGCACCCGGCGGAACTCCGCAAAAACCTCCGGCGCCAGCGTAAAGGTATAAAGCTTTTGGATCGGTGACTGTATCACATAGCCCAGAGCATATCTTGTGGACTCCAGAAGGGAGGTATCGTTCACAACATCGTAGGGATACTCCCCGTTCAGAACCATGGCCTTCATCTCAAAAATGCAGCGGATCAGCTTATTGTCCAGCTTCTCATTCAGAAGCGCCCGAAGCGTCGCGTACAGCAGGTTCAGCACGGAAGAACCGTCCAGATTCTCTCTGGTGTAATATTCCGCCACCTCCATGAAATAGCATCCGTAGCAGGCCGCTTCAAAATCCTCCCGCACCTCCGTGAAATAATTGGATATTTCGGCCCGCACCAGCGTGTAGGCCGTCCTGCCCTCATAGACGGTAAAGGTACCAAAGGCAAAGGGGCTGGCAGGGGCCAGCAGGATACTGTTCTGCCTCCTGGCTCCCCGGGCAAAGGCCGTGATCTTCCCGCGCTCCTTCGTCAGTATCACCGTTCTTTTGTCGTATTCTCCCGAGGGCACGGCAGACAATACCATCCCTGTCACCTTCAGCGGTTCGCTCATACTCACCTCACCAGAGCTGCTTTCCTCCTGCACAAAGCACATTTCTACGCAGCTCCTTTTTCAGCACTGATCAAAACACGTTCTTATGCAGCATCTTTTCCAGCGCTGGTCACAATTTCCTTCTATACAGCATCTTTTCCAGCGCTGGTCACAATTTTCTTCTATGCAGCATCCTTTCCAGCGCTGGTCACAGCTCCTTCTTGTCGTAGCCAAAATTTTTGATCATATAGTCACTGTCGCGCCAGTCCTTTTTCACCTTGACCCAGAGCTGCAGATTTACCTTCATCTCCAGCATTTTTTCGATCTCGTGACGGGCCTGGGAGCCTATCTTGCGAAGCATGGCCCCGCCTTTTCCGATGACGATTCCCTTGTGCGATTCCCGCTCACAGATGATCGTAGCCTCAATATCCATGATCCCGGCGCCCCGGCGCTCCTGCATTTTCTCGATGGACACCGCAATGCCGTGGGGAATCTCCTCCTCCAGGCAGCGCAGCGCCTTTTCCCGGATCAGTTCCGCCGCGATCTGCCTCTGGGGCTGGTCTGTCACCGTATCGTCATCATAGTATTTCGGTCCGTAGGGCAGATAACGGAAAATTGCCTTGATCACCCGCTCCATGCCTACGCCCCGCAGCGCGCACACCGGTATCATATCCGCAAAATCAAAGATCTCCCGGTAGCCCTCCATAAAGCCCTCAATTTTGCTTTTATCCACCATATCAATTTTATTCATAATCAGAATGACCGGAACATTCGCCTTTTTGAGCTGCTCCGCAATGTGGCGCTCTCCTTTGCCGATGAAATCCGTCGGCTCTACGAGCCACAGCACCACGTCCACTTCCTTCAGCGTCCGCTCCGCCACACCTACCATATATTCTCCCAGCTTGTTTTTCGCCTTGTGAATTCCCGGCGTATCCAGGAAAACGATCTGCCCCTCCTCCGAGGTATAAACCGTCTGAATCCGGTTGCGGGTGGTCTGGGGCTTGTTTGATGTAATTGCGATTTTCTGCCCGATCAGATGATTCATCAGCGTTGATTTTCCTACGTTCGGACGCCCGATCAGGGTGGCAAAGCCCGACCTGAATTTTGCATTCTCCATATTTTCCCCTTAATTTGTCAGCATCTGGATGGATGCGAACAAATCCTTATCCTTCTTGATCTTTTCTTCGTTTCCGATGACGCAGATAGCCTGCTCCTCCAGCACGGAGCGCACCAGCGGCGCCAGAGCGCGGATCTGCTCCGGTGAAGCGTTCAGCACCTCATCCCGCTCCTTCTGCATATCCTCGTATGTGATTTTACTGAAATACGCATTTAAGGACCGGCGTCCCTTCGCAGAGGGCGGCAACGGCGTATCCAGCTCGCTCACTGTACCGATGATATACTTTGTCATCTCACGTTCATCAGCGTCAAAGCTCCCAAGGTACTGCGGTACCCGGTCGTACACCTCGTTCGTCGCCCGCAGGTTTGGATCCCGGTAAGACACAAAATAGGAATCTCCGGTACGTCCAAAGGAGCTCATACAGCCGTAGGCTCCGCCCTTGACCCTGATATTCGTCCACAGATAATCGTAGCTCATCATGACCTTTACAATACGCAGCAGTCCCGTATATGCATAACCCGCTTTTCTGAAATTTCCGGTCCGGGCAACGTACTGCACCTGTCCCGGCGTCATAAAGCCTTCATTTTTCTTTCCCAGCAGCAATGCATTGTCCTTCGCTTCACTATCCGTATGCGGAAGCTTTGCAGCAAACTGCGCCAGAGGCTCCCGCATCGCCTCCAGCCCCTCTTCGTCTGAAGTAAGGCTTACAAACAGTCCTTCCCTGTGGAACAGCTCACCCATCAGCAGGCGAAGCTTATTTTTCAAGAGCTGCTTCTTTTCTTCAAAATTTTTCTCCAGATCCTCCACCAGCTGATAGAAGGTAATGCCGCTGATCGCATCATTGAAGGCATTGACCTGGGAAAAATACGACATTGCCCGTCCCGCCGCTGTGGAATGTCCCGCGGAGGAAAGCTGCATCGACAGCCTGGATTTCAGCTTCGCCAGGATCTCATACAGCCGCTTGTCATCCTCCAGCCTTGAACGGAACAGGATCTCCTCTGCCATCTCAAATGCATAGGGCAGCTTGTCGTACAGCACTCTGGCCCGGATCCCTGCAAAGGCCCGGATCTCATTATCCGTACCCACCACCGGATACACGCTGAGTCCCGCCGAAATACCTCCTGTGTTCATATTGATCTCATTGTTCAGATCCTGGAAGGTATAGTTTTCCGTGTTGACCATACCCAGGACGGACTTCAAAATGCCGAGATACGGAATATCCTCCCGATCCACCCGGCTAACATCAAATAGCAGGTCGAGATATGCGATGCCGCTGGTAAACACATTATGATGAAGAACGGTGGTGCCGTCCCACTGATACTCTGTATTCTGGAATCCGGCCGCCTTTTTCCCGATATCCTCTCTGGTAAGCATCGGAATCCTCGCAAGCTCCTCCGCCGTGGAGGGCGTCTCCTGGAAGCTGCGCAGAGCGGCGGTCTTCTCGATCAGCTTCTGTATCTCTTCCTCCGAAAGGGAGTTCCGGAAGGCCCTCAGCTTTTCGCTCACCGCCCGGTCATTTTTCGCGGTCAGTCCCGGCTCCGGCTCCACCACCACAAAGGTTGCATGAGGATTGTCCAGCAGGTATTTACGGATCAGCTCTTCAAAATATCCCTCATCCACGTATTTTTTCAACCGGTCATACACATCCAGCCTCAGATATGCAAAGGGCATATTCTCGTCGTAAAGCCAGCTGTCAAACACGTCGATCCCGTACATCAGGCCCTTGGGATATGCGCCGTAATCCGCTTCCCTTGCCCGGAATTCCATTGTGTTGATACCCGCCAGCAGCGCTTTTTTGTCGATTCCCTTTTCTGCAACCTCCGTCAGCGTATCGCGGATCACGGCCTGAAACTTCTCCAGATCCCCTCGGTTCGCATTCTTCGCAATGATGCTGAAAAAAGGCTGATAAATCCCGCTGTCATAGGAGCTCATAATGTCTTTTCCGATTCCTGCATCCAGAAGCGCCTGCTTCAGCACCGCCCCCGGAGCCGACAAAAGCGCATACTCCAGCACGGCAAAGGCGTTGGCCAGGTCCACGTCCAGGCTGATGCCCACAACGGCATTGTAGGACAGATACGTATTATCCTCCGTCTCGTCCCCCTCCGATACCGGATATTTGCGGTATATCTCCTTGGGAGCGTCAAAGGGCTTCTGAAGCTGAATCTCAGAATCCACGCTCCGCACATCAAAGCTTCTCAGATATTCCCGGTCCAGCCAGGCAAGCCGCTCCTCTATGTCCATATTTCCGTAAAAATAAATATAGCTGTTGGAGGGATGATAATATTTTCTATGAAAATCCAAAAAATCTTCATATTTTAAATCTGGAATATTCACCGGATCTCCGCCGGATTCCACGCCGTAGGTCGTGTCCGGGAACAGAGAGTTCATAATCTCCCGATCCAGCACATCCTCCGGGGAGGAAAAAGCCCCCTTCATTTCATTATATACAACGCCGTTGTAGATCAGCTCGTCCTCCGCCGATTCCAGCTGATAGCTCCAACCCTCCTGACGGAAAATTTCTTCCTTCTGATAAATATTCGGATAAAAAACGGCGTCCAGATATACGTGCATCAGATTGCAGAAATCCTTGTCATTGCAGCTTGCCACCGGATACATCGTCTTGTCTGGATACGTCATGGCATTCAAAAAAGTGTTCAGCGAGCCCTTCACCAGCTCCACAAAGGGATCCTTCGCCGGAAACAGGCGGCTGCCGCAGAGGACGCTGTGCTCCAGGATATGGGCCACACCGGTACTGTCGGTGGGCGTTGTCCGAAACGCAATGTTGAACACCTTGTTTTCATCCTCATTTTGCAGAACCAGAATCCTGGCCCCGCTCTTTTTATGGCGCAGCAAATATCCGTCTGACTTAATGTCCTCGATCCGCTCCTGCTGCACCAGCTCATACTGTGGAATTTTTTCTATATTCATAATACTGACGCTCCTTTCTTGTTTCAGTAAGATTGCCTGCGATAGTTACGTGTCGCAAAACGATACAGCGCTCCGGTCAAAATACAGCCCAGGAGCAAAAACAGCAGTATGACAACTGCACAATGGAAAAAGAATGCATCCGGCAGAATATTTATGACCGGATCGGTTGCCGGATTGAAAATCCAGTAATTGTTTTTGAAAAACAGCCCGTGAAATTTGATAAAAAAGGCATTCCAGTTCAGCGCCGCCAGCACTCCCAGCACCACCGGCACCAAAAAAGTCAGAATCGACATAAGCTTCAGGCTTCCGTAATCCCTCCGCCTTAATTTTTTAAACAGGGCTATCATCAATACGAGCCCCGATACAATGCACAGCCACTGGATCATGATAAAAATCCGCTTCACCTCCGCAAAATGGATCCTTCCGTGTTCCGACATCGGAAAGTTTGGAAATTCCAGCTTTTTGACATGCTTCGTCAACAGATTGTAGTCGATCAGTGTATCGTAGTTTTCCCGTATTATTTCCTCAGAAAGCCCTGTTGTATACTCCAGCTGCTGATAACGAATATCAAAATAATAGATTGTCCGCAGATTCAGCACCAGCACAACGGACAAGCTGAAAATAAACAGAAAGCCCACCAGCGCCGTCAGGAGGTTCGTCAGCGTCAATACCCTCCTGGGACGCTGGGGCTGCTGATACCGCCTCATGTCCTGCCGCGGCCTGCCGCCGCTTCGCACTCCTTCATTTCTGCGCGCAGCGCTCTTTTGTCTGCCGCCATTTCGTCTCTCTGCTTCATTTCGTGTCCCTCTTCTTTGCCTCGGTTCTTCATCCTCGTATCTTTCCCGGTTCCTCATCCTGTCAACCTCAATATTCTCACTGATTTTGTGTACGTTTATACATTCTATCACAGAAAAAGGAGCATGTAAAATAAATGTTCAAAAAGGGCGCCGCTTGCGCGACGCCCTGCCTTAACAGCTTGATTGATCAATCCTTAAATCACTCTTTGCCGTACAGAGTAACCAGCTTGTTTAGATATTCATATCTTTCCTTGTTGCACTCTGCGTTCTTAGCGAACAGCTTCTCAGCTCTTTCCGGATTTGCTCTCTTCAGAGAGTTGTAACGAACCTCGCCGTCCAGGAATGCCATCAGGTCTTCTGTCGGAGCCTTGGAATCCAGAGTAAACTTGGACTCTGCCGCCGGGTTGAAGCGGAACAGATGCCAGTATCCAGACTTAACAGCCAGCTCTTCCTCTGTCTGAGCCTTGCTCATACCCTTCTTGATACCATGGTTGATACACGGAGCGTAAGCAATGATCAGTGACGGTCCCGGATAAGCCTCTGCCTCTGCGATAGCCTTAACGGTCTGGTTGAAGTCAGCACCCATAGCGATCTGAGCAACGTATACATAACCATAGCTCATTGCGATGGAAGCCATATCCTTCTTCTTCACTTCCTTGCCGCCTGCCGCGAACTGTGCTACAGCACCCGGCTGTGTGGACTTGGAAGCCTGTCCGCCTGTATTTGAGTAAACCTCGGTATCGAATACCATAATGTTGATATCCTGTCCGCTGGCAAGAACGTGGTCAACGCCGCCGAATCCGATATCGTATGCCCATCCGTCACCACCGAAGATCCACTGGGACTTCTTGCTGAGGTAATCCTTACCCTTCAGAACTTCCTTGCACTCGTCGCATCCGCATGCTTCACAAGCTGCGATCAGCTTTTCTGTAGCCGTACCGTTCGTAGCGCCTACGCTGTAGGTATCCAGCCATTCCTGAGCTGCTGCCTTTACGTCTTCACCGCAGCAATCGCAGTCAAGGAGTGCAGCCACCTTTGTCTTCAGGCCGCCTCTGATGGCGTTCTGAGCCAGAAGCATACCATAACCGAACTCTGCGTTGTCCTCGAACAGAGAGTTGGACCATGCCGGGCCCTGTCCCTTAGCGTTTACGGTGTACGGTGTGGACGGTGAAGAGTTACCCCAGATAGAGGAGCATCCTGTAGCATTTGCAATGTACATTCTGTCACCGAACAGCTGTGTGATCAGTTTTGCATACGGTGTCTCGCCGCAGCCTGCGCATGCGCCTGAGAACTCAAGCAGCGGCTGCTTGAACTGAGAACCTTTTACGGTATTCTCTTTGAATTTCTCGATAACATCGAGCTTTGCCGGAAGCTCTACAGCGTAGTCGAAGTACTTCTGTACGCCGACGTTTGCTTCCATGTTTTCCATAGCCAGTGCCTTTGCACCCTTCTTGCCCGGGCAAACATTTGCACAGGAACCGCATCCGGTACAATCCAGAGCAGATACAACCATAGCAAACTTGTAATCCTTCATACCTGTCATCGGCAGAGTCTTCAGTCCTTCCGGAGCTGCTGCAACCTCTTCCTCTGTCAGAGCCACCGGACGGATAACAGCGTGCGGGCAAACGTAGGAACATCTGTTACACTGGATACAGTTTTCCGGATTCCATACCGGGATATCTACTGCGATACCGCGCTTCTCATATGCGGCAGCGCCTGACGGTGTCGTACCGTCTACATAATCCTTGAATGCAGATACCGGGAGGTTGTTTCCTTCCTGAGCGTTAACTGCATGCTGGATCGTATTAACGAAATCAACGACATCCTGTCTCTTGCCTGTAACAGCCTTAGCGATAATATCCTCTTCCTCAGCGTTCTTCCAGCTTTCCGGAACAGTAACCTCTACTACCTGCTTAGCGCCAGCGTCGATAGCGTCATAGTTCATCTGAACAATAGCATCGCCCTTACGTCCGTAGGTAGCCTTTGCAGCAGCCTTCATCAGCTCGATAGCCTGCTCCTCAGGAATGATGTTTGCCAGCTTGAAGAATGCAGACTGAAGAACGGTATTGATACGTCCGCCAAGTCCGATCTCCTTACCGATCTTGATACCGTCGATCACGTAGAATTTGATGTTGTGGTCAGCGATGAACTTCTTCACCTGTCCCGGAAGATGCTTCTCAAGACCTTCCATATCCCACGGGCAGTTCAGAAGGAAGGTACCTCCGTCAACCAGCTCCTGTACCATATTGTACTTGCGTACGTAGGACGGGTTGTGGCATGCAACGAAGTTTGCCTGGTGGATCAGGTAGGTGGACTTGATCGGAAGCTTACCGAAACGCAGGTGAGACATTGTAACACCGCCGGACTTCTTGGAGTCATAATCAAAGTATGCCTGAGCATACATATCTGTATTGTCACCAATGATCTTGATGGAGTTCTTGTTTGCACCTACCGTACCGTCTGCGCCAAGGCCCCAGAACTTGCAGTTGATGGTGCCTTCCGGTGTGGTAACCAGCGGAGCGCCCAGCTCCAGAGAAAGGTTGGTCACATCATCCACAATACCAAGAGTGAATTTTTCCTTTGTCGTGTTGTTGTATACAGCAACGATCTGTGCCGGAGTGGTATCCTTGGAACCAAGTCCGTAACGTCCTGTAAATACCGGAACATCGTTGAACTTGCTGCCCTTAAGAGCTGCAACAACGTCCAGGTAAAGCGGCTCGCCCATAGCGCCCGGCTCTTTTGTTCTGTCAAGAACCGTGATCTGCTTAACGGTCTCCGGGATAGCTGCGATAAGAGCCTCAGCAGAGAACGGTCTGTAAAGGCGAACCTTAACAACTCCGACCTTCTCGCCTGCTGCTGTCAGGTAGTCAATGGTCTCTTCGATGGTGTCACAGACTGAACCCATAGCAACGATAACCTTCTCAGCATCAGCAGCGCCATAGTAGTTAAACAGCTTGTAATCTGTACCGATCTTAGCGTTAACCTTGTCCATGTACTCCTGAACGATAGCCGGCATAGCGTCATAGTACGGGTTGATTGCTTCTCTTGCCTGGAAGAAGATATCCGGGTTCTGTGCAGAACCTCTCTGACACGGATGATTCGGATTCAGACACTGGTCTCTCCATGCCTGCAGTGCATCCATATCTGTCATTTCTTTCAGATCCTCATAATCCCAGGTCTCGATCTTCTGGATCTCGTGGGATGTACGGAAACCGTCGAAGAAGTTGATGAACGGAAGACGTCCCTTGATTGCTGCAAGATGAGCAACCGGCGTCAGGTCCATAACCTCCTGTACGCTGGATTCACACAGCATACATGCGCCAGTCTGACGACATGCGTAAACATCAGAGTGGTCACCAAAAATAGAAAGTGCATGGCTTGCAAGAGCACGTGCGGATACGTTGAATACACCCGGAAGTCTCTCACCAGCTACTTTGTAAAGGTTCGGGATCATCAGGAGCAGACCCTGTGACGCTGTGTATGTAGTCGTCAGTGCTCCTGCCGCAAGAGATCCGTGTACTGTACCGGCAGCACCTGCCTCAGACTGCATCTCTGTTACCTTTACAGTCTGTCCGAACATGTTGAGACGGCCCTGTGTTGCCCATTCGTCTGTGGCTTCAGCCATAACGGATGACGGGGTAATCGGGAAGATCGCAGCTACATCTGTAAACGCATATGACGCATGTGCAGCAGCATGATTACCATCCATGGTCTTCATTTTTCTAGCCATTTGAATATTCCTCCTTATTTTTGTGAGTTAGTAAACTCATTATTACTTCTCATACAGATTTAATTCTAGCACATATGAAGATTTTTGTCCATTTCAGACATCTGGTTTTTTCCTTCTTTTTTTGTTTTTTTCTTCATACATAAAAGTTTTTTTCAATTTTCTGAAATGTCTTCCCTACTTTGCTCTCTGTCATATGTCCTTTCACTGATAATATAGCGCGGCCTTGCCTTCGTCTCCAGATAAATTTTCCCGATATATTCTCCGATCACGCCAATACAGAGCAGCTGAATTCCTCCCATAAAGCAGACAATGCACACGGTACTCGCCCAGCCCGAAACAGTCGCCCCTGTAAATTCACCTACAACAGCCCAAATAATACCTACAAAGCTTAAAAGAGCTACGATCAGTCCAAGAGACATGATCATGCGGATAGGCTTGACAGACAGGCTTGTAATTCCGTCAAACGCCAATGCCAGCATCTTTTTCAGAGGATAATGGCTCTCTCCGGCAAGCCGCTTTGCACGTTCATAATACACCGATGTACTTTTAAAACCCACCAGAGGCACCATACCCCGCAGGAAAATATTCACTTCCCTGAAATTTTTAAATTCCTGCAGTACCCGGCTGGAAATAAGACGGTAGTCTGCATGATTAAATACTACCTCTACTCCCATCCAATTCATCAGGCGGTAAAAGCCCTCCGCTGTAAAACGTTTGAAAAACGTATCAGTCTGCCTGTTTGAACGCACGCCGTATACCACCTCGCAGCCATCCAGATAGGCATCCACCATGGCATCCATGGCATTTATATCATCCTGTCCGTCACAGTCAATCGAGATGGTGATATCGCATAAATCTTTTGCCTCCATCAGCCCGGCAAGCACAGCATTCTGATGCCCCCGGTTCCTGCTCTGGCTGATTCCGATGTAATGCTCGTCCTGCGCCGCAAGATTCGAAATGATCTGCCACGTCGCATCTTTTGACCCGTCATTTACAAACAGGATCCTGCTGCCGGCGCTAATTTTTTTCTCCGCTTCCAGCCGGATGATTTTTTCCAGAAACATCCCGCTCGTAACCGGAAGTACTTTTTCTTCATTGTAACACGGCACTATTATATACAGTACCGGAAGCCTTTTTCTGTCAGTCAAACGCAGCCACACCACCTTTTTATCCATTCATTTATTTTCCTATCATGCTGCAGGCACAGATACAAAAGAAAAGCTGCTGCAAACAGGCTTCCGTTGATCAGTATTCCCAACTGTCCGGAGCACCATTCTCCCTGAAATTCCCCGTATACCTGCAGGCAAAGATCACTGTTGTTTTCTTTTCCGTTTACAACAGCTGAGCCATCATAAATATCCATGTATTTTCCTGTTTTCCTCTTAAAAAACATTTTTCCTCTGTTGCTTTCCTTTTCAGAAAGCTTCAGTATATATTTCTCTCTTCCATCCGGAATAATCTCACCAACATCCAGGCATACGGTTCCTTCTTCGGACAGCTCCTCCGCATGGATCTCCCCGGCATACACCTCTGCCCCATTTTCTTTCTGAAGGCTGATAATATAACTGTCCCCGGATACTCTGGCCTCCTCATCCGCGAATCCCAGAAGCACAAGCCGGTTAAATGGTCTGGGCGCATAAAACTCCTGGGATACGTTCAGTAATTCCCCATCGCCGATACCGTATTTGCCAACAGAATGGGTAAAAGCACAGCGCACGCTCCAATCCTGCCGTGTAACAACTGTATTCACCATCTTGTCATAGCTGATAAGACTTATGCATAACATACATGCCAGCAGAGCATAAGCAGCCGGACGTTCCAGCATCAGCTTTCTCTGGCGGCTCCTCAGCGCCACCTTCCCTGCAAGCACATTTGCGCCATACATGCCGATACAGAGCATAATATACACGAAGGGAAGTGTATATGAGCTTTTGACTTCCCACAGGCAATAAAACAAAATGCCGCCCAAAAAAGAAAGAACAAAAAGGAACTGATACGGGTTCACCGACTGTTCTTTCAGCAGGGACCAGATTGCGATCAGAATTAAAAATAAGTCTGCCAGATAAAAGGAATAGCAATAAAGCTGGAACAAATCCGATCTGTCTCCAAAAATCCAGGAATAAAGCCTGGTCATCTTTTTGTCCTGTGACAATTTTCCCAGCAGATCTCCTCCATCCCCATGTCCCCAGGAGATTACCAGCTTTTTATACAAAAATGACACAAACTCCGGCAAACTGTATTCGCTATAATATTCCTTTATTTTTTCGGTCGTCGCTTTTACTTTTTCCTCTTTTGTTTTAAACTGCCCCGTATAATTGTTATCCTCGGTTCTGACCGTACCGTTTCCGTGTGCAGCCATCATAAGCCAATGGGTGACAGGATAATTTCTTTCGGAAACCGTAGAAAAATAGCTGTCATTCAGTGCGGAGACTGCCTTAAAAAGCACAATACCTGCCAGCAGGCACAGCCCCCCGCATTTCAGCAGCCTGTACGCATTTTTTCTGCTTCTGGCTGCCCACAGGACGCCGCATATAATAAAGGCGATCAGCGGAATAACTATCGTAGGCCTGATAAAATATCCGGCGACACTGCATATTGCCAACAGGATACAGTAAAGGTTCCTGCGCCATTCCCGTTCCTCCTGATAGATACAAATACCAAAATAGATTACTGCCATAGTAAGCGGAATACTGAATACATTCGTATATATCCAGAGGACCAGAATGTAATAGACTGGATTCAGGACACATAACGCCTGAATTTTCACTGCCCCACGCAGCCCACCTATCTTCATACCGATCAGCCACGTAAAGACCACGGCAGCCATAATTGCCGCAACCGCAAGAAGAAGCAATGGAAGACTGACATCCCGGATCCCGATTTTCTGAAGGAAACGGAAAAAAAATGTATAACAGACCACCAGAAAATAATTATTGGAATATCTTCCGAAATACGAGGCGTGGGGCGCCGAGGATTCAATGGGCCATTTCCCGGTTTTTGCAAAATACAAAGCCGTATCCCACAGATTTAAAGAATCTGACATCATGGACGGACGGAAATTAAAAAGAATGACTGCAAAAACTGCCGCCATAATTCCAAACATTATTACAGATGCCACAATAAGCGGCCTGCGACTAAACGCATCAAAACAGCGGTATAAAAGTACAATGAACAAACATACCATCACCGTCATTGCCGCCAAAAGTATAAAACGCAGGGAAGTTGAGAAGAGATTTACAAAAACTACATCATTTGCAGTCCCGATCGTTCCCGCACATATAAAAATGCAGAAAAAAAATGCTATGGCCAATACTGCCCGATATGCTAATATGCTACAGCGCTCTTTCATTTCCTGATATCCCTTTCCTTTTGCTGACAGATCATCCCGTTTTCACAGGGCACGCAACAATATATTACATCCCCCCTTCTCTCTTGTCAACGTTTAAAAGGGGCTGTAAAAACAGCCCCTTTCCTAAAAATATTTTTTAAAATTAACTTTCCACATACTAAAGCTGCACAATCCCTGCTGCAGCCATTCGCATTTCCCACAGGATGCGTTGAATATCTCCTCCGTCATATGGGACAGCACCGTCCTCTTCAGCTCCTCCCTGCCGTATTCTCTGCCGCAGCACAGCCCAAGGCTTTCCAGCAGACGTGAATCCTTCCGGGAGATCTGCTTTTCACGATCGCAGTAGCGGTTGCGGAGAAACAAGAGCTCTGACTCCGGCTTTTCCCTCCGGCTGCTCTCCTCCTCCGGCGCCGGGGGCTGCAGATGCGGACATCGGGTACAAACCACATCTGGAGAGGCCAGAGGACGTATCGCTTCCTCCGTCTCCTTTATCGTTTCAATGACCTTTGCCATATGCTCACAAAAAGCTTCGCTGTAGCCGTGTCCCTGATACATCGGAATGCACAGCAGATGGTGTGTACGCAGCTCCATGATGTTGCCTTTCCTCCTTCACCGCATTTCTTTTCACCGGAAATCCGATCCCGGGGCACTGCCCTTTTGCGGAAATTCTTTTACGAAAGTTTCGTTTCCCGGCACTGCTCTTTTGTGGATATCCCCTTACGCAAGCTGCGCGCCGGCGCTTTTCAGACCCGCCCGGACTGCCTTCGCCACCACATAGGCGCCCACTATGGAAACAATATCTTTTACAAGATACGGAACGGAAGCCACGAAGAAGGCCTCCTTTCCTCCCATCCCGGTAACCAGAGAAAACTGTATTACGCCCAACAGATGACAGGAGGCCAGTCCCGCTAAGGAAAGCACCGCCAGCCATACATAGTTTTTCTTTTCAAATCCAAAACCGCAGAGGGCCACCATCGGCAGAAATCCCCAGATGTATCCGCCCGCCGGACTTGTAGTAAAGCTGAAGCCGCCGGAAAATCCGGCAAACACCGGAACGCCTGCGGCTCCCAGCAGAATATATACCGCCGTAGATGCCAGACCGTATTTCCATCCCAAAACATAGCCGGCCAAAGCCATTGCAAAGGTCTGCATCGTCACCGGAACGCCGGACGGAAGCGGAAACTGTATCTGTGACATTACCGCCATCACCGCGGCCATCATACCGGTAAGCACAACCTTTTGCGTAGAAAGCTTTCTGTTCTCCATAATAATCCTCCTCTTTTTGTCAACCTTTTTAGTATAGGAAACATTGAGTATTCTACACGGATCGCTCTTATTTGTCAACCTATTTTATATTTTAGTTGACATTGCATGTTTTAGCTGACGTTTATTCCATATGCCGGCCTTCTATGCTTTACGCAGCCTGATGCAGGCTCCGCGCCACAAGTCTTTTCTTCACGTACAGATAGCAAATCAGATGCACGGATTCCGTCACGATCCAAGATACCGGATACGACAGATACAGCACCGGAAGCGTCCTGTGGGCTGCAAAAACCGTGTAGATCCACACCACCCGGAGCAGGCATGAGCCTATCATGGAGACCACCATCGGCATCACCGACTCTCCCATCCCCCTCAGCATCCCGGAAAAAACCTCCATGATGCCGCAGAGGAAATACGTCACCGCAATGATCCCCATTCTGGCGATTCCGTATTCGATCGCCGCATCGTTCCCCGGGAGGTAAATGTTCAGAAGCGGATACGCAAAATGATACAGCACCGTTCCCAGCACCAGCCCGGTGACTGTGACCATGGCAAGACAGTTGAAAAACACCTTATTGATCCGCTCATATTTCCTTCCTCCGACGTTCTGCCCGGTAAAGGTCTGCGCCGCCTGGTAAAAGGAATTCATCGCTATGTAAATAAAACCTTCTATATTACTGGCCGCCGAATTTCCCGCCACTGCCAGCTCTCCGAAGCTGTTCACCGAGGACTGGATCAGCACATTGGAAAGTGAAAAAATCGTAGACTGAATCCCGGCCGGCACGCCGATCCGGGCAATCCGCGCAAGCTTTGCCCTGGAAATCCGTATGCTCCTCCACCGGAGCCGGATGGCCTCTTCCATTCTGCTCATGTGCCGCAGCGTCAGCAAAGCAGAAATCGTCTGGGATACCACTGTGGCAATCGCCACTCCTGCCACATCAAGATGAAAGGCCGCCACCAGGATCACATTCAGCACAACGTTCGTAATGCCGCCCACCACCAGATAATACAGCGGCCGCTTCGTATCCCCCAGGGAGCGCAGGATCGCACTGCCAAAATTGTAAACCGACATGGCCGGAATGCCGAGAAAATATATTTTCAGATATAAGGTTGCCTGTCCAATGATATTCTTCGGCGTACCCATCAGCTTCAGCAGAACCGGGCTGATAAAAAAGCCCAGGGCTCCGCAGACGATTCCTCCGATCACGCTGAGAGCCACCGACGTGTGGATCGTCTCATTCACCTGATCCAGCTCTGACGCCCCGTAATAAAAAGCCACCGTCACCGCCGAGCCGATGGAAAGACCCACAAGAAGATTGACCAGAAGATTGATCAACGCGCTGTTCGAACCCACCGCCGCCAGGGCATTGCTGCCGGCAAACCGCCCCACTACAATAATATCTGCGGCGTTAAACAGAAGCTGCAAAATTCCTGATATCATAATCGGAATTGTAAACACGATAATTTTCCCCGCTAGGGGGCCGTGCAGCATATCCACCGTCTGCTCCTGTTTTTTCTTCCGTCTTTCTTCTGACGCCTTTGTCATTCGTCCGGACTGCATTGTACTTTCCCTTCCTTTCTGTATTTGCCAAAGTATCTTACTGCAACTGATCCGCAAATGCAACCCCATTTTCCCCTTGCTTTTTTCGCGTTTTTCAGTAAAATAGGATACAGCTGCAATATAGTTACCCCCGCAGCAGGTCCGCCGGTGTGCTGTGCTGTGGGAATAAAGAAATAAAATGAGGGTATGATATGATTAGTGCAAATAATGTAACTCTTAGAATCGGAAAAAAGGCTCTGTTTGAGGATGTAAACATCAAATTCACCGAGGGCAACTGCTACGGCCTGATCGGCGCCAACGGAGCCGGAAAATCCACCTTCCTGAAGATCCTCTCCGGTAAGCTTGAGACCACAAAGGGCGACGTTGTCATGACTCCGGGCCAGCGTCTTTCCGTCCTGGAGCAGGACCACTTCAAATACGATGAATATCCCGTTCTGGATACGGTCATCATGGGAAATCAGAGGCTGTATGATATCATGAAAGAAAAAGAAGCGATCTACTCTAAAGAAGAGTTCACGGATGAAGACGGTATCCGGGCCAGTGAACTGGAAGGAGAATTCGCCGAGATGAACGGCTGGGAGGCCGAGTCTGATGCCGCCACTCTCCTGAACGGTCTTGGCATCGATCCTTCTCTTCATTATTCACTGATGAAGGATCTGGACGGCAACGAAAAGGTCAAGGTGCTTCTTGCCCGGGCGCTGTTCGGCAATCCTGACATCCTGCTTCTCGATGAGCCCACTAACCATCTGGATCTCGACGCCATCAGCTGGCTTGAGGAATTCCTGATCAACTTTGACAACACGGTAATCGTCGTTTCCCACGACCGTTACTTTCTGAATAAGGTCTGCACCCAGATCGCGGACATCGACTACGGCAAGATTCAACTCTATGCCGGGAACTACGATTTCTGGTATGAGTCCAGCCAGCTTCTGATCAAGCAGATGAAGGAAGCCAACAAGAAAAAGGAAGAGAAAATCAAGGAGCTGCAGGAGTTCATCTCCCGTTTCTCCGCAAATGCTTCCAAGTCCAAGCAGGCGACCTCCAGAAAGCGTGCTCTGGAAAAAATTCAGCTTGATGAGATCAAGCCCTCCAGCCGCAAATATCCGTACATTGATTTCCGTCCGAACCGCGAGATCGGAAACGAAGTCCTTATGGTGGAGAATCTTTCCAAGACCATCGACGGAGTAAAGGTGCTGGACAATATCACCTTCACGTTGGGACACAACGACAAGGTAGCGTTTGTCGGCAGCAATGAGCTGGCAAAAACCACCTTCTTCCAGATTCTCATGGGAGAAATGGAGCCGGATGAAGGCACCTACAAATGGGGCGTGACCACCTCCCAGGCATACTTCCCCAAGGACAGCACGAAGGAATTTGACAGCGACCTGACCATCGCGGACTGGCTGACCCAGTTCTCCGAGATCAAGGACGCCACCTATGTCCGGGGCTTCCTGGGAAGAATGCTCTTTGCAGGAGACGACGGCGTCAAAAAGCTCAGAGTCCTCTCAGGAGGCGAGCGCGTCAGGTGTCTCCTCTCCAAGATGATGATTTCCGGTGCAAACGTCCTGCTGCTGGACGAACCGACGAACCATCTGGATATGGAGTCCATCACCGCCTTGAACAACGGTATGATCAAATTCCCGGGCGTACTGCTCTTCTCCTCCAGAGACCACCAGATCGTCCAGACCACCGCGAACCGTATTATGGAGATCCTGCCGAACGGAAAGATGATCGACAAGATCACCACCTACGACGAATACCTCGAAAGCGATGAAATGGCAAGAAAGCGTCAGGTATACACCACTGAGGGCAAACCTGAGGATAACTGACACGAAAGCTGCGAGCCATGCGAAATAAATGATACAGTCAAGGGAGAGGCTGCGTAAAGAAGCAGTTTCTCCCTTCAGCTTTATAATCAGCCAGAGTGATTGAATTGCAGGGAAATTCAAATCATCACTTTGGAAATAACATAGAGAAAAGGGGTGATATCATGTTGTGCCACATGAAGATTTTTCTAAATGTCGTTCTCTGTGCAGGATCTGGTGACTGGACGATGCTTGCACAGAGATGAATGGAATATAATCGTCCACATTGGATTTTGCACTTATAGAATATTTTAGCTAATCTATAAGGAGAGAAATTCAATGAATCGTAATTTTAAAAGATATATCATATTTTGGCTTAGTCAGGCGTTGTCACAGCTTGGCAGCTCTATGACGGCCTTTGCATTGATTCTGTGGGCATATACGCAAAAAGGAACTGCAATGACAGTTTCGCTTATGACATTTTTTAACTACCTTCCTTACATTATCCTGAGCTTGTTTGTTGGAGCTTTTGTTGATAACCATAGCAAGAAGAAGATTATGTTGGTATCGGATAGTATCGCTGCAGTTTGTTCTCTGGCAGTTCTTTGCTTAAGCATCGGAAATGCCCTGCAGATATGGCATATTTATCTGGTAAATTTAATCATTGGTCTTACAGGTGCTTTTCAGGATCCAGCGTCGGATATTGCGCTTGGAAAAGTGGTGCCGAAAGAAAAGCTGGAGCAGGTAAGCGGAATGAATTCCTTTTCCGATAATCTTGTTGCCGTTTTGTCTCCGGTATTTGCCGCCTCTTTATTTGCGTGGGGCGGTCTGAAACTGATTTTGGCAGTTGATCTGTCGAGTTTTCTGTTTGCTTTTCTGATATTGCTTTTTGTGTTGAAAATCCCTGATGATATCCCGCAAAAAGCTGAAAAGAAGTCCGTATTGACCGGGTGCAAAGAGGGTTTTCAGTACCTCAGACAGAACAACGGAATTTTCCTTGTCATCATGACAATGGCGGTTTTGAGCTTCTTTTCTCGATTGACCTACGAGAATATCCTGTCACCGATGATTCTTTCAAGAAGTGCAAACGACAGCGTTACCCTCGGTATCGTAAACGCAGTAATGGGAATCGGAGGAATCGTAGGCGGGCTCATTGTTTCTTCTGGAAAAGTGAAAGCAAACAGTGCAAAGATGATTTATATTTCAGCAATGTTATCTTTCCTGCTGGGAGACATCATGATGGGATTGGGTAGAAACAGATTTGTCTGGTCGCTTGCCGGTCTGGCAGCAAGCTTACCGATTCCGTTTATCAATACGGGACAGTTGGTAATTTTATATCGAAATACTCCAGAAGATATGAAGGGAAGAATTTTTGCAGTAAGAAATGCCGTTCAGTTCAGCAGTATCCCCTTAGGAATTCTGCTTGGCGGTTTATTGGCGGATTATGTGTTTGAACCCTTCATGCTTACGCAAAACCCGATTACGCAGTTTTTACAGAAACTGGTTGGTGAAGGGGCCGGAAGCGGCATGGCCGTAATGTTCTTATGCACCGGAATATTAGGTTCTTTGTTCAGCTTCGCTTTTTATCAGCGGAAGGATATTCGTGATTTATAGTGTTTACACTTTCCTTTTATCGGACAGCAAAGCTATCATCCGCTATCAGACCAAAGAGCCAGTGAAGTGAGTATTTTTTGCTCCCTCCTGCAATTACTTTCAGAATCTATTTGTACAAATTTTCGCACTATTCGTCTATTGAAACAAAATATGCAATATGCTATAGTAGCTTTATGGAAATAACACACTATAATAACAATATTGGAGGTGCTTTTTATGAAATTTTACAAAGCAAAGGATTACAACGATATGAGCCGCAAAGCTGCGAATATCATCTCTGCCCAGGTGATCATGAAGCCTGACTGCGTTCTCGGTCTCGCTACCGGTTCTACCCCCATTGGAACATACAAGCAGCTGGTAGAATGGTACAACAAAGGAGATCTCGATTTCTCCAAAGTTACCACAGTCAATCTTGATGAATACAAAGGCCTGCCAAAGGATAACGAGCAGAGCTACTACTACTTCATGAATGAAAACCTGTTCAGCAAGGTAAACATCGATAAGAGCAGAACTTTCCTCCCGGACGGCACGGAAGCTGACAGTGATAAAGCCTGCAAAAAGTACAATGAGATCATCCATTCTGTCGGCGGCGTAGATCTCCAGCTCCTGGGCCTCGGCCACAACGGACATATCGGTTTTAACGAGCCGGGCATCGCATTTGAAAAGGAGACCCACTGCGTAACGCTTTCTGAGCGTACCATCAAAGCAAACATGAGATTCTTCCTGTCTGAGAACGACGTACCGCGCCAGGCGTACACCATGGGTATCAAGACGATCATGTCTGCCCACAAGATTCTGGTTCTTATTTCCGGTGAAGATAAAGCAGATATTGTAAGAGAAGCTTTCTTCGGCCCGATTACGCCCCAGGTTACGGCATCTATTCTGCAGCTCCACAATGACGTTTCCGTCGTAGCCGATGAAGCCGCTCTGTCAAAATGTACAGATCTTATTTAAATATACAGAGGTTTTACGCGTATGAATAAACAACGGATTATAAACGGCCAGATCTTCCAGGAAGAAGGAAGCTTTGCACCGGGAACTCTCTATATCTCCGGTGAGCGGATCGTATCGGAGACGGAATACGCTGGTCTGCCCGGTGATGAATGCGTCCTGGACGCTCAGAATACATACGTGATCCCCGGGCTGACAGATATCCATTTTCACGGATGTATGGGGGCCGACTGCTGCGACGGTACAGCAGACGCTTTCCGCACGATAGCTTCCTATGAGCTGAGCCAGGGCGTGACCTCCATCACCCCAGCTACTATGACGATGTCCGAGGAGGTGCTTTCAGCGATCTGTGAGGCCGCAAAGGATTTTACATGCGAGAACGGCGCGGATTTCTGCGGGCTGTATATGGAAGGCCCCTTTATCAGCACCGCCAAAAAGGGAGCGCAGAACGAGAAATATATTCATCCCGCAGACACCGGTATGCTGAACCGCCTGCAGGATATTTCCGGAAATAAGATCCGTACCGTGGTAGTGGCGCCTGAAACAGAAGGCGCCATGGAATTCATAAAAGAAAATGCAGGAAAGATCAATATCTCTCTTGCCCACACTACTGCGGATTATGAGACCGCCAAGGAGGCCCTCTCCTGCGGCGCCAGCGAGCTGACGCACCTGTACAACGCCATGCCGCCCTTCACGCACCGCGCCCCCGGCCCCATCGGCGCCGCAGCGGACGATGAAAACTGTATGGTAGAGCTGATCTGCGACGGAGTCCACATCCATCCGGCGGTGGTGCGCACCACCTTCAAAATATTCGGAGACGACCGCATTATCATGATCAGCGACAGCATGCGGGCCGCAGGTATGGAGGACGGAGAATACGACCTGGGCGGACAGAAGGTGATCGTAAAGGGCAGCTTTGCTCTTCTCGAGGACGGAACTCTTGCCGGCTCCGTCACCAATCTGATGGACTGCGTACGCACGGCAGTCCAAAAAATGGGAATCCCCCTGGCCAGCGCCATTAAATGCGCCGCAGTCAATCCCGCCCGGGCCATCGGTATGTCCAATGACTACGGTACCCTGACTCCCGGCAAATATGCAAATATCGTATTGCTGGATCAGGAACTGAAGATCACACAGATCCTTCACAGGGGAAAAGCACAGGCATAGCAGCCGGATCTTATAACCATATATTACACAATACTGGGTGATACTAAAAACAGTATCACCCAGCGCTATTAAAACGATCCTGTATGCCCGCCGGCATTTCTGCCGCCGGAGGTCGTATGGGTCATGGAACCGCCCCCTCCGCCTCCGCCGCTCTCCGGCTTTTCTTTTTTCATCTTTGAAACTGTACGATAAAGAAAAATGTCTCTCTGACGGGTCACCCGGAAGCTGCCCTCCCGTACATATTCCTGGGCAGTTTTTTCTATTCCCACCGATTTCAGCTGCCGGAGCAGCACAAACAGAACAGTCCCGGCCACGAGGAGTCCGGCTGCCAAAGCGATCAGCAGACGCGGGCCGATCCCCATACGCTCCTTATATTCATGGCGGACGTCAAAGGGCGTTCCCTTCTCTGCTTCAAGAATAAATTCCTCCGTCAGATCTCCGAATTTCTTAAATGCCGCATAGTATTTCCCGTCAGAGAGCTTGCCGGAAATCAGGTCATCTATTTTTTGCAGGCCGTATCCGGTAAATATATCAATGGCCTTTCCCTGAGTGGCAAGATGGAACTTCCGCTCACCCATGCTGACCATCAGCATAATACCGTCGTAATCGGCCCCGTATCCGTATCCGTTTTCTTCATAATAGTCATCCGTATAATCCTGCGGGCTTTTGCCGCCGCAGGAATCCGTCGTGACCACCGCCACATCGCACTGATATTTTTCCGCAATCCCTGACAGCTGTTTCTGCAGCTTCTCTTCCTCTTCCTCCTCCAGCAGATCCGCCATATCCACGATTTTCTGTGTATTGGCGGCAGAGGCCGTCATTCCCGTGCACAGCATCATCCAGGCAGTCAGAACGAAAAGCAGACCTGAAAACAGCTTTCTTTTTTGTCTTGTCATCCTCCGTCCCTCCTAAAACAGCATCGTAATCAGCAGCGTCAGCAGGAATACGCCTGCAAACACGCCCCCTGCTATGCCAAACGCCTTGCCCTTATCCGCAGGGAGATTCCCGACGAATTTCCCGGTCTGGCCGTTCATCGCGAAGGTATAAAGCTCTCCCTTGTACATTGTATTCAGGATCCATACCGGAAGCAGCGCGTATGTGATCTTTCCCTGCTTCAGCCGGATATCTGTATGCTCAGGAACACAGGTCGCATAGCCCAGCATGGTACTCATAAAGGAGTTCACCGTACTCTGGCGCACACGCTGATTGGCGCAAACCGCACACTCAGAGGAGGACTGGTCATACTTATCCGCCAGATAGCCCGCCAGATATGCCGTCTGAAAATCCACGGCTTCTGTGTAATCAAAGGGTTCGATCGACTGCATCAGCGCATCATCCATCTTGACGGAGGCATCCACCGGCACCTTGTCAAAGCCGATATCTCCTCCCCGGCTCACCAGAAAATGCTGTGTCTCCGTATAATGGTAGTCCGGCGTCTCCCAGCTATGTATTCTCGTGGCCCTGCACCGTATCTCCGCCTGTGCCTCACAGTCATACAGCCAAAACGGCACGTAAACGCCCTTGATTTCCTTGATCCTGTTTTCTGATTTGAACATAGAAGGAAGCAGGATCTTCCCCTTCAGATGATCTCTCAGACGATCCTCTGCCTGTTTTTTATCCAGCTTGAAGGGAATGACCGCGTCGGGCCTCAGCATGCCGCTCAGCTTCTTCATCACAATCACCGGGCTGCCGCAGTAAGGACAGCTCGATGAGGCCATATTCTGATCCCCGATGATCTCCCCGCCGCAGGACTCGCAGATGTAAGAAACCAGGCTGCCGCCCTCGTCCCCCATCTCCTGCCGGGTCTGCTTCACACGGTCTCCGTCCCACTGCGGATCGCCGTCCCGATCCAGATACTCCTCCTCGAACTCCTTCAGAGTATCCATCTCAAACTCCGTGTCGCAGTACGGACATTTCATTTTCTGAATCCTGCTGTCAAAGGCAATCGCACCGCCGCAGCAGGGACACTTATATTCCAAAATATCTGCCATCACAAGCCTCCATCACATTTTTACCGCAAGGGCTCTCCAAAAAACGTGCTCACGGACGCTTTGCACCGCATTCTGAGCAGAATCTTCCTGTATTCACCGCTCCGCAGGCACATTTCCATCCCTCCGGCTCCGGTCTGGCCGCACCGCACTCAGAACAGAATTTCCCTGTATTTACTGCGCCGCAGGCACATTTCCACGTATTTTCCTCCGGCTTCCTTGCCCCGCATTCCTGACAGAATTTGCCTGTGTTTACCGCTCCGCAGGCACATCTCCACTGCCCGGCCGCATTTGAGGACTGCTTCTGCCCCATGGCAAACAGCTCCTGGGCATTCATGCCTCCCAGATTTCCGGCCATTCCCATCCCCATAAATCCGGTCATGGCTCCGGCTGAGTTAGCGGCGGCTGAGCGCATCGCATCCCCCTGGGCTCCCACCAGTGTGGCAGCCGCCATGGACGGGTCTCGCATCACGGCGCTTTTCTGCATCTGCTTGATCATATCCTCATCCTCCTTTGAGGCCGACACGGAATTCACCCCAAAGGAAGCGATCACGATACCGCGAAGCTCCTTCCACTTCTTTGACAACACATCGTTTAACACATCGGACAGCTCCATCGTGTGTCCCGGCAGCGCACTATACCGTATCCCCATCTCGGATATTCTGGCAAACGCCGGCTGCAGCGCCGTCAGCAGCTCACTTTTGAGCATGCTGTCCATCTCCGAGCGTCCGTAAATCTCCGACACATTTCCGCACACGTTCGTGTAGAAAAGAATCGGATCAGCGATCCGGTAGGAGTACTCTCCGTTGCAGCGGATGGAAATATCCACGTCCAGGCCGATGTTCCGGTCAAGAACCCGGAACGGAACAGGAGTCGGAGTCCCGTATTTATTTCCCATGATCTCCTTTGTATTAAAGTAGTACACTCTCTGGTTTCCGGCTGCCTCGCCTCCAAAGGTAAATCTTTTCCCGATCTGTGCAAAGGTTCTCCGTACTCCCTCGCCAAGGCTTCCGCCAAAAACGGAGGGCTCCGACCCACTGTCATACGTGTATTCTCCGGGCTCTGCACACACATCCACTACTTTTCCATTCTCTACGATCATCATACACTGGCCGTCCGCCACAGCGATCACAGAACCGTCCGTAATGATGTTGCTGTCCCCGTTTCGATTGGCAGAGCGGCCGGACACCTTTTTTCTCCCCCGCTGCACAAGAATATCCGAATCCATTGCGTCACAGTAAAAATACTCCTTCCACTGGTCCGCCAGCGTTCCCCCCGCTGCGCCCAGGGCTGCTTTAATCAATCCCATAATGCTACCTCCACATTTTTAATGATTTCTTCTGAAATAAACACAGACCCGGAAAAGCTTTGCTTTTCCAGGCCCGTTTTGCTCTGCTTTCTGCACCGATTATACCAAAAATCCCCCATAGTCTACAACCGGTTTTTGTAAATATTAAGATTTATATTTCTACTACGCACAGCGGTATCCCGGCGTCTCCACCACCATATTTTCTGCATAGGCCATCTCCACCAGCACCAAAAACACCGTAGTACAGACCGACAGAATCTGACGACAGTCATCCTCCACGCTGTGCTCTGCCCTCATATATCTGCGGTGCGATGACTCCACATACGCAAACAGCGCCTCCAGACTGGTGATTCCCTGGGCGCGTCTGCCCGCCTCCCGGAAGATCCGGTTTGCCTCCGGCGTCCATACATAGGCCCGCAGGCAATATTTCATCTCACTCTCGTACAGACAATGGTCCTTGAGATTCCCCTCAAAGGACGTATTGTGGGGGAAGGTAAAGTAATCCGCCATATAATGCAGCACTACCCCTAATCTGCGCCAGAGCACCCGCTCCTTCCACTCGTCGTCAATGCCCTCGGTAAAAATATATCGTACAAAATCCTGTATATCACTGTATGTGGTCTCGAACTCGTGGGGTGATGCGAGCATCTTCGGAGTCAGATCCGGAAGAATCGAACCAAAGCAAAATGCTTTTTTGTGTTTTTCAAGTCCCTCCAGCTTCAATTCCCTGACCAGATACATGGCCAGAGAAATATGCGATTTTTTACGCATTACGTCCCTCCCGTTTTTTAAAACTATATCTTGTTGTTCACTAAATCCCATCACTCTATAGATAGTTTACATGGAATGAAGAAGAAACGCAAGTGATATTACGGAAATTTTATGTGAAATTATTGGAAGGAGGTCTGTGCCATGGTTGATGTGAACTGTAGCTAGGTTTACCCAGCCTTAATCAAATGGAAACGCCGCAAAGCCGCTGCAACAGGCTTATACAGGATCATGGTAATTGCCGCGTTTAATCCTCCTTTTATCAGATTAAAGGGCAAAAATGCCGGGATCAGCAATTTTACAACTGCCTCTCTCGGATATCCCATGTAAAACGGCGCAATCACATAGTTCCAGACCATCATTACCAAGACCATGCACCCCCATCCGCACAAAAGTCCAGTCACAGCCCCCGACGGCCGGCGGCGTTTCCTGTAAATAAATGCAGAAGTACACGCAAAGGAACAGCTTGAAATAACATTCATCAAAAAGCCCCAGATACCAGTTTCACTAATCGTAAACATTTCTGCCAGGGAAACGATCAGCGCGATAAAAAACGAAGTGCCCGGGCCGAAAATCCATCCGCCGATTGCAATCATGACATCCTTGGGATCGTACTTCAAAAAGAGTACAAGGGGAATACGCCCCACAGCCGTCGCAATATAGGCGGCGGCGCAGAGCATACCTGCTGTCGTCAGTTTCTTTGTTTTGTTGTTCATTCTGAATACCTCCTAAAACTTTCATGCCTGCTTTGCAGGCACTACCAATCATATAAGTCCACGGATTGCTCCGCACTTCGTACTTCTGCAATCCTACAGCTATTCAGAATCCGGGCTAACCGCCCTGCTTCCTCATACCTGTTGTCGTCTCAAAAGCATAGCCGGGTGGTCTGCCAGCAGCCCATCCGTCTCTACTTTGAGACTGGACTTATACAGTAAAAAATTAACACCTAAAAGCAATGAACTGCCCTCAGGTGTTAAAATTTTAAGGTGTATCAAAATGTCAACAAAGCATTGCTTCACTGGACAAAAAAGTGCTTATTGCCGGAACAGTCCTGACAAATTCAATACACCTTCTTTAAATCCAGACTATACTGTCGGTCCTGGAATCACACCAGCTCAGCGCTCACACGCTCGCGGACTATCACCGCCGATCGGGAATTTCACCCTGCCTTGAAGACATTCATTTTATTTAGTTGTTGTTATTCATTATAAATTTACTTTCTGTTCGTGTCAACGATAAACAGTCCTGGGCAAAGCATATTTATAGCCCTTACAGTCTACGCCAGCCATGTCGAAGACCGCCTTCTGTGAATGCTATATGCCCGGCGGCATTACCGCGTCGTCACATCTGCAATATTGATCAGCGTCAGCTTATTGATGTTATTATTTTCCAGACTCGTGATCAGCGCATTTGCCGTATCCAAAGAGGTCAGCACGTTGACGCCGGTCTCGATGGCATTGCGGCGGATCGTAAAGCCGTCCTGCGCGTGTCCCACGCCCTGAGACGGCGTGTCGATAACGAGGTCGATCTCGTGGCCGAGAATCAGATCCAGGATATTCGGCGACTCCTGCTCCAGCTTCCGGGTCATACGCACCTGAATATCAGCCTCCATCAAGGCTCTTGCCGTTCCCTTGGTGGCAAAAATATTGTAGCCCAGCGCCTCAAAACGCTTTGCGATCTCGGTCGCTTCGATCTTGTCAGAATCCCGCACCGTCATGATCATGTTCTTGTGCTTCGGCAGATTGATGCCTGCGCCCAGGAAGGCCTTGTAAAGCGCCTCGTCGAAGGTGGCGGCAATGCCGAGGCATTCGCCGGTGGACTTCATCTCAGGTCCAAGGCTGATATCGGCGCCGCGGATCTTCTCAAAGGAGAACACCGGCATTTTGATGGCGAAATAATCCGCCTCCGGCTGAAGGCCCGGCGTGTAGCCCAGCTCCCGGATCTTCTGACCCAGAATCACCTTTGTCGCAAGAGGTACGATGGGAATACCCGTCACCTTGCTGATATAGGGCACGGTACGGCTGGACCGGGGATTGACCTCGATCACATAGACCTCATCATTGCTTACGATGAACTGAATATTGATCAGGCCGATCACATGCAGGGAACGGGCCAGCTTTCTCGTATAATCCTCAATGACCCGTTTGATCTTCGGTGAAATGCTCTGGGCCGGATACACAGAAATACTGTCTCCCGAATGGATCCCCGCCCGCTCGATGTGCTCCATGATACCGGGGATCAGCACGTCCTCGCCGTCGCATACGGCGTCCACCTCAATTTCCTTGCCCACCAGGTATTTGTCCACCAGGATCGGGTGCTCCTGAGCGATACGGTTGATGATTCCGATGTAGCTGTCCACATCCTCATCGTTGATCGCGATCTGCATGCCCTGGCCGCCCAGAACGTAGGACGGGCGCACCAGCACCGGATAGCCGAGACGGTTTGCCACCTTCTTTGCCTCTTCCGCCGTAAATACCGTATCTCCGGCGGGTCTCGGAATATTGCACTGCTCCAGGATCTCGTCAAACAGCTCCCTGTCCTCGGCTGCATCCACGTTTTCGGCAGAGGTACCGAGAATCGGCACGCCCATCTTCATAAGAGCCTCGGTCAGCTTGATGGCCGTCTGGCCTCCGAACTGCACCACGGCGCCGTCCGGCTTTTCCAGCCGCACTACATTTTCCACATCCTCCGGCGTCAGAGGCTCGAAATACAGCTTGTCTGCAATATCAAAGTCCGTACTTACCGTCTCCGGATTGTTGTTGATGATAATCGTCTCGTAGCCTTCCTTTGCAAAGGCCCAGGTGCAGTGTACGGAGCAGAAGTCGAACTCAATACCCTGACCGATACGGATCGGACCGGAGCCGAGAATAAGGACCTTCTTTCTGTCCCCCGTCTCCTCCGCCTCGTTCTCACTGCCGAATACGGAATAATAATACGGAGTCGTGGCTGCAAACTCCGCCGCACACGTATCTACCATCTTGTACGCCGCTACGATTCCATTCGCATAGCGCATTTCCCTGATCTCGTCCTCACATTTTCCCGTAAGCCTTGCAATCACATTATCCGGGAACTCGATGCGCTTCGCTTCCTTCAAAAGCTCTGCGGTCAGCTCCTGTGTCTTCAGGGCCTCTTCCATTTCTACCAGGATTGCCAGCTTGTCGATGAACCAAATATCGATCTGCGTAATATTATGAATCGTTTCGTAAGAGATACCGCGGCGCAGCGCCTCCGCGATTACCCAGATCCTCTGGTCATCCACCTGGCCCAGCCGATGCAGCAGCTCCTCCTCATTCAGGCCGGAGAAATCATAGGACAGCAGACAGTCCACATGCTGCTCCAACGACCGGATCGCCTTCATCAGGCCGCCCTCAAAGCTATCGGAAATACTCATGACCTCTCCGGTAGCCTTCATCTGCGTCGTCAGGCTTCTGCTGGCGCTGATAAATTTGTCGAAGGGCAGACGGGGCATCTTGACCACGCAATAATCCAGCATCGGCTCAAAGCTTGCATACGTCTTTCCCGTAATTGCATTTTTAATCTCATCCAGGGTATAGCCCAGCGCGATCTTGGCCGCCACCTTCGCGATCGGATATCCGGTAGCCTTGGAGGCCAGCGCAGAGGAACGGCTGACCCTGGGATTTACCTCAATGACGCAGTACTCAAAGCTGGTGGGATGCAGGGCGAACTGCACGTTGCAGCCTCCCGTGATCTTCAGCTCACTGATGATATTCAGAGCAGAGGAACGCAGCATCTGGTATTCCTTGTCCCCCAGGGTCTGGGAGGGAGCCACAACGATACTGTCGCCGGTATGTACGCCCACCGGGTCGATATTTTCCATATTGCAGACGGTGATTACATTGCCTGCGCCGTCCCGCATGACCTCGTATTCGATTTCCTTCCAGCCTGCAATGCACCGCTCCACCAGCACCTGTCCGACTCGGGAAAGACGCAGGCCGTTTTCCAGGATCTCCACAAGCTCATTGTAATTGTGGGCGATACCGCCGCCGCTGCCTCCCAGGGTATAGGCCGGACGCAGCACCACCGGATAGCCGATGCTCTGGGTAAACTCCACGCCCTCCTCGATGCTCTCCACCACCTTCGAGGGAGCCACCGGCTCGCCGATCTTCTCCATGGTACTCTTAAACTCCAGACGGTCCTCGGCTTTCTTGATGGTCTCCGAGGTGGTGCCGATCAGCCGCACGTTGTTTTCCTTCAGAAAGCCACGCTCCTCCAGCTCCATGGCCAGGTTCAGCCCTGCCTGTCCGCCCAGGGTCGGCAGCACGCTGTCCGGCTGCTCCTTCAGAATCAGCTGCTCCACCACCTCCACCGTCAGAGGCTCAATATATACTTTGTCGGCAATATCCTTATCCGTCATGATGGTGGCCGGATTGGAATTCAGCAGCACGACCTCAACGCCTTCTTCTCTCAGAGAACGGCATGCCTGGGTGCCTGCATAGTCAAACTCTGCGGCCTGTCCGATGACGATCGGGCCGGAACCGATGACAAGTACTTTTTTAATATCAGGATTCTTCGGCATTACGCATTCACCTCCATCATTTTCATAAACCGGTCAAACAGATACCCGGAATCCTGCGGGCCCGGGCAGGCCTCGGGATGGTACTGCACCGTAAAAATATTTTTTCCGGTGTACGCCAGTCCCTCGTTCGTACCGTCATTGACATTTTCAAAGGCCGGCACTGCGATCTTCGGATCCAGATGCTCCGTATCCACTACGTAGCCGTGATTCTGCGAGGAAATATAGACCCGGCCTGTGGCAAGATCTCTTACCGGATGATTGCCGCCCCGGTGCCCGTATTTCATCTTATGCGTGTCGGCGCCGTTTGCCAGCGCCATCAGCTGATGGCCGAGACAGATGGCAAAAATCGGCACCTCCGATGCGTACAGCTTTTTGATCTCCTCTATGATGGAGGTACACTCCTTCGGATCTCCCGGGCCGTTGGAAAGCATAATGCCGTCCGGCTTTGCAGAGAGAATCTCCTCCGCCGTCGTAAGCGCCGGGTAAACCGTCACCTCACAGCCGCGCTCATTCAGGCTTCTTGCGATATTCCGCTTTGCTCCGAGATCCAGCAGCGCCACCCTGGGGCCGTCGCCCTCCAGCACATACTTCTCTTTGCAGCTTACCTTCTCTACGACCTTTCCCGTGGTATACGCAGCCAGCTTTGGCAGAATCTCATCCAGCTGATAATTTTCATTTGTTGTAATGCAACCATTCATGGTTCCTTTTTCACGGAGAATTTTGGTAAGAGCGCGGGTGTCAATGCCTGCAATACCTGGAATATCATATTTCAACAGAAAATTCTGAATTGTGTCTTCGGAACGGAAATTACTGGGGAGACGAGATAATTCGCGAACAATAAAAGCATCCAGCCACGGCCTGTCGGATTCCATATCCTCATAACAGATACCGTAATTGCCAATCAACGGATATGTCATCACAACTGCCTGCCCGGCATAGGACGGATCCGTCAGTACCTCGAGATAACCTGTCATCGAAGTATTAAATACGATCTCACTGATTGTTTCCCGGGCCGAACCGATGCTGGTGCCCGTAAACACTGTACCGTCTTCAAGTATCAGAAAAGCCTTCATACTTTCTTCGAACTCCTTTCTTCTGCTGCACATCCTGTACAAAAGCATACCACAAAGAGGCATATTTTGTCCTTTCTGCCATATGCTCAAATTGTCTCGATTCTACCACATCCGGTATTGTATTGCAACTAGTTTTTCGAAATAAAATTCCGGGAACGCTTTTTCCCCGGACGCATACTATAAAAGTAAGTGTACCATAGGAGCACCGATTTTATGAACCAGAACCCTGCCGATTTCCATGTGCGGGCAGCGCAGAATGAGATGATTGATACGGGAAATCTCCAGATTACTGCCCTGTCAGAGCAAAACGTTCCTATTAATAATGCCACCGTAGATATTTCTTATACGGGCGATCCCGACAACGTACTGGAAGAAGTACAGACAGGCCAAAGCGGAAGCACCGAAGTGCTGGAGCTGAATGCCCCGCCGCTGGAGTACAGCCTTCAGCCCTCTGAAATTATGCCGTATGCAGAATACACCATCCGGGTCACAGCGCCCGGCTATGAGCCCATCGTCATCAGCGGCATCGAGGTGCTGAGCACACAGCTCGCGCTGCAAAGCGTTAAAATGCGTCCGGCAGAAGCCGGGGAGCTCCCGGATACCATTACAATACCGGACCATACCCTATATGGCCATTATCCGCCCAAAATTGCAGAGGCCGAGATCAAGCCGGTCAATATCAGTGGGGAAATTGTTCTGGATCAGGTAGTCGTTCCCGAATTTGTCGTTGTCCACAACGGCACGCCAGGGGACACCTCCGCCGGCAACTACTATGTCCGTTATAAGGATTATATAAAAAATGTTGCCAGCAGCGAAATCTACGCCACCTGGCCGTATGAAACGCTGATCGCAAACATTCTTGCCATACAGTCTTTCACCATGAACCGCATCTATACCGAATGGTACAGAAACAAGGGGTACAATTTTACCATTACCTCCTCCACCGCCTTCGACCAGAAATGGATCTACGGCCGCAATATTTTCGAGAGCATCGACAACGCCGTCGAGGATGTTTTTCTGAATTATCTGTCCCGGCCCAACGTGCGCCAGCCGATTCTCACCCAGTACTGCGACGGCCGCCGGGTCTCCTGTCCGCAATGGCTGTCGCAGTGGGGCAGCGCGGATCTCGGCGAACAGGGCTATGACGCCCTGAGTATCATCCGCAATTATTATGGGGACTCTATGTATATCAACAGCGCGGAGGAGGTATCCGGCGTACCGGAATCCTATCCCGGTTTTCCGCTTTCCATCGGCTCCGTCGGCTCGGATGTCATGAAGATCCAGGAGCAGCTCAACGCAATCTCAAACAATTATCCGCTGATCCCCAAGCTGACTCCCGACGGGATCTTTGGTGAACGGACCCAGGAGGCGGTACGTACCTTCCAATCCGTCTTCGGCCTCACCCGGGACGGCATCGTCGGCCCCCGGACCTGGTACCGCATCCAGGATATTTATGTGGCAGTCACCCGGATTGCAGAAAATATACCGTAAAAAAAACAAAATTTAACGTTTGCACCTCACAAAAGGCGACAAACGTTAAATTTTAACAATATCATTTATCAGATTTTACAGCAGTATTTTCCTCCGGCTTCAAAAATTCGTCCATCCAGTCTGTAATCTCCCGAAGCCTGCGGATTCTGCTACCGGGCCTTCCTGAACGGCTCAAGTCATGGTTCTCATTGTGGAACAGGCAAAGCCGCGTCCGTACTCCGTGATGAATCAGAGCCGTGTACATCTGAAGCGCCTCCACCATCCAGCAGCGGTAATCCTGCTCCGCGTGGATAAACAGAGTAGGCGTCACACACCGGTCCGCATATTTCAGCGGAGAGGAATCCCACATTTTAGCAATATCCGTATGGGTCGAGGCCATAACCTGGCGCTGGGCAAACGACGTACCAATATCGCTGGTTCCCTCCATACTGACAAAATTCGAAATCCCCCTCTGGGAAACCGCCGCAGCAAAGCGATCCGTATGACCGATGATCCAGTTGGTCATATAGCCGCCGTAGCTTCCTCCGGTCACTCCCATACGGCCGTGATCAATTGCCGGATACTCCTCCAGCACATGGTCACAGAAGGCCATCAGATCCTCATAATCAATCGTTCCAAAGCGGCCGCAGAGCATTCCGAACTCATTTCCGCGGCCTTCTCCGCCCCGGGGATTGCAGTATATGACAAAATAGCCGTGCTGCGCCCAGTACTGCATCTCATGATAATAGACCGCTCCGTAACTCAGATGGGGGCCTCCGTGAATATCCAGAATCGCCGGATAACTGTTTCCCGCTTTATAATCCGCGGGCTTTATCACAAAGCCGTGAATTTCCACGCCGTCCTGATTGATAAAATTGCATTTTTCCGGCATGATCGGCGGCCTGGTCAGGTAAAAGTCGTCGTTCCAGCTCGTACAGCGCACCGCCTCTGCGGATTTTTCCAAAGCATACAGCTCCTGAAGGCGCATATCGTGCATTGCGATCATGGCAATGCGGCCGTTTTGAATGTCAAAGCAGTCTATGGAACCGTCCTTGGCAAAGACACATTCCACATTGCCCTGCAGGTCGCAGGAGTACAGATGGGAGGCGTCCGCTACCCCCATGATAAAGTACAGCTTGTCCTGATAGGCCCGAATCACGTATCCTCCTCCGAGCCGGCAGTCGCTGGCAACGGGATTCCCTACATTAATCTCCCTGGTGTAATCACAGAGCACCCTCCTGCTGCCGTCCTTCGGGTCAATGAGCAGAATATCCGGGCACTGCGCCACGCTGTAGCGATCCATCTTTGAGGAAACAAGAACTGCCTTTCCTCCAGATAGGCATACCGCATAGACATGACGCTCCTTTTCCGGGAGGATACACACCGTCTCCCCGCTGCTCTCCTCGAACATCCAGGCGCTCATTCTGTCATCCTCCACCGGCTCCACGAAACCGCCGCTGTAGAGAATCCGGGCGCCCTCCACACAGATATACCTTGTGCGGAAGCCGAAGGGCGTCAGACGCTCCATCGTCCCATCCTGCGTATTCAGCAGATAAACGGTCCTGCGCCTCTTGCTGATAGTGCCTATGCCGTTAAACCAGAACGGATATTCATCAAAAACCGAGGCGGTTTTCTCCTCCTGCTTCAATCTGGCGCATTCCTTCTCATAGTCGCTTCCCGTCAATCCCTGCAGGGCCTGCTGATGCGCGATATTGTCTACCCGGCTGACCGCCAGCCTGCCGCTGTCCAGCTCTCCCTCCAGGATCACCAGTCCCTCTGCCGTGCAGAGCTTCTCCGGCTCGGTACCGTACCGGCTCACAGAATAAATTTCCGTCGTCCCGTAGGGATGCCCGGCGTCCGCTTCCCTGTATTCCGTGTAGGCCAGATTTTTTCCCATCCAGATAAAGCTTTTTACCCTGCCTGTCGCAGTCAGCCGGATGCTCATGGCGTCACTGCACAGATTCTCAATCCAGTACAGATCCGTGAGATATCCGTTTTCCTCCTCGTCGGCCCAGGAAACCAGGTAAGCCGCCCCCTTTCCGTCAGGAGACATTTTGACCTCTGACAGAAAATTATAATGAACAAAATCGTCCAGACTTATTTTATACATACTTACCCTCCTCCGGTTTTTTCAGATTATACGGCCTCCCGGTTCTGTTCACGCGCAGACAGCTCCGCCTTGGACGCAAGATAAGCAAATGCAAAGTAACAATCACTCTGATCTCCGGCCTTGACGACGCGCTCCATCACCTCATAGCCCTTCTCCGGCTCGCCGTTCATCAGATAATAATTTCCGATTCCAAAGCCCATGGTCACAAGCTCAATATCCGTCGTCTTCTCCGGGTCGGCCGCCAGCAGCTCCTCCGGCCTTTTCAGACCCTTGTACATCAACAGCCGGGCGTAATAAGCCGTATTGTCTCCCGGCTCCATATTTTCTGTGATGCGGTCAAGTATACACTGCGCCTCTTCCTTTTTTCCCAAACGCAACAGCGTCATATAATACCAGTCGCTGACCGCGATCAGCTCCTGCTCTGCCTTCGTAAGCTCATAGCAGCGCTGATACGCCTTTGCGGCCCGTTCGTAATCCCGCAGCAGGAAAAAGGAAAGACCCAGATGGTAAAACACATTCCAGTCCTTCGGATTCAGACGGGATGCAATGGTAAAATCCGCCGCGGCGTCCTGGAAACGCCAGCAGGACAGCATCCGGTGCGCCCGGTGCCGGTAATATTCCCAGCAAAACGGATCGCAGGCGATTGCCATGGCATAGTATTCCTCCGCCTCACGCATCAGAGAAAGACGTGCATGTGCATGTCCTTTTTTCATCCAGCGCACTCCGTTGTCCGGGTCCTCCCGCAGGGCGGCCTCCGCCGCCTCGATCAGACTGTCGCCGGGAACCTCGCACCGCTCCCAGCTGGCTCTTTCATAATTCTGATTGAATTCCATACGATACACCCTCCCTCTATTTTGTATTTCTTTGCTGGTCCGCGTGGGCGGCCAGACAGGCAAACGCACTGTACCAGCGGCTGTTCGCAGATGTTTCGATTACCTGCTCAAGGAGCTCCTCATACTTCTGCGTCTCTCCCCGGAACAGATAATAATTTGCAAGTCCAAAGCCCTGGGTGATCACCCCCAGCCCTGCTCCCGCCTTCGGATCTACGTTCTCAAAAAGCTCCTCCGGTGAAATCAGGCCCTTGTACAGCAGAAGTCGTTTGTAGTATGCAGCGCTGGCTATGTCTGTTATCTCAAGGTCCGGTTCAATTGTATCCAGAAGCTGCTGCGCCTCTTCCTTTTGGCCCAGCCGCATCAGCGTCATATAGCGCCAGTCTGCCACCGCCACCAGCTCCTCCTTCGTTTTGTTCAGCGCAGCGCAGCGCGTATACGCCCAGTCTGCCTTCTCATACATCCCCAGCAGAAAATAGGACAGCCCGAGATGATACCACACGTTCCAGTCCTTCGGATTGAGACGGCTCGCCATCGTAAAATCAGCCGCCGCGTCTGCAAACAGGCCGCAGGAAAGAAAGCGGTGTGCGCGATGGCGGTAAAATTCCCAGTTAAACGGATCATAGGTAATTGCCTGGGAATAACATTCCCCGGCCTCCCTGTAATATCCCAAAACGGCCAGACGGTGTCCCTTTTTCATATAAAGCTCCGCACGCTCCGGCTCTGCATCAATCTGGCTCTGAATTGCATCCAGCTCCTGATCCTTCGGAATCGGATTCCGCTCCCAGCTCATGACCTGATACGGCTGCACCAGCGTACTGGAACGTGCAATATCCAGCCCCATCTTTTTCTTTTCACCCATACTCTCTCCTCCTTTACTCAGATTCGTCCACTGACACGATAAACTGCAGCTCCAGATGACACTCCGGCCCGCACATACCGGCTTCCACCAACACGCCTGCCGGGGGCCGTTCCTGATCCCTCCAGGTGCTCATCGGCGCCTCAAATTCCAGGCATTTCCCGATGTCCCTTACGTATCCGTAAGCCATGACCACATTCTCCCGCTTATATCCGAACTGCTCAAACAGCTCGCTGTAACGCTCCGCCAGGACGGCGGTCTGCTCCTTCAATGTGCTTCCTGAGGAAGCGCAGTGTGCCGAAAACCAAGCCAGTCCGTTATACTCCACCACACGGCTCATGCCCGGGAAAACATCTCTGCGGACAATGTCCGGCTTCTCTCCCGTCGCCACAAACAGCGCGAGCTCGATCTCGATTCTCGGTCCCATTGCCGTATTTTGATTGGGGCTCGCCCCTACAATGACAGCGGCCGGCGGATTTTCACCGAAGAAGTCCGCCATCTGCTTCGTCACGGCCTCATACTGATCGGCGTTCTTCAAAAAGGCGTAGGCCGCAACTACATTTTCCTTTTTCAGATGGAAACGCTTAAACAGCTCCTCGTATCTTGCCAGAACGCTCTGAGTCTGTTTCTCCGCTCCATCCTCCTTGGGGCTGACGTGTCCTGTAAAATATGCCATTCCGTCGTACACCGCCACCCGGCATCCCTTTGCAATGTCATAACGCTTAATCTTTGCTTCGGGATCGGTGGCAACGATGAACTGAAGCTCCACCAGAACGTTATCCCCCACCGGACTGTGCTGGATGGGAATTCCCGTTACGGTATAACCCGCCGGCGGATTTTCAGGGTCGCACCACTGTGTATACGCTCTTGCAAATTCTTCCTCCTCATCTGCATTTTTCAGATAGCAGGCAGCATAAATAATATTCTTTTTCAACAGGCCAAACTGGTCAAAAAGCTCCTCATAACGCTTCAGCACCGCTTCTGTCTGTTTCTGCAGCGTCGGATACTGCGGAGCCGCATGACCGGTAAAAAAGGCCAGATTATGGCTGAACACCACCCGGGCAGCTCTTCCCGGGACAACATCATAAAAATGAGACGCCATACTTAGTTCTCCTTTCTCAGTTCTTCACATTTCCAGCATGCCGCGAAATGGCCGTCTCCCACTGCCTTCAGCTCCGGCTTCTCCCTCCGGCACTGATCACAGGCGTAACGGCACCTCGTATGGAATACGCAGCCGGAGGGCGGATTCACAGGGCTGGGCACATCCCCCTCCAGAGTTCCCGTCATACTGACAACATCGGGATCCGGCACCGGAATAGCATCCAAAAGCGCCTGGGTATAGGGATGCGCCGGATTGCTGAACAGGTCCTTTTTATCGCCGATTTCCATAATATTGCCGAGGTACATCACCGCGATACGGTCGCAGACATGCTTGACAACACTCAGATTATGTGAAATAAAAATATAGGTCAGATTATACTTTTTCTGTAATTCTTTCATCAGATTCAGGATCTGGGCCTGAATTGACACATCCAGGGCCGACACCGGTTCATCGCATACGATCAGCGAGGGATTGAGGGCCAGGGCCCGGGCGACGCCGATTCTCTGCCGCTGCCCGCCGGAAAATTCATGGGGATACCGGGTATACTGTTCCTCCCTCAGGCCAACGTCATGCATCAGCTCCAGCACACGCTTCCTGCGCTCCTCCGCATTCCCCTTCTTATGCACGATCAGCGGCTCCTCGATGCATTTTCCGATGGTAAGCCTCGGATCCAGTGAGGAATAAGGATCCTGAAAAATAATCTGAATCTTCTGGGTCAGCTCCATCACATCCCTGCGTTTCGCATGCAGGCTGAGATCCCGCCCCTCAAAAAGCACCGTGCCCTCCGTGGGCTTATTCAGACGCACCAGCGTCTTTCCGGTCGTAGACTTTCCGCAGCCGGATTCGCCCACAATGCCGAAGGTCTCTCCCTCATACACATCAAAGCTTATTCCGTCCACCGCTCTGACGAAAGAACCGGAGGATTTTTTTCTCTTCCCGCCAATCGGATAATACACCTTCAGATTTTTTACCTCAAGCAGTTTTCTGGCTTCCATCAATCCACACCTCCCTCATAAAGAAAACAGCGCACCTTATGTCCAGGCTCCACTTCTTTGAGCTCCGGCCTCTGCTCCAGGCACCGCTTTCCCGCTTTGCAGCAGCGCGGGGCAAACCTGCAGCCCTTCGGCAGATCGCTGGGGGAGGGAACCATGCCCGGAATGCTCGGAAGCTCCTCTATCTCCTCGTCCGTGAGCTTCGGCACTGAGGCCAGCAGCCCCTCGGTATAGGGGTGCAGCGGATTCTTATAAATGGTGCGGACGTCGCAGCTTTCCACTGCCTGTCCGCTGTACATGACCATAACACGCTGCGCAATCTGCGCCACGATCCCCAGATCATGCGTAATCAGGATAATAGAGGTGCCGGTCTTTTCCTTCAGCTCCTTCAGCAAATGCAGGATCTGGGCCTGGATCGTCACGTCCAGCGCCGTTGTCGGTTCATCTGCAATCAAAAGCCTGGGATTGCAGGCCAGCGCCATTGCGATCATGACACGCTGACGCATCCCGCCGGAAAGCTGGTGCGGATAATCGTCCACCACCTTTTCCGCCGACGGAATCCCCACCAGTCGCAGCATTTCAATGGAACGCTGCCGGGCTTCATTTTTTCCCATATTCTGATGGAATTTAAAGGACTCCCCGATCTGCCTGCCCACCGTAAACACCGGATTCAGACTCGTCATCGGCTCCTGAAAGACCATGGATATTTCATTGCCCCGTATCCCGCGCATTTCCTTTTCCGTTTTTTTCAACAAATCCTCTCCGTTATAAAGGATTTCTCCGCCTACGATCTTTCCGGGCGGGGTGGGGACTAACCGCAAAACAGAAAGGGAGGTAACGGATTTTCCGCAGCCGGATTCTCCCACGATCGCAAAGGTCTCTCCCTTTTCCACATCAAAATCAAGACCGTCTACCGCCGGTACCACGCCTTCTTCTGTATAATAGTAAGTCTTAAGATTTTTCACCTGAAGTACTTTTTCTGCCACTGCGCGCACACCTCCTTAATTATTCTTCAGCTTCGGGTCAAGCGCATCCCGCAGTCCGTCTCCCACCAGGCTGAAGCTCATGACCACCAGAGTAATCGCAATACCCGGCACGAGAACTCCCATCGGATACGTGCGCACTACCTCGCGCATGTTGGACAGCATCGCGCCCCATTCCGCCTCCGGCGGCGTAACGCCAAGCCCCAGGAAGGACAGCGAAGAAGCCGTCAGAATTGCAGCGCCAAGCCCCAGCGTCACATTGACAATGATCTGGGACATCGCATTCGGAATAATATGATGAAATATAATCCGCATGTCGCTCTCTCCCATCGTGTAGCAGGCCTGCACATATTCCGCATTTTTCAGGCCGATGACGCAGCCCCTCATCATTCTTGTCATGGCCGGAACCGTAAAAATGGAAATCGCAATTACTGTATTGATGGAGCCTGAGCCGAGAATCGCCACAATCGTAATAGCCAGCAGCAGTCCCGGAAACGCCAGAAGCACATCCACCAGGCGGCTGATCAGCGCATCAATCCAACCTCCGAAATATCCCGCAAATACGCCCAGGAGCACGCCGATGGCAGAGCCGGAAAGCACGCCGGCAAAGCTGATGGTAAGAGAGGTCCGGGCTCCCTGGATCATCCGGGCCAGGGTATCTCTTCCCAGATTGTCCGTCCCCAGCGGATGCTCCGCCGTCATAGGACCGTACTTCTTCATGACGCTCTGGGCCAGCGGGTCCGTTTTCCAAATGTATGGTCCGAAGATTGCCGTCAGAACGAACAGAATCAGAATCACCGCAGCCGCGACAGACACCTTCCGCCGCATAAACCTGCGCAGAATCGGGTGTTTTGATAAAAATGTACCTTTCTTTTTCATCTCCGCCCTCCCTTATTCATATTTCACACGGGGATCAACGACAGCATAAAGCAGATCCACCGCCGTGTTAACAACGACAAACGTCAGCGCCAGCACAAGAACCGAGCCCTGTATCGCCGGATAATCCCGGTTGCTGACGGAATCCACCACGAACCGCCCGATTCCCGGAATGGAAAATACGGTCTCCACCAGCGTTGCTCCGGCCAGCAGGCCTCCAAAACGCAACCCAACTGCGGTCAGAATCGGGATCAGCGCATTTTTAAACGCATGCACGTAAATTACCACCCGTTCCGGCACGCCCCGCGCCCGGGAGGTACGTATATAATCCTGATGAATCACATCCAGCATAGAGCTGCGCGTTGTCCGCGCAATGGAGCCCACCGCCTGCGCCCCCAGGGTGACAATCGGAAGTATCGCTCCCTTCCAGGAATCCATTCCTATACTTGGGAGCCACCGAAGCTGCAGACAGAAAATCAGCATCAAAATCAGGGCCAGGAAAAACGATGGAGTCGAAACTGCCAGCAGCGACGCCACCGCTATGATGTTGTCCGCCAGCTTGTTCCTGTGGATCGCCGCGATGATTCCAAGAATAATTCCGAGCAGCGCTCCGAACAGAGTACCGCCCACCGCCAGCGTCAGGGTTTTCGGGAACCGCTTTGCCAGCTCATCCACAACAGGCTCGCCGGAAAAAATGGAAGTCCCCAGGTCGCCCTTCAGCGCGTTGCCCACAAAGCGCAGATATTGCTCTGGAAGTGGATCATTAAGGCCCAGCTTCTCCCGTTCATATTCCTTCGTATCCTTTGGTACATCCAGGCCGAGCATCAGGTCCACCGGGTCTCCTGGAATCAGCCGGACCATCAAAAAAACAATCAGCGACAGAATCAGCATCATGGGAATCATCTGTAAAATCCGCTTTACTACATATTTAAACACCGGGACACCTCCTCAAAAAATATGAGTATAGTAAAAGCGACGGAAACAACACGAAATTATCTCCGTCACTTCAACCATCTAACTGTTAGCTAAAAACAAACCTCCGCGTTATGCTCTGCAGCGAATACGTGCCAGATTCATCGTATTAGCCGCTTTGACAGAAAAGTTTTCAATTTTATCGGACAGAGCATATACGTTCTTGCGAAGATTCATGTAGCATCCAAAGGGATCCTCATAAATCACGATCTCCGCTATTCTTCTGTAGCATTCGTCACGCTCTTCCTCATCTATGGTAACCGCGCCCTTTTCAAGGAGCTCATCTACCTCTGCATTAGAATAGAAGCCGTAATTATTTGTATTATTTTCTGACGAATGCATGATGCGGTACAGCAGCGTGTCTGCATTTGAAGCGCCGCCTGATCCCATGATGAACATATCCCAGCCGAACTGCTCGTTGAACTCTTCCGGTGTGAATCCACCCCATGCAGAGCTGAATACGGCAAGCTCCACAACCTCCAGCGTTACATTGATGCCCACTTCCTTCAGCTCTTCTACAAGGATTTCTCCCATCTCAACACCCCGGTTGTAAACGTCCGTGGTCATGATCGTCATATCAAAGCCGTCGGCATAGCCTGCCTCAGCCAGAAGCTCCTTTGCCTTGTCCACATCGTAGGGCAGCACTCCCACAGAAGAATATCCTGCCACTGACGGAGCCATAATGGAATCAATCGGTTCTTCTCCAAGGCCGCTGTACAGATAGTCACAGATCGTCTCCCGGTCAATTGCATAGCAGATGGCAAGACGAACCTTCGGATCCTGGATCGGCGTATTGTCAGACTTGCAGTTAAATTGGAACACATGGCAGCCGTTTCCGTCTGTCTTGCTCACGGTAATGCCATCCAGCTCATCGAGACGCACTGCATCATCCGGTGAAATACCGTCCGCAATATCTGCCTCTCCGGTCTCTATTGCAATGGCCCGGGAGGTCTGCTCTGCAACGATCTTCATAATGACAGTCTCTGTCTCGGCAACGTCTCCGTAATAATCGTCAAAACGCTCAAAAATCATTTCCTCGCCCTTGGTCCAGCCTCCGCATTTGAAAGGACCGCAGCCGTCAACGCTCTCTGCCGTATTTCCGAGCTCTGTTCCATACTTTTCAATATAATCCGCATTCATTACTACCTGAGATGCAATTGACTCCAGGAAGAAGGCCTTCGGCTGCGCCAGATGGATGACAAACGTAAAATCATCCACTGCCTCTGTGGACTCAATATAGGTATAGGACGCCGTATGACGTACCGGATGCTCCTGATCCAGAAGCCGGTCAAAGGTCGCCTGGAAGTCAGCGGACGTACACTGCTTGCCGGAATGGAAATACACATCATCACGCAGGTGGAAGGTCCAGGTCAGCTTATCCTCGCTGGATTCATAGCTCTCCGCTATCCTGCACACGACGTTTCCGTCAGTATCAAAGCCCACCAGGCCTTCATAATACTGCGGAATTACCTTTGCATTTGAAACATTCATCTGCGGATCCAGGGTATCCTGGTCATTTCCGATTACCCAGACAATGGTATCCTTGTACTCCGCTTCCTCAGCGCTCACCGCACCCGCACCGGCAAAGGATCCAAGTGCAAGCGAACAGGTAAGTGCAAGAGCCATCCATACGGAACTTTTCTTTTTCATAGTTATTCCCTTCTTTCTTTTTTTGATCTATACATATCCCGCTGGGCATCCTTTATGCCTTCGGAACCGTATACGCAATTCCCAGCTCTGTGAGCTGCTCCATCGCCTGCTTCACTGCAAACAGGCTTCGGTTGTCAGGACTTTCCGCCAGTGATTTAAAGAGCGGAACCGCCTCCTCGTCGCGTCCCTGATAATGCAGATAATTTGCCAGGCCGAAGGTCAGCATCTGCTCATAGATTCTCGGGCGCTCTGGATTCTGGATCTCCTTCATGCGCTCTTCCACGAAGTTCTCCGGCTTGTAATAGCCCTTGTACAGCAGCGTGCGCGCAAGATAGTCCCCATCCTCTGTCTCCATTCCCGGATATACGTAGTCAAGTACAGCCTGCGCCTCCTCTTTCTGTCCCAGCTTCATACAAATCATCCAATACCAGTCAACGGTGGCCGGCACGGCCTTGATGCCGTATTTGATCATATTGGTACGGGATCTTTCATGAGCGGCCTTTGCCTCCTCATACAGTCCCGCCAGATAGCAGGCTACGCCAAGATAATACCAGCATTCCCAGTCCTCCGGATTGGTCATCGCGGCCAGCTTCAGATCGCTTGCCGACTGCACGTACATCTCGCGGCCGATATACTTACGTCCCCTCCAGAAACGCATCACATAATCAAACGGATTGTAGACCAGACCGGTGGAAAAAACCTCCAGGGCCTCATCCCCGCGGTTTTCCTTCAAAAGCTGTATCCCATACTCACGATACAGATTTGGATTTTGCGGGTCATTTTTCAGCTTTTCAAGCAAATCCATTTTTTGTCCTCCTTTCGTTCCAAACAATTATGTGGACGATTGTATAATAAACATTTCGGAAACTCAAATTCGAATTTGGCCATTATTTTCTAATATTTTCATTTTTTCGTCTTTTTTCGGAATTTAATCTCGCCAATTTTTGCAGCATATCCTCCGAAAATTCTTTGTCATTTTAGCGAATTAACGTAAAATCAATTTAAATTTCTAAATCAACGCACCTGCAAATACTGGACAATTCTTTGTTCGGATTCGACAAATTTTGAGGCGCCGGGATTGCCAGCTTGACACTGTCTGTAAATTGACTTTATAATACAGAATAATCATTTTGAGCACCTTGCTTCGTTTTATCTTTTGGCTTTGGAGGAAACATGGCAGAAAACACAAAAAAACAGATTTTCCCCGATTTATTTTTACATGGCTATACCTACAGCCTGAATGAGAATTTCTCCTACGTGCCGCATATCCACGGCGGCGTAGAAGGAATTTACGTCCTTCACGGAACAATCACCGCCAGAATCGACAACAAAAATTATGAGCTTCACGAAGGCGACATTGCCCTTGTCATGCCCTACCGCAATCACAGCTATGAGACAAAGCAGTATTCGGAAATACTGGGATTCGGCGTGTTCTCGGAAGAATCACTGCTTCCAAACCGCTATTTTTCCGGGAAGTACCGTCTCAAAAATCCTGTTTTCCGCGCAAATCAATATCCTTCCTGCGTAGACCAGATGCTTCATTCCCTGCTGGACCCTGCGGTGCAGCGGTCTAATATGCTTGTCCATGTGGGACTGCTATATACACTCATCGGCGCGCTTTTCGATGTTACCCCGCCGACGCTCATTAAAAACACGGAGATGACAGAGACAGAGCGGATCCTGCTCTACTTATACCAGAATGCCTACCATCCCATAACTCTGGCCCAGGCTGCCGATGATCTTGGGATCTCTCCCTTCCGGCTTTCCCGCATCTGCAATCAGGAAATCGGAATCGGCTTTAACGCTTACCTGAAATTTATCCGTATTACCTCCGCCAAACGCAGGCTGGCCTTTTCCGACAGCAGCATCAGCGAGATCGCGGCCCGCTGCGGTTTTGAGAGCCTGCGTACCTTCAACCGTGCCTTCAGCGAAGAAACCGGTACTACGCCCCGCAATTTCCGAAAACAGCACAGCGATAAAAGTGCGGTGGATTTACGAACGAAAAAACCAAAGAAAAAGAATTATACGCATTTGATGACCTGAAATGAAATAGAAAAAAGAATGCTTTCATTTCTCCACAATGCATGAATTGACAAAAGGGCAAAAGAAAAAGCCATACACAGCTCTATTCAAACCATGTACGGCATTGCCTCCCGTATTATATCAGAATCTTTTTCACATCGTTAAACATGACAACCACCATCAGCACCAGCAGAAGCATCAGTCCCGCAAAGTGTATCTTTGCCTCTACCTCCGGGTCCACGCGCTTCCTGCGGATCGCCTCAATAATCAAGAATACCAGTCGTCCTCCGTCCAGGGCGGGTATCGGCAGCAGATTCATAACGCCCAAGTTGGCCGTCAGCAGGATGGCAACATTCATGAGATTCAGCCAGATATACAGGATGCCGTCTGACTTGCTCTCTTCGTATGTCTCCCCGATGACATCCACGACCCCCACCGGCCCGGACACGTCATCCAGCTTTACATTGCCGCCCGCCAGCATTTTCAGGCTCTGCAGCGTCATGTCAATCCAGTAATACACCTCATACGCACTGTACTGAAGCGTCTGGATCGCATTCGTCTTCTGCCTGTAGTTGACGCTTCCCGATATTCCGTATTTATACCCGGAGTCTGTCATCACCGGCTCAACGGTGGCTTCATGCTTCTGTCCGTCGCGCTCGTATTCGAATACCACGGTCTCTCCGTTGTGGAAAATCGAATAATTCTGCACCTCCCGGTAAAGCCTGATCGTCTTACCGTTCATCTTTGTAATGCGGTCTCCGGCCTGAAGTCCGGCCTCCTGCGCCGGAAGTCCCTCTGAGACTCCCAGCAGCACCGGAATATCATAGCCGATATTTCCGATAATGAAAATTGACAGGACAAAGGCCAGCAGGAAATTGAAGATCGGCCCCGCTGCGATCACAGAAATCCTTGCCCAGACAGATTTGCTTCCAAAGGTTCCCTCTCCCTCATCATCCTCATCTTCTCCCAGCATCATACAGGAGCCGCCGAAGGGCAGCACCTTCAGAGAATACTTCGTACCGCCGGCGTCAAAGCTAAACAGCCTCGGCCCCATTCCCAGCGAAAATTCCACAACTGTAATCCCATTTATTTTCGCCAAAAGGAAATGTCCCAGCTCATGTATGATTATAATAACGCTGAAAACCAGAAGCGCTATGATGATCTTCAATTTACCACCTGCTTTCAATTAATTCGTACACACTCTGCTCCGTGTCCAGGATCTGCTTTACATCCGGCATATCAATGACCCGATGCGCATCCATACAGTAGCGTATAATCTCGTAAATATCCGTAAAACCGATCTGACGCTTCAGGAACTTGCTGACTGCCCGCTCATTTGCGGCATTGAACACGGTCGGCATGGAGCCCCCCGTTTTTGCCGCTTCAAAGGCGTATGCCAGTCCCTTAAAGGTCTCCGGGTCCGGATCCTCAAACGTAATGCTGCGTATCTTCGCAAAATCCAGCCGCTCCCCTGCAAGGAAGCGCCGCTGCGGGTAATACAGCGCATACTGGATCGGCAGCTTCATATCTGGAGTGCCAAGCTGAGCGATCACTGCGCCGTCCGAAAACTGCACCATGGAATGAATGATGCTCTGGGGCTGTATCACCACCTGGATCTGATCAAGCCCGGTGCCGAACAGCCATCTGGCCTCCATTACCTCCAGTCCCTTGTTTACCATGCTGGCCGAATCTATCGTAATCTTCTGCCCCATAGCCCAGTTCGGATGCTTCAGCGCATCCTCCACCCGAACCTTTTTCAGCTCTTCCCAGGTTCTTCCCCGGAAGGGCCCGCCGGAAGCCGTCAGCAGGATCTTGTCGATGTTTCTGCCGTCCTCTCCGTTCAGCGCCTGGAAAATCGCGCTGTGCTCGCTGTCCACCGGAAGAATCCGTATGCCGCATTCCTTCGCCAGAGGCATAATAATATGTCCCGCCGTCACCAGCGTTTCTTTGTTTGCCAGAGCTATGTCCTTCCCGGCTTTGATTCCCTCAATCGTCGGAACAATGCCGATCATGCCGACGATCGCCGTCACCAGGATCTCGGCCTCCTCACACACGGCCACCGCCTTCAGTCCATCCATGCCGGAAAGGATCTCCACCTGCAGATCCGCCACTGACGCCCGCAGCTCCTTCGCATCCTTTTCTTCCCATACCGCGGCCATCCGCGGCTTAAACTCGCGGATCTGCCGCTCCAGCAGCTTAATATTTCTGCCCGCCGCCAAAGCCGCAACGCGGATATCGCCGTTTGCCCGGGCCACCTCCAGCGTCTGCGTGCCGATGGAACCCGTTGATCCAAGAATTGCTATTGTCTTCATCTGTATCTTATTTCCTTTCGTACTATCTGTATCCGACGGTCTTCCCGCAGCGCAGTGCCGTCAAGCTGCCGTATCTCTTCCCGCTTCTCTTAAATGTATCTCTTCCCGCTTCTCCTAAATCCGGCCCACAAGAGCCTGGGCCAGATAATAGATCACCGGCGCAATAAAAATCACACTGTCAAACCGATCCAGAATCCCGCCGTGTCCCGGGATCAGCTTGCCGTAATCCTTGATCCCGTGATTGCGCTTGATGGCGGAGGCCGCAAGGTCACCCACCATGGAAATCAGGGCTCCGGCGGCGCAGATCAATCCAAAGCTTATCATATGATTGCCTTCTCCGCCCATGTATCCCGAAACAGCCGCAGCATAGATCACGCCCAGAAGCGCCGCTCCTACCACGCCGCCGACTGCACCCTCCACGGATTTCTTCGGACTTAGTTTCGGTGACATTTTGTGCTTGCCGATCAGCATTCCCACACAGTAAGCGCAGGTGTCGCAGCCCCAGGAAGCCAAAAAGATCAGCCATACCAGAAGCTTTCCGTTCTCCATCTGACGCAGCTCAAAGATGAAGGAAAGCATAACCGCCACATATACCACGCCGAAAAACGCTCCCGTCACCTGATCTGTTTTGTAGCGCGGATAGGTAAAAACATACACCGCCATAAACAGAATCAAAAGAGCAATCAGCACTGTCATAGTATATGCCGTAAAATCGAAAAATACTATTACATAATAAACAATACAGCCGACAAATCCCACTGCAGCCAGCGGAGAAAATTTCCCGTCCTCAATTCCCAAAGCCTTATACAGCTCTTCCAGTCCAATAACCGAAATCGCCAGCAGCGTCGCAGCCAGCACCGGGCCCCCTGTGATAATAACCGCCAGCGCTATGGCCACCAGCACGATCCCACTGATCAACCTTGTCCGAAACATACTCATTCCTCCTTGATGCCGCCGTAACGTCTTTCCCGTCCGTTATATTTTTCGATGGCTTTCTGAAGCTCCTCTTTCGTAAAGGCCGGCCACGGCACCTCTGTAAAATAAAATTCTGTATATGCTAACTGCCACATCAGATAATTCGACAGGCGCTGCTCTCCGCTGGTGCGGATCAGCAGATCCGGGTCCGGGATGCCCGCCGTATCAAGATAACCCGCAAACATCTCCTCCGTGATATCCTCCGGCGAAAACTGCCCGTCCCTGCAGTCAGCGGCAAGCTTCCGAATCCCGCGCACGATCTCATCCCGGCTGCCGTAATTGATTGCAATCTGGAAATTCAGGCCGGTATTATCTTTAGAAGACTCCACCAGATTTTTGAGGCTTTTCTGCAGGTCCGGCGCCAACGCCGTAGGGTCTCCCAGTACGCGCACCTTCATGTTGTTGTCCCGTGCCGTCTTGATACACGTCTTGGTGTAGCTTCGGAACAGCTTCATCAAAGCGTCCACCTCATCCTTAGAGCGCTTCCAGTTCTCCGTTGAAAAAAGGTATACGGTCAGATACTTGATCCCCATATTGTAGGCATCCTCACAGATAACCTCAAGATTTTTTGCGCCGCGTACATGCCCGTAATTGCGGGGCATTCCCTTACTTTTGGCCCATCGGCCGTTTCCGTCAAGAATAATCGCAACATGCTGCGGAATTACCATAACTCTTTCCTCCCAATCTGATCTTTTGCGGGAAAAAAGGGGGCATGGTGCAGCCCCCTCATATCCTATACTGTAAGAATCTCTTTTGACTTTTCTTCTACTGCCTTATCAATTTCTTTGATGTACTTATCTGTCAGCTTCTGAATCTTATCCTCAAGATCCTTTACTTCATCCTCGGAAACATCCGGCGTCTTTCCCAGCTTCTTCAGATAATCGTTGGCGTCTCTTCTGATGTTGCGGACAGCCACCTTGCCGGCCTCGCCCTTTTTCTTGATATCCTTTACAAGATCCTTTCTGCGTTCCTCGGTAAGCTCCGGGAAAATCAGCCGGATGATACGGCCGTCATTGGAAGGATTGATGCCGATATCAGAGGTCAGGATCGCCTTTTCGATGGCCTTGACCATAGAAGATTCCCAGGGCTGGATCTGAAGGATCCGCGGCTCCGGAACTGTGATATTACCCACCTGCTGAAGCGGCGTCGGCGTGCCGTAGTAGTCAACCTTTATCTTATTTAATACGTTCGGATTGGCACGTCCTGCCCGCACCGTTGCAAATTCTCCAAGAAGATTGTTGTATGTTTTTGTCATCTTCTCATCATACACCTTAATTCTTTCATCCATTTTTCTTTCCTCCTGTAATTCTCAAACTAAACAGTCACTCTCGTGCCGTTCAAGGTCCCGTTCACCGTATTTACAATACTGTTTTCCTGATTCAGCCCGAATACCAGCATCGGCATGTGATTCTCCATACACATGATGGAGGCCGTCATATCTACCACACCCAGCTTCTTGTCAATAACCTCCTGGATGGATATTTCATCGTATTTCTTTGCGTCCGGGTTGTCCTTGGGATCACTGTCATACACTCCGTCAATGGACTTGGCCAGCAGGATCACGTCTGCCTCGATCTCGATGGCCCGGAGCACCGTAGCCGTATCCGTTGAAAAGTACGGATGGCCTGTCCCGCCTGCAAAGAAGGTCACTACTCCTTTGGAGAAGCACTCCTTCACCCGGTCCTTGGAAAACAGCTCCGTAAATGCCCCGCAGGCAAATGGAGTCATCACGGCCGTCTCGATCCCCACGGAACGAAAGATTTCCGAAACATAAATGCAGTTCATCACCGTAGCCAGCATTCCGATCTGGTCCGCCTTTGTCCGGTCAATATTTTCACTGGAGCGTCCCCTCCAGAAATTGCCTCCGCCGATCACAATACCGATCTCCATACCCTGATCAACCAGGGTCTTTACCTGTTTTGCCACCTTCGTGACCGTCGGCTCATCAAAACCAGTTTTCTTATCTCCGGCCAAGGCCTCGCCGCTCAGCTTTAAAAGAACTCTTTTCATGGTTTTTCTCCTTATATGTTTTAATGATTAAAGTATACCAGCAATTTCCTTCAAAATCCACTAAAATTTACTATGCGGTCCGCTGCTTCTGTTTTCTATTCATATAAACGTTCGAGAGCTTCTTTATGCCAATGCTCAGATAACGGAAGATTGGCTCCGTAATAATAGCGAAAATCACCAGAAGCATCACGGACTTCTTCGAAATACTCGTAATAGCAAACACGTTGCTGACAAAAATCATACAGTAAAGCAGGCCTGCCGCCATGCCGAACCATAAAAACCAGTGATATTTCGTCATAGGCGACGCGATCTGGTACAGGATCATCAGTCCCACGATGGCCAGAACGATGGTGGAGGAGGTCGAAACATCATCCGCGCTCACATTGAACTCCATACAGAAAAGGTATAAAGCGCTGACTACGATAAAATCTGTAAGCCCGCCCGGCAGCGCCTTGAACAGGACGTTGCTCAGGAAATGTCCCCTGATACGGTCCGTATTCTGCTCCAGAGACATCACGAATGCCGGAATACCGATCGTAAACATACTGATCAGGGATATCTGCGACGGCTCCAGCGGATAGTTCACCATCAGCAGAATCGACAGTATGGACATAAACAGCGAGAAAATATTTTTTACGAGGAACAGGCTGGCCGTCCGCTCGATATTATTGACAACTCGTCTGCCCTCCGCCACCACAGAGGGCATCTTGGAAAAGTCAGACTCCAGCAGTACAAGCTGTGCCACCTGGGCCGCGGCGTCGCTGCCGGAGGCCATGGCAATGCTGCAGTCCGCATCCTTCAATGCCAGCACGTCGTTGACTCCGTCTCCGGTCATGGCAACCGTATGTCCGGCCTTCTTCAAAGCGCTGACAAGCTGCCGCTTCTGATCCGGCGTCACCCGTCCGAATACTGTATACTGATCCGCCGCATCCCTGAGCTCATCCTCATCCGTCAGCGTGGAAGCATCCACGTATACGCCGGCATTTTTTATTCCGGCTTCCTTTGCAACCTCCGATACGGTAACGGGATTGTCCCCGGAAATAACCTTGATCTCCACACCCTGGTTCGCAAAATACGCAAAGGTCTCTCTGGCATTCTCCCTGATCGGGTTTGCCAGCAGGATCATCCCCATGGGCTCCGCCGGGGCAGTCAGCGCCTCCCCTGTCAGAACGCCGCCGTATTTTGCAAAGACAAGCACCCGGTAGCCTTGGTGGCTCCACCGCTCGATCTGGGATGCATACTGTCCGTAGGCTTCCCGGAGAATAAATTCCGGCGCTCCCAGCACATAATTTGCATCTTCAAAAACCGCGCCGCTGTATTTTGTCGCAGAGGAGAAAGAAAATACCTTCTCCGGGCGTTTGCCGCTGCGCTTGCGGAAATAATCCTTGATCGCCTTCATGGTGATGTTGTCCGTCGCCATAGCCGCCGCGAAATCCCCCACCGCCATCTCCATCTCAGCGGCTTCCTCCGCTGAAAATGCTGCGATATCCTCTGAAGAGTCCGTCTCCGGCGCTTCCCCGGAACCGTCCTCCGCCGTCCCCTGGCCCTGGGAAGCTGTCTGGGAAGCCTCCGCTCCCTCATGCTCCTCCGAAGGACCGGATGCCGCGGCAGAATCCGAAAGGCCGGATACTGCGCCCTCCTTTTCTTCCTGCCCTGCGTTGTCCGCCTGTACCGGGCGCAGCGGAAGCATCCGCTTTACCGTCATGGTATTATCCGTGATCGTACCTGTCTTATCCACGCAGAGAACATCCACCCGGGCCAGGGTCTCAATACACTTCATATTGTGAACCAAAACCTTCTGCATGGCAAGACGCATAACGCTGACAGCCAGAGCCACGCTGGCCAGGAGATACAGCCCCTCCGGTATCATACCGATTATGGCCGCCACCGTAGAGGTCACGCTTTCTTTCAAAGAACTGTCATTAATAAAGTACTGCTGGCTGAACAAAATGATCCCGATGGGGATGATCAGCACGCCGATGATCTTCACGAGTCTGTCCAGAGAACGAATCATTTCCGAAACCTCTTCGTCGTTCATGGCCTTCGCTTCCAGGGTGAGCTGGGAGACGTAGGATTCCTCTCCCACCTTTTCGATCCGCGCCCGGCACTGCCCCGATACTACGAAGCTTCCCGAAAGCAGCGCGTCTCCTTCTTTTTTTGAAATCTGATCGGATTCACCGGTAATCAGTGATTCATTGACAAGAACCTCTCCGTCCTCCACCACTGCGTCCGCCGGAATCTGATTGCCGGCGGAAAAGATCACAATATCATCCAGCACAATCTCCTCGGCGGGGATCACCTTTTTCTGACCGTCCCGCAGAACCGTGCTCTTCGGCGCATTCAATATACTGAGATTGTCAAGCACCTTCTTGGATCGAAGCTCCTGAAAAATACCGATGGATGTATTGGCAATGATGACCGGAAGGAAGGTCAGATCCCGAAAAGACCCCACCAGAATCAGCAATATTGCAATGATAAAAAAGATCAGATTAAAATACGTAAAGATGTTGCTGTATACAATTTCCTTCTGGGATTTGGATGCGGACTCTACGGAGCGGTTCACCGCTCCCTGGGCGATCCGCTCCTTCACCTGCTGCTGCGACAGTCCTGTATCCAGATGCGGTGAATACCGCTTCATCGGAATGATATTGTCTGGAATACGGTATTCCTCTGGAATCACCTGCGTTTTCTTCATCTTCTGCCGGATTGATTTTATGCTCCGCCACAAATCCTTGCTTTCCTTCTGCGGTTGGGTTTGCAGTTGATTTTGCGGTTGATTCATATCTTCTAACTTTTCCACGTTTTGAACCTCTTCCTGTCTTATTCTTCTCTGTCTTTTTTCTATATTTTACATTTTATAAATCTTATCATACTTTGTATTGTTTTTTAACCCTTGAAATTCTGAAATTTTCTTAAATAATTCTAATTTCTTGTCACCTGTTCTGAATTCTGCTATACTTCTATGTGTTGTTATCATGACCGTAAAAATATTATGCACGCCGGTTGACCGGAATCCATACAATATTTTATAAAGGTCAAACAAAGCTTACCGAAAATCAAATTAAAGGAGAAATCCCCATGAGCTTTCAAATACAGAAAAAACTGATCAATCTTTCCACCTTCTGGTATCTGCTGAAGCTGGACAAGAGCCTTTCTGCCAATCCGAAAAAGGCAAAGGCGGTTCAGAACCGCAACGTACATAAGCTGATGAAACGGGCCTATGAAATCCCCTTTTATCGTCAGCGCTTTGACGAAAACCATCTGACGCCGGAGGATTTTCACTGCAGCGAGGATCTTGCCAAGTTCCCGGTGATCACCAAGGACGAGCTGCGGGTCTGGATGAAGGAGCTGTACGACACCCACCCGGAGACCCGGGACTCCTGGGACGCCACCAGCACCAGCGGCTCCACCGGCATCCCCTTGCGCCTTTACCAGTCCCAGAGGGAGCACGCCTGCGCCAACGCCAGCTGGATCCGCATTCTGATGTCCTTCGGGTACAATCCGTTTTTCGGCAAAATGGTTTCCTTCGAATCCAGCTACCGCTCTGAAAAGAAGAGCCGTGATTCCTTCATACAGCGCTTCGGCATCCTGCAGCGCCGCATTTTATCCGAAAAAAGATGCGTCGGGGACGGTACCCGGGAAGTGATTCAGGAGCTCAACGAATACGCGCCGGATCTGATCTGCCTTCGAAAGAACTGCATCGTGCGGATCGCGCTTTACGCACAGCAGCATAATCTTCCGGTCCGCCAGCCCAAATGGTACATCCCGGTCAGTGAGATGGTGGATGAAATCACCCGGAATATTCTCGAAAAGACCTTCGGCCCGGGCCTTGTGGACGCCTACGGCAGCGACGAAACGGGAAGCTGCATCATCAAGCGCCCCGGCAACGATTACTATGATATCTGCAACGATACCCATGTTGTCAATATTTACGACAAGGACGGCCGTCTGGCGGATGAGGGCCGGGTCATTATCACCCCGCTCTACAAAACGGATTTTCCGATCATCAATTATGACATCGGAGACATGGCCTCTTCCTATGTAAAAGACGGCATCCGCTACGTCACTAAGATCCACGGCCGCCTCAACGACATGGTTCGCCACGAGAACGGCGAGGATACCTCTGTCCTGGAGCTCCGCAAGATTCCCAACGGCATCACCGGGATCGCCCAGTTCCGCTACGTGCAGGAATCCTTTCACGACCTCCGGGTGGAGCTTGTGCGGGACCCGCAGGATATGACCTACACCAATGACGAGATTTCCGCATTTTTCCGGGAGCGCCTGACCCGGCTCTACGGAGACGAGTTCCGTATCCGCATCGAATGGCTGGACGTCATTCCGCCGGATCCCAACGGAAAGCTGCGCTGCTTTGTCTGCGCGGTCAAATAGCAATACGTTTTTATTCAGGGAGGCAGCTTTTCAATGTCCGAAAAAGAAAGTAAACAGTCTCTCAACAGGACTGCTTTTAAGGCCGGAATTTTTTATATTTTTTCTCAGCTATTTATCCGGGGCATTACGTTTTTGATGACCCCGATCTACACCCGGCTTCTCTCTCAGCCGCAGTACAACCAGATAAAAATTTTTGAATCCTGGCTTCTGATCTTCGCGCCTGCCATGTCTCTGTGCCTCTGGCGCAGCGTCGAACGGGCAAAATACGACGTCAAGGAGCGCTTTAACGAATACGTGTCCAGTGTGCAGACACTGTCCTATATCTCCATCAGCGTATTTTTTGTCCTGTTTCTTATTTTTAAAGAACCGCTCCAGCGTTTTTGCTCCATGACGGATTTTATGATGTACATTGCTTTTCTTTATACGTATGCGCACACCAGCATCTTTTATTTCCAACGCCGGGAAAAACAGATGATGCGCTATAAAGCAAGTACGACCTTCACAACTGTCACCGTGGTTCCCGCCACGCTTCTGTCCGTGCTGCTGATCTATCTTGGAAAAATCTCCGGCCATGAGGATTCTCTGGTGGCTCTGCGTATCGGCGGATATTATATTCCCATGATCATCGGGGGCTTCTTTGCCGCAGGGCTTATGATCTGGCAGGGAAAGAAGCTGGTTCATATCGGCTACTGGAAGTACGCCCTTCGCTTCAGCGTTCCCCTGATCCCGGAGGTACTCTCCATACAGATCATGAACCAGGCGGATAAGCTCATGGTGACGCATATGGTGGGGGAAATCAGCGGATCTATTTTCAATCTGGCCACTACGGTTTCCTACATTATCTGGATTCTGGAGGATTCCGTCTGGAACGCATGGCTTCCCTGGATGTACGAAAAAATAGCCCGGGATGAAAGCCAGGATATCGAGCATTACTGGAGCATATTAATGCATGCCTTCGGAATCATCTCCTGGTTCTTGGTGCTGTTTGCCCCGGAGATCATTCTGATCCTGGGAAGCAAAAAATACGAGGCGGCCATCTACCTGATCGCTCCCATGGTGACGGGTACTCTGTTCCGTTTTTACAGCTACAGCTATACCGCGATCCAGAACTACTACAAGAAGACCGGATTCGTCGCCATGTCTACGGTTTCCGTCATGCTTTTGAACGTGATATTGAATTATGTATTCATCCTTCTTTTCGGCTACCGCGCCGCCGCATATACCACGGCCTTCAGCTATCTTATGCTGATGTGCATGCAGGCCTTCATGGAAAAACGGCTGACCGGAGAGCAGATGATCCCGCTTCGCAAGACGCTGCTGATTTCCGTCGGATATTTCCTGGCGTGCCTGGCTACCATGCTGCTGTTTAACCGGCATTTTATCTTCCGTTACCTGATTGCGGCTTGTCTCATCCCGGTGGGACTGAAATATTTCCTGCCGCAGATAAAATCAGTACTGAAGATTATGAAAAAAAAGCAGAATTAACGACAGGGGCAAGCAAAGAGATACTATGAATTTAACAGAATCACTAAAAAAAATATTATACTGCCGAGGAGCCGGTCTGGTGGGGATTGGCGATATGGCTCCAATCCAAAACTGTGATTTTCATACAGGAGTAGCCATCGCCCTCCCTCTGCCTAAGAAAGTTATCATTGACCTACAGGAAGCTCCCACTGAAGAGTATTACAACCTTTATCATTCTTTGAATAAAAAGCTAAACGAAATCGTTCTGGCCGGCGAAGTCTTCCTGAAAAAGAATGGTTTTGAAGCCTATGCCCAAACTACGGACCGGGTGGAAATTGACCAGAATCATATTTCCGCCCTTCCTCATAAAACTGTAGCTACAAGAGCCGGCCTCGGCTGGATAGGAAAAAACTGCCTTTTGGTAACCCGTCAATATGGTTCAGCGGTACGGATTTCTTCTTTGCTGACTAACGCACCTCTGGAATACGACAAGCCCATCGCACTGTCTTCCTGTGGTAAATGCAATCTATGTGTTAAAAAATGCCCTGCCCAGGCGCTGAAGGGAACTCTTTGGGAGGCAGGACTGCAAAGAGAACGGATTGTAGATGTCAGGAAATGCCAGAAAAAGCAAATAGAGATCATGACCGAAAAAACAGGCATTCAAACAGATCTGTGTGGAAAATGCTTTGCAGTCTGTGCATATACTCAAAAATATCTGAAAAGCTTAGCTTCATAAAATTTGGTTCAAAATATAAACACCTGCGGACGTTCTGATCAGCCGCAGGTATTTACATTCTTTATATTTCTATACTTTTACATTTCTATGCTTTTTAATCCTTCTACTCCACGGTAATCCGAATCTTTTCCAGGGCCCCGTTCAGCTTTTCCACCGCCGCATCCAGCGTCTCGCCCTTTGTGACGACGTGCCCGATACGATTCGGCCCGACGTGGAACTTCTTTACCTCGTCTCCCACCTTGTAGTCGAACTGTATTTGGTAAATGTCCTCGTCCGGCTCGTTTTTGTTCTCGATGGAGCGGATCACGCCGTCCTTGTCGCTGCGAAGCAGCATGCTGGCATTCGGCACTGCCTTTTCCTGGGGGAATTCCACCTCTTCTCCCAGAGCGGCCAGGATCAGCTTTTCATAGTAATCATATCCGTAATAAATGGATACCAGCTCCGCCAGGCACGTAGCTCCCGACCGGCCTCCCAGCTCCAGCACGTAGGTCTTGTTGTCCTTCAGGATGAAGTCGGCGTTGATGGCGCAGTTGTCAAGTCCCATGGCCCGGACCGCGTTGGTAAGCTGAACCTTCATGTCGTCGATCACTGCCTGCCTCAGATCATACGGTGCAAAATGGCCGATGGGTACCCCCGTATCCCCCTGGAATACGTAATCGCCATGGGGAAGGATGAATTTTACTTCTCCGTGATATACGAAGGCCTGGGCGCCGAATTCCTTTCCCTCAATGAATTCCTCGATAATAAATGAATCCTTCCGGGTCACCGATCTGACAATATCCCTTGCCGCTTCAAATTCATCTCTGGAATTGACCCGGATGATGCCCCGGCTCCCGGAAGAGTCCGTGGCCTTGAAGATCAGCGGGAAGCTCAGCTCCTTTGTCTTCTCATACATGTCATCTGCGAAGGATACCTCCCGGAATCTTGCCGTCCGCACGCCGAACTCCTCGTATTTCTCCTTCATGAGAATCTTGTTGGATGCGATTCTGGCCGCCTCACAGCTAAGGCCGGACAGCCCCAGCTCGTCGCAGACCTTTCCGATGGTGATGACTGCCACATCCGTCCCGGCAGTCACGATGCCGTCGATCTTCTCTTTTCTGGCCACCTCCAGCACCCTTTCATAGTCCACGGTGTTCTCATAGCAGACCTGATCCGCGATCTCGAATCCGGGATAATTCCCAGGTATGCTGACCACGATGGTGTAAATTCCCATCTCCTTCGCTTTTTTTATCAGCGGGACCTGATAGATACCGGCTCCCATAATCATCAGCTTTTTCATACGCCCTCCTTTGAAGATTCTTCCTCTTCTGATATATTTTTTTGATGCACACTACGCACTACAAACTGCGGATTCCTGCTCATTCCCAGAAAAACTCTTCCCACGTATTCACCGATCACGCCCATGAACAGCAGGTTGATGCCGGAAAAGAAACAGATCGTAACCATCATGGAGGGCCAGCCGATGTACGTTGCAGGCCGCATGATCTTCAATATGACAACACCTACCGCCCCCAAAATTCCAGCCGCCGCAAAAAAACAGCCCAGATACGTGGCGATCTGCAGCGGGACGATCGAAAATCCGAATATATTCGACCACAGCGCCAGCAGCTTTTTCAGCGTATAATTGGAGGTTCCCACCTCCCTCTCAAAATGCTGAATCGGCACGGAGCTGATATTCCTCGTCGTCCGCAGGAACAGTCCCTGCAGATGGGTGTACGCGCTCTTGTATTCCACCGCATAGTTCCGGACAAAACGCCGGATAACCCAGAAGCTGGAGGTCTTCAGATCCTTCGGCTTTTTCAGAAGGATCCTGACGGACAGATAATTGATATAGCTTCCGAAATTGCGGAACTTGCTGTGTTTTTTTTCGGGATAGTATCCGTACACGATATCGTAGCCCTTGTCAAATTCCTCCAGGAGATACTGGAGCTGGGACGGATGCGTCTGCATGTCGTCGTCCATGGCGATAAAAGCATCGCCGTCCCCGTGATTCAGCCCCGCCATCACAGCATTGTGCTGGCCCGCATTCTTCGCCAGCTCCACCACCTTCACGCAGGAATAATCCCTGACCAGTCCCAGAAGGGCGGCCATGGTCTCCCCGCCGTCCGGCGAACAGTCATCCACCAGAACAAATTCATAATCCTTTTTCTTTAACCGTTCCAACTCCTGCATGGTCATTTCAACGACCTTACGGATCGTCTTAGACGACCGGTAGCAGGGAATAATGATCGAGTATTTCACAGTTCCTTCCTCCAGCGCTGTTATAACCTCATAAAAGTCGCGTTTTGCGCTTTCCTCTTCAGTCTTATTAATTAAGACTCATTTACGCTTTCTTCGGTCTTATTAAGACTGCATTTACGCTTTCTTCTTCGGTCTTATTAAGACTGCATTTTACGCTTTTTTCGTTTCTTGATCAGCCATGAAATGATGCACACGGCAGCGAATAAAATCACCGAGCCCGGCACGATCACCATGGCATATTTTACCCCGGGAATCGCAAAGGAAAGCTCTATGGTGTGGTCTCCTGCAGTCAAAGGCAGTGCCATATACGCATAATTTGCTCGCTGCAGCTCCGTCTCCTTCCCATCCACGTACGCCGTCCAGCCATTCTGGTACGGAATACTGAGTACCAGCACCTTATCCTTATCCAGTGAAATCGTACCGGAGACCTCATTGGTATCCACGACTACATTTTCCAGTACATTCTCCGTAAGCGCTTTCGTATATTCCGGCACGTTCTCCATGGGCTGGCTGTACAGCGCCAGCTCTTCAAACTGGATCACGCCCTCCCGCTTCATGGTAATGGTACAGGAATCAACCGGCTCCTCATGGTAGCCGAGGTTGAAGACAAAATCTTCCTGCCCCGTATGGTAACGGTAGTCGTCCGCCTCAAAGCTGTAACTCTGGCTGCTGCCTGCCGCGGTAATGGTCAGCTTGATGGGATCCTCCGACATATCGCCTTCCAAAAACGCATTGTGAAGGACAAGATACGTTTCAGAATCTGCTTTTCCGTCAAAGTGAAGGGTCAGCTTGTACTTTCCATCTGCTTTTCCTCCATTTTCTCCGTCTCCGGCAATCATTTTATCCTTCGTCAGACGCACTCCGTCTCCCTCAGAAGACAGAATTTCCAGAGGCACTGTCGTCACGGCGGCCTTCTCCCCCTCTGATATTTCCGCAGAATGGAGCAGAACCTGCTGCATCAGAACCTCCTGCCGTTCCAGCACGTTGTATTCCTCCAGCTCCTCCTCCGTGATAATGGAGTCATACGTGTAGCCGATGGGCAGTGCATACTGGTTCTCATAGACCTTCGCCGCCTTGCCCTCCACTTCGGTATCCAGTACCTCCTCGTATCCATACGGGATCGGGAAGTCCATATTCTCATAGCTTGCATAATATTTCACAGCCGCAAGGTCATTCTCAAACAGGCGGTTGTTCATGCCGAGATACTGCATACTGCTGAAGCTGGTGTTCCCCATCATCCGCAGATACTGGTTCACGTAACCGTTGTACGTACTGTTGAGCAGCGATGTGCTGTAATAATCCAGCAAAATGGAAGAATTCCCCGTATCGTAGACCAGCTTCGGCACCGCCGACCGGTAAAAGCTGTTATCCTCCAGCTCCTTCACCGCCCGGATCGGAGTGTCCTTCAGCCTGTCCAGAGTGTATCCCGTAGAAGCATACTGATCAATACGCCCGCGGATCTCGTACAGAGAAAATCCCTGGTAAAATACGATGGCCGCCGTCAGTGCCAGCAGAAGACACTTCTTTGTAATGCTGCTCATCCACCGCCACTCGTCCTGGCAGAGCAGAACCGTTACAAAGGTAATCACCAGCAGGATTGCAGCAATCTTCACTGCCGACGTGTTTTTGTAGTAATTTCCAAAAAATGCCAGAAAGCCGTACACCGCAACGACAACGGCGCAAAGCCTCTTCTCTTTTTTCTGCATCCTGAGCAGATCCGGCAGGCAATCCGCTACGGTGTAGCCCACCACCAGCGCCGCCATATAGCACCAACGGTTGATGACGGTGCTGAAGCCGCTGAAAATAAATCCGAACACAGGGAAGAGCATAAAAATCAATGAGATCACCGAGAATATCTTTAGCTCTTTTCTGCCTTTTCTGGCGAACAGTATAACCACTGCCAGCATCGCAATCGGAAGATAGCCCAGCTTCAGCCACTCCCCGGGGGAATTCGCCGTCGTCAGGAAGGTCTGGAAGCAGCTCAGCAGCCATTCCGCCCGGTAATAAAACAGAGAAGCCGTCTTGATCATGGCAGCACCGTTTCTTCCGGAACCCAGATACTGTCCGAAGGTGGTAGCCAGGGTCATAAATCCGATCCCCACCCCCATCAGGTAGCTTCCGCTGATCACCAGCCCCCGGCCGATAAATTTTTTGAAGGTTCTCCGCTCCCTCTCCTTCTGGCACAGGAAACGCACGATAAAGTAAATCCCCATAGCGATCGTATTCATATACAGAAAATAGTAATTGCTCAGCAGAGAGACCGCCACGAAAATCGTACACAGGTAAAAACGGCGGTGCCGCAGGATCTCCTCAATGGAAAGAATCAGCAGCGGCAGCATAATCATCGGAATCATAAACATGGTATGCATAGCGCCGCCGTACAGGGCAAAGCCGCAGATCACATAGACTACGCTTCCCATGAACGCCGCAAAATAGTCCTTTTTAAAATACAAAAGTAAGATCGAGCTGGTCACTCCTGCCAGATAGAACCGCAGAACCGTCACCATATTGTAGGCCAGTTCCATATGGTTCTCATCAAATAAAGCGTACAGGGCATACAGAGGCTCCAGGCTGTAAGCCACCTCCGAGCCTAGGCCATTTCGGAAATCATACATCGGCAGTACGAAATTCCCGGAAAGGAGCCCGGAAACCATATCCTTGATATAATTGGAATACAGAATCGTCCTCGGAAAGTACTGAGCCACGCCGTCTCCAAAAATAATAAAGGTCTTTCCCCTCCAAATGAAGTCAAAAAATACGAGAAACAGCAGGAATGAAAAAGCAATCGTATAGACGATAAAGTATACCGCCGTCTTGTGTTTGGCTTTTCCGTAAAAATAATTATACAAAATACCGTAGCCCTTCGTAAAAAGCCAGAAGACAAGGAAGCCCGCCAGCAGAAACAACAGGGCACATACCGCCAGAATGAGCGTCCTGCTCACTCCGAAGCCGCTGACTTTTCCTGTGGCGCGAAGGCCGAACATCATCACCGCATAAAAGCAGAAAACAAATTCAATCCTGCCGCAGACCAGCTCCGCAGGCCGCAGGCGCAGCGTAACGTCGGAAAGCCCCTCTGCCGCAGCATACACCAGGTACACCGGAAGAAAGGACGCCGTCACCCGGCACAGATCCTGCAGCGGTGTACGGTACAAAAGCAGGGAAACCAGAGTAACCGCCCCGGCGATTCCAAAAAGCTTCCACTGAAAGCCCGGCTTCTTCTCCTCAAACCATATTCCCAGCAGGAAAAAAGCAAAATACGGCACCGCCGGGACTGCCTGCTCCAAAGAGGAGCCCACCAGCGCTGCCATAAACGTATACATCACATTGTCTGACCGCAGAAACGCGCCCAGCAGAAGCAGGACGCCCAACGCTGCCATCCGCTTTTTGTTCTGAGCCAGCCGGAGCATGGAACGGTCAAAGCCCCACACAAAGAGAAGTATGAGCAGCATCGAAAAAAAGACCGCTGAGACCGCAGGAACCCGCAGAAAGGTAAGGACATCCGCGAACACGGAAAGCAGCAGCTTTTTCCTTGATATGGAGGAATCAAACAGGCTCTTGCTTACCTCAAAAGCAAAAGCCAGACAAAAATAATATGCAAAATAACGAAGCGCCGTGAAGCCCAGCCACTGCTTCCGCTCCGTCTCTGTCCCGGTGCGGGCCAGCCTGCCCCAGCAATATCCCAGCCGGAAAATAAAGCCGGGCACAAACACCATGTAAAGCATCATATTTATGCAGTTGACCAGGGTCAGCTTCTGTGTATCTCCGACAAACAGCTGCATTGCCATAAAGAAAAAAAAGCATACAAACAGCAGGAAATTCATTTCTTTGTCGCACCTGTTCTGTCTGACTACCGTTTCTTTTTTCATTCCATCAAAATCCTTTCCCGTAGACACTGTTTTTCAGACAGCCAGGATTCCCCATCCTGGCTGTTATTTAAATTCTGTATTTGCACCCTGCCGATTCTTCAGGGTCTTTGTCAGGAAATCCCCAGCATTCTCGTAGCGATCTGGAAATAGATAACCAGAGAAACTGCATCCACGATGGTGGTGATAAACGGACTCGCCATCACCGCCGGGTCAAAGCCGACCTGCTTTGCCAGCATCGGAAGGGTACAGCCCACGATCTTGGCCACCATGACGGTCACCACCATAGTCAGGCACACGATCAGCGCCACCTGCATTCCGACCTTATCCAGGATCAGCAGTTTCGCAAAATTCACCAGCGCCAGAGTAACGCCGCAGAGCACCGCCACCCGGATTTCCTTCCAGACAACCCGGAAGATATCTCCGAATTCCACCTCGCCAAGGGAAATGCTTCGAATGATCGTTACGGACGCCTGTCCTCCGGCGTTTCCGCCGGTATCCATGAACATCGGGATATACATGGTAAGCACGGCATAGGCCGCCAGCGCATCCTGATAGCCCTGAATGATCTTTCCGGTGAAGGTGGCGGAAATCATCAGGAAAAGCAGCCACGGAATACGCTTCCGAAAGGTCTCCAGCACCGACGTCTTCATATAAGGCTTATCGGTGGGCGTGATAGCCGCCATCATTTCGATATCCTCGGTGGCCTCCTGCTCAATGATATCCATAATATCATCGACGGTAATAATACCCACCAGACGGTTCTCGCTGTCCACAACAGGCATGGCGTCAAAGTCGTATTTCTGGAACTGTCTTGCGACCTCCTCCTGGTCCATCAGCGTATTGATGGTAATGACGTTCTCCTCCATGAGATCGCCGATCCGCTCCGAAGACTCGCTGAGCAAAAGCATTCTCAGGGAAATCGTGCCCCGGATCGTCCGGTGCTGATTTGTCACATAACATGTATTGATCGTCTCTTTGTCGATTCCGACCTTTCGGATCCGCTCGATGGCCTGCTCCACCGTATAGCCTTCCTTCAGATCCACAAACTCCACCGTCATAATGCTGCCGGCGGAATCCTCCGGATACTGAAGCAGGTGATTGATATCCCGCCTCGTCTCCGGCGTCGTCTGGGCCAGAAGACGCTTTACTACGTTGGCCGGCATCTCGTCAATCAGGTCCGCCGCATCATCGGCAAACAGATTGTCAATGATGGTAGCCGCCTCCCGGTCGGTCAGAGAAGTAATAATTTCCTGTTCCACTTCAATGGGTAAAAAAGAAAATACATCCGCTGCAATGGACTTCGGCAGCATACGGAAAACCTTGATCAGCTCCGTCCCCGGCAGCTCCAGCTCTTCCATCATGGCCGCAATATCCGCCTCATTCATCTCTACAATCTCGCTGCGGATCTTCGCATACTGCTTATGTTCGATGTACTCCCTCATTTCTTCGATGTCTAACATAGCAAACCTCCTTATATGCAGTTTTTATGATAGGGTCAGGCCCAGGAACGTCCGAAGTACTTTTTGCTGTATGTTGTTTCATAAAAACCACCACCTTTCTTTGCTATGTCATCCATAACCCGGCACACATTTTAAATCCGTGTCCCGCATCATTTTTGTAATATGCTTACCCGAAATCTGTCCACAAGCCAAGCTGCTGCCAGGCCGCAGAGCGTCCCGGTAAGGGCTCCGCAGAGAACATCTGTCGGATAATGAATACCGATATACAGGCGGGTAAACGCCATAAGAAACGCAAAGGCAAGAGCAAGCCATCTGGCCCTGCTTCCCTTCAGGCTGCGGACAATGGCCACCGCCGCCGCAAAGGAGCTGCCGGAATGACCGGAAGGAAACGAAAAATCCGTGGCCTTATTCGTCAGCAGCACAAGCCCGTCGATCACCTCGTAGGGCCGTATACGGTGAAACGCATTTTTCAAAAGCCAGTTGTTCAGGAACAGGGAAAACAGCAGCCCCACAATGCCCGCCACGCCTGCCCATCTGGTCTTCTTGAAGCAGAGCAGGATCAGGGATAGCAGGATCCAGATAAAACCAAGCCCGCCGAGCTTCGTGATCGTGATCATGACCGGCGTAAGCCAGGCCGCCCGCATGTTGTCCTGTATCCAGAGTAATATGTTTCCATCCAGAGTCAATAACGTTTCAATCATTCTCTTTCCCCCTGTAATCGCTACCCTTTATTTTACCCCATGTTATACTCTTCTGCAAGCAAAAAAACTGTCGTTCCCTAAACATCCCGGTCTAAGAAACGGCAGTTTCCAAACAAATATAAAATGAATGGGCTAAGGTGCATTCGCCGTATACGAACAATACTGCCCGCCGCTGTCTTTTATTCCTCCACACTCATATCTGACAAAAAATCATCCACTGCAGACGTATCTACCGTATAGGTTGGCTTTTCTATCTGAGAACTGTCCGGTGCATTTATTCCATTGTAAACGGAAACACCAGCCCATACCACCAGCACCAGTGCTACCAAAGACAGCCCTGCCTTTGTTGCCATCCACTGTCTTTTTTCTTTCTTGATGATCTTGGCACGATTCCGCTTTTCTTCTTTATATCGATCAACCTTTGCCTGACTCATGTATCTATCTCTCCTTTTGAAATTACTCAGAGCTGTGCACAAACCTGCCGCGCAACACAGCTTTCTTACTTAAACAGTATACACGATTCCAACAGAATTTCAATATTTTTTTGTCATATCCGGCCCGGGACAGCAGAATCTGCCACCTGTCTGTCTAAATCGCCAGGATAATTCCTCCATCATTCGCATACATCGTAGAAATTCCAGCCGTATCAAGAAGAATCACATCCTTCACTTTGATCTTGTCAAGAATCGCATCCCGTACCATCACACCGCGGTCATAGCAGTGACAGTGAGAAATTGCCAGAATCTTTTCCTCCGGCCTTTCCACCTGCTCTGTCAAATAGCTCACCATCTTCACGAGAGCCTTATTGATCCCGCGGGCCTGGTCAAGCTGTACGATACTTCCCTCCGGCGTGGATCCCATGACCGGCTTGATCTTGAGGGCGGAAGCCAGAAACGCCTTTATGTTGCTGAGGCGTCCGTTCTTACGGAGCGTCTCAAGATCCTCCAGGACAAAATACGTATTCTGGCCGTCGATATACGCTTCCACTGTCTCCACGGTCTGCTCAAAAGACATGCCTGCTTCCTCACATTCCTGTATCTTAAGTGTTATCAATGTCTCTCCGATCGAAGCAGATCTGGAATTAAACACATGAACCTTCATATCCGGCCGCTCCTCCAGCAAAAGATCCCTGGCAAGCATCGCACTGTTGTAGGAACCTGAAAGTTCCGCAGAAAGCGTCACCGCATACGCACGCTCCGTACTCCGGGCAAATGCCTCTTTATAATAGTCGGGAGACGGACAGGCTGACTTCGGGCAATTCGGACTGTCCGCTATCTTTTTCAGAAAGTCTGCCTGATCAAATGTATCATCATCTATAAAAGAAAATTCATCCACCTGCATTGTCAGCGGAGCCGGCACTACCCTCTCATCCTGTTTCATTTTTTCTGTGCGCTCTCCGCAACTGTCCATTACGATAATGTACTCCATAACAACCTCCTGAATCAAAACAAACCTCAAATAAAGTTTTCAATAATCTTATAACATAGTTTTGAATACTACATAATCATATCACATCTGCTCTGTCTTGAAAAGAGTTAATTATTTTTTTTATAAATCTCTTTTTGTATTACAGGATTCTCCCTTTTTGACATTGCCAAAAATATGCCGCATACGGTATAATACATCGTATCGAAAGGAGGATACCCCATTGCGTTCATATCAGATACAGGACATCCGGGACTTCACAAAAAAACTGCTGATCCAGGAGACCTTTGATACCTTTCTTCTGTCAGAAGCTTCTATTACCACCTTCGCAGCTTTCCATATCGACGGAAGCTTCCATCCGGAATACCTTCACGATGCAGAAACAGAAATGTCCGCTCCGGAACGGCACGGATATACGCTGTGGAAACGTGTCCGTCCATTTTTTTTTGATCTGACCAGAGGGAAAAACACGCCCCTGAATTTCCATATCGTATTTCGTCTTGCCCCGCACAATGTCGAAACGCTGCTTGCACAGTCCGGCATAGCCTTACGGCCCGAGGATGTGGACGGCCTCTTTCTCAATATTCATTTTGACGGTACTGTCCTTACCTGCGTCAGCGGTACCTCCCTGCGGATCTTTTCTCTCGACAAATCTCTGGAGCATACCTGGGATTCCATGCTGGAAAAATTCTTCCATCAAAAGCAGATTCCTTTTTGTTAGCACTCATTTCGATTGAGTGCTAATTTTTTCTTGACATTTCTTTTTTACCGTATTAATATAGAAGCAATTACGAGGTCAACGTCATTTTCCATACTGCAACGCAGTTGAAAATGCTATTGGCTATATACATCAAAACAGAATATTATTTTAAAAAGGAGTTGTTGCTACATGAGCACAAAAACCGGAAGTCTTTCCATCAACAGCGAAAATATTTTTCCCATTATAAAAAAATGGCTGTATTCTGACCACGATATCTTTTTCCGTGAGCTGGTCTCCAACGGCTGCGACGCCATCACCAAGCTGGAGAAGCTGGAGATCATGGGCGAATACACCTTCCCGGAGGATTACAAAAAGAAAATCGAGGTCATCGTAAATCCCGAAGAAAAAACGCTGAAGTTCATTGATACTGGTCTCGGTATGACTGCCGACGAGGTGGAGGAATACATCACCCAGATCGCTTTTTCCGGCGCTACTGATTTTCTTGAGAAATATAAGGACAAGACCACGGAGGATGAGATCATCGGACACTTCGGCCTTGGCTTCTACTCTGCATTTATGGTTGCCGATGAAGTGCATATTGATACACTTTCTTATAAAGAAGGAGCTGCTCCGGTACACTGGGAATGCGACGGCGGCACAGAATATACGCTGTCAGAGGGCAGCCGCACCCAGGTAGGTACGGAGATCACCCTGTTCCTCAGCGAGGACGCCCTGGAATTTGCAAATGAATACCGCGCCCGGGAGATCATCGAAAAGTACTGCTCCTTCATGCCGGTAGAAATTTTCCTTTCCAAAGCAAACGCTGAGCAGCAGTATGAGACCATCGACGAATCCGAGCTTCGGGAGGATGACGTTGTCGTTGAGCGCATCCATGAGGAAGCAAAGACCGAGGAAAAAGAGAATGAAAACGGCGAAAAGGAGATCGTTGAGATTTCTCCTGCCCGGGACCGCGTAAAGATCAACAAGCGTCCCGTTTCCTTAAGCGACCCGCATCCGCTGTGGACCAAGCATCCCAACGACTGCACCGAGGAAGAATACAGAGAATTTTACCGCAAGGTATTCCTGGATTATAAGGAGCCTCTGTTCTGGATCCATTTGAATATGGACTATCCGTTCAACCTGAAGGGTATCCTCTACTTCCCGAAGATCAACACGGAGTACGATTCCATCGAGGGAAAGATCAAGCTGTACAACAATCAGGTCTTCATCGCGGACAATATCAAAGAAGTCATTCCTGAATTCCTGATGCTGCTGAAGGGCGTCATCGACTGCCCGGACCTGCCGCTGAACGTATCCCGTTCCGCTCTGCAGAACGACGGCTTTGTAAAGAAGATTTCTGATTATATCACCAAGAAGGTGGCTGACAAGCTCACTGGAATGTGCAAAACCGACCGGGAAAACTATGAGAAATACTGGGACGATATCAGCCCGTTCATCAAGTTCGGCTGCATCAAGGATACCAAATTCGGTGAAAAGATCATGGACTACGTTCTCTACAAGAATCTTGACGGAAAATACCTGACCATCAAGGATCTTGTAAAGGAAGAGGAAGCAAAGGAAGCCGAAGGCGAGACAGCTGCAGAGACAACAGAGGCTGCGGAGACTGCGGAAAACGCTGCCGATACCGATGCAGAGGAAAAAGAGCCGGAAAAACAGACCATCTACTACGTAACCGACGAGGTACAGCAGAGCCAGTACATCAATATGTTCCGGGAGTCCGGCATGGACGCCGTTATCCTGCGCCACAACATCGACACCGCATTCATCTCTCATATGGAGCAGATCAATGACAAGATCAAATTCCAGAGAATTGACGCCGACGTTACGGATTCCGCCAAAGAAGAAACCGACGCAGAAGCATTAAAGGAAACCACTGACACGCTGACAGAGGTATTCCGCAAGGCTCTCGGCAAGGACAGCCTCGAAGTAAAGGTAGAAAAATTCAAAAACGAAAACATTTCTTCCATGATTACGCTCTCCGAGGAAAGCAGACGTATGCAGGAAATGATGAAAATGTACAATATGTACGGTATGGATCCGTCCATGTTCGGCGGAAGCGAAACGCTGGTGCTGAACGCCAACAACAAGCTGGTACAGTACGTTGCCGAAAACAAGGATTCCGAACACGTGCCGATGATCTGTGAGCAGCTTTATGATCTGGCTATGATCGCACATAAGCCGCTGGCACCGGAGGAAATGACGAAATTCATTGCAAGAAGCAACGAGATCCTGATGCTGCTGGCGAAATAATTCAGAAAATTATCTCAGAATACAGACAGATAAAATCCCCCAGTACGGCAAATATCTCACCGTATTGGGGGTATTAAATTTACCTTTTTCTCAGCCACCGTGCTAAGCGTTCGTATACACATTCCTGTATTTCCTGTGCAATTCGTTTGGCCCGCTTTTCGTTGATCCCGACATTCTTTGCCACTGCAAGAATATCGGGAATTCCGGGATCTCTGCCGTTTCCATGCACTGTAGTGGCGTGCTCGCCTCCCAGAGAATAACTGAAGGTCAGGTCATACGCCGGAGACAATCTCCAGCGGTCTTCCTGTTCCTCATATAAATAAGTAAAATTCCTGGAGTGGTCGTCCCTGTTATGCGCAAATACATTGAAGCACATCAACCGATACAATTTTTCCAGCTCAGAATAATCCCTGGTTAATTCCAGAGTAAGCTTCATCAAAATATCGTAATCCAGATTTGGAATCCGGTGAGACGTTTCCAGAACCGCGCTGACTGACAGCATGTGAACCCGTTCTATTATGCCTCCATTTTTTCTTTTTCTGTCAAAGCGCTTTGTTCCAAAATACCCTTCACATAACTTAGACGGAAACAGACGCGTCTCCTCCATACATATCCCGCATTCCTTTGCACATATGGAATACTCGTATTCCCGTACTCCTGCCCAGTCCTCATCCTCCGAAGAAGGAAATTTGATTATCCAGTCCTCGCCGTTTATATTTGTAAGAATCTTCGGCCTTGCTCCGCCGGAAGAACCGCCTAGCCTGAAAAGCTCATCCAGATTTTCCGATTCCTTTGCCTGCAGAATTTTGCTGCATTCCCGGGCAATTTCATCCCAATCCATTTTGGTTTCTTCCTGTTCATCATTCAGATCAGGCTCGTAAGTTAACGCCCCCATCCCGGAGCTTCCAACAATCGCCAAACGATTCAAATTTCCTATTTCTTTCGGATTCATATGATTTTTCAGTAAAAACCGATCTGCCAGAAGACGGCCCCAGCCATCCGGCAGGCTGTCTGCAAATACGCCAAAAATTCCTTCGAATGGATCTATCTTCGGCACAAATACTCTTTGCTCCAGCGGAAGTGAAAAGGGGCTGATGGCAAACCCCTCTGCAATCCATTCCCGGTCATACTCAAATGCTGCAAAATGCTCCTTATACAGAGCCATCGTTCCGACCTTTTGCCCATGGTACAAAACATTTAACCTTTTAATCCTGTTCATTTATGACCTCCTCAATGGATAAAAAGGGAACCTCCTCAAACAGCTGAGCAAGCTCATGGTCGAGTCCCAGTGCAATCGCAATTTTGGTCAGAGAGCGCAATGAAATCTCGCCGCTTTGTTCGAAGCGCTTCACAGACCCCAAGCTTACTCCTGATCTTTCGCTCAGACTTTTCTGTGATATTTTTCTTCTTTTGCGGATCCCTCGAATTCTCTCGGCAATGATTTTATCAATCTCTCCCGGTGTTTTTTGAAGAAAATAAAATGTATTCATAGCTAATATATTATCATATTTTTCTTATTTTATCAATTTATAGCTAATATTTTATCCCAGTCTGTATTCTCTCCCTGCCTTGACAAAATCACTGAAAACAGGTATTCTTTTCAAAGATTACCGCTTATCCGCGCCGCGCAGAGGGACGAACCGCCTGCCGCGGATAGAACGACAGGAGAAAACGTATGACTGATTCCTTAAAACCCTTCGGCGGTCTCTCGGGCAGCACCCTGAAGCTGATCGCTATTGTCACTATGTTTATCGACCACACCGGAGCCACCGTGCTGCGGGCCATCCTGCGTCACCCGGGCATTGCAAATGTACCGGAGAAGCGCGCTTTGTGGTCAAATATCTACGGTCTTTCCCGGGATATTGGGCGGATCGCCTTTCCGATCTTCTGCTTTTTGATCGTAGAGGGCTTTCTGCACACCAGAAATCCTAAAAAATATGCCGGCCGGCTCTTTTTATTTGCGCTGATATCGGAAATTCCCTTCGACATCGCCCTGAAGGGCCAATGGTTTTTCCCGGCCAAGCAGAACGTATACTTTACGCTGCTTCTGGGGCTGCTGGTGATGATGGGTATTGTCTGGATTACGGCCAACGGCACCCGCAATCTGTTTCTCTCCGTGATACCGATTGCCCTGGGAATGTACCTCGCCTGGTGGATTGACACGGATTACAATTATAAGGGCGTATTTTTGATTGCCGTTCTGTATTTGATGCGCTACAGCCGGCTTTATCAGTGTATCGGCGGCGCGGCGGCTGTGACCTGGGAGCTTCCCGCTCCTCTGGCCTTCATTCCCGTCTATCTTTACAACGGCAAACGCGGACTTCAGATGAAGTATTTCTTTTACTGGTTTTATCCGGTGCATCTCATGCTGCTGTACGTCATTGCAGAATATCTCGTACCGGCACTGCCGTTATAAAATCTGATATGCCATCACTACCGCTGCTGAATATCTCGTACCGGCGCTGCCGTTATCAAGCTTTAGGAAAGGAGTTTCTACTTATGAATAAGAAAGAAGTGGCGGAGATCAAGCGTCTCTTCCATCCCGACCGCTGCCCCATCACCCGTATCTGCGGCTGCTATGTGGACGGCGAAAAAAATAAAAAAACAAAGCTGAAGGAAGCATTTCTCTCTCTTCCTGAAGAAGAAATGTTCAAATATTTTGAGATTCTGAAAAAAACGCTCTCCGGCACCATTGGCCGCAACCTGCTTGACATGGAGTTTCCCCTGGCTCAGGAGACCGGAGGCGGAGCCCAGGAATACCTCATGAGGCTGAAAAGCAGCCAGCTAAAGGACGATGAGCTTCTGGATGAATTTTATGACAAGGTGATCGAGACGTTTATGTACCCGGAAAATTATTATATCGTGCTGATCCATGCGGCCTACGATATTCCGAAAAAGGCCTCCGACGGTATGGAAATGTTTGACGCCTCTGATGACGTGTACGATTTTATTCTGTGTTCCATCTGTCCCGTTAAGCTGACCAAGCCGGGACTCTGCTACAATGAGGACACAAATGCCATCGAGCAGCGCATCCGGGACTGGTTTGTGGAGGTCCCGGTGACCGGCTTCCTGTTCCCGGCCTTCACAGACCGCAACACCGACATCCACAGTATTTTGTATTACTCCAAAAACCCCGAGGAGCTGAATGCAGACTTCGCAAGACTTCTGCTGGGCTGCGAGCTGCCGCTTTCCGCCTCCTCCCAAAAGGAGACCTTCAATACTCTGATCGCCGATACCCTGCAAAATGACTGTACATACGAAACGGTAAAAACGATCCACGAGACTTTAAACGATCTTCTGGAGGAGCGAAAGGACGACCCGAACCCCGTGGCTCTGGATAAAAACGACGTTAAGCGGCTTCTCCTGGAAAACGGCGCTGCTGAAGAAACCCTGGAACACTTTGACGAGGAATTCGAGCAGGCCGGAGGCGACAACCAGACCGCACTGTACGTTTCCAATGTAGTCAATACCCGGAAATTCGAAATCAAGACCCCCAATATCACAATTCAGGTCAAGCCGGAATGCGCCGACCTGATCGAGACCAGAATTCTGGAGGGAAGACCGTATTTTGTCATTCCGGCGGATGACTCCGTTGAGGTCAACGGAATTCCGGTCAGAACCGTCCCGGATTCCTCCCGGGAGGATCTTTCCTGAAAAAATCATCTATAAAAATAATAGGAGAGGCTTACACCACTCCCGTTATTTTTAATATCCAGTAGATCAATCCCAGCACCCAGCTTGTGAACACTCCGTACAGGATCACAGGCCCGGCGATAGTAAAGATTTTGCAGCCGATTCCGAATACCTGTCCTTCCTTCTGGTATTCGATGGCCGGGGACGCCACTGAATTGGCAAATCCCGTGATCGGCACCAGTGTACCGGCCCCGCCGAATTTTGCCAGCTTCTGATAAAGATTCAAGCCCGTCAGCACGACGCTGAGCAGCACCAGCCACAGGGCGCACCAGCCCGCAGCAGTCTCTTCCTTCATTCCCATCCTATCGCACCAGTTCAAAATAAACTGGCCCACGGTGCAGATGGCCCCGCCCGTCACAAAGGCCTTGCACATATTCAGAAAAAGATTGTGGGTCGGCGTCACCTGCTTGACGTATTTCTGATATTCCTCTTGTTTTTTCTGCTTTGCAATATCTGCCATGGAATCATCCTTTCCTTTTCATCCTGAATCATGCACAGCGGCAGGCCGCCGCTTCGCACATCCTGGTTCCTACTGGCAGTATTCCCCATTTCTGAATAAACATACACGGGCATCCATACAAAACAGCTTTCCGGCATCTTACTTCCGGGCAGTCCAAATATCTTTCGGCATCTTACTTTTATACTATATGCTCAGCCTTCCACGATCAGATATTTTCCGTCCGGCATCTCAAATACCTCCGCCTGGGAGAGAAGCTCCTCCCGGTCCATCTCAGAGGTATCTGCGCCGTTCTCTTCAAAATACGCTTTTACTTCTTTGTAGTTGGCCGCAACGTATGCCATGCAGTCCTCGAGGAATTCATCGGCCTCCTCCAGACTCTCTGCCACAGGCTCGTCAAAAAGCTGACTCTGCTTCTTCAGGAATGCTTCTACATACTCTTTTTTATACGTCATATTTATTGCTCCTCCTGTACATATATTATCCGCAATCACGCTTGATCCGGTACAGCTTACCCACTCGATCCACATTCCCCTGCTCCTGCCCCAGCGTCACAGCAATTTTTCCCGGATTACCTGCAATACACCGTTCTCCTCCTGGGAAGGCGCCATATGCTTTGCCGCCTCCTTAAGCTGCGGATGAGCATTTGCCACCGCATAGCTCTCTCCGGCCTGCCGCAGCATCCCAATATCATTGCAGTTGTCCCCGAAGGCCATCGTCTCCTCGACGCTGATCTTCATAAGCCGCTGGATCGTACTCAGTGCATTTCCCTTATCCACGCCAAAGTTCATGAAATCCACCCACACGCTGCCCGCCACCGCCACATTCAGCCGTGTGCCGAACCGCTCCCGAAGCTCGTCTCCCAGTTTGTCGATGCCGCTTTCTCTGTAAATGGACATTTTATTTGTGCGGCTGCAGTATGGCAGAAGATCCTCCACACGCTCCACTTTATTGTGATATCCCTCCTCCAGAAGCGCCCGGAACTTCTGGTTCGGCGTCTCCAGATACAAGGTTTCCGGTGTGGAAAGAAAAATGTCGGTATTCTCCTGGGCACGCATACACTCCAGCAGCTCCTCTGCCACCGCCTGGTCGATGAAGCTGCTGGACATATTCTGGCCGCGGCACATTACGTTGGAACCGTTCTCTGCAATAAAAATAATGTCATCCGCAACAGGCTCAAATACGTGCCGCATGCTGGCATACTGCCGGCCGCTGGCGGCCACGAACATAATTCCTTTTTCCTTCAGTTCTCTGATAATCTCATATATTTCCGGATTGATCCGGTCTGTTCCCTCCGGAAGAAGGGTTCCGTCAATATCCGATACAACCAGTTTGATCATTTTACTCCTCCAATTTTTCCATATGCTTTCTCATGATTTCATGAAACTGTCCGCCGCAGCGCTCCATTTCTCCTAACACCGTGTCGATTCCCTGCCCGCTTCTGTACCATGTATCCCGGCTGATGCCCTTCGTCACCACCGGACAGACAAGAAATTCCACCTCTGGAAGCTGCTCCTGATAATACATCAGGCTCCTTCTCGCATGAAAGGCCTGACAGCACAGGATCGCTCTGCGGACCGAAAGGCCCAGCTCCTGTATGCACTTTCTGGAATAGATCGCATTTTCATATGTGAAGGTGGCGCGGTCCTCCCGGATTACCGCCTCCTTCGGCACGCCGCCGCGGTACAGGATGTCGCAGAGATAATCACATTCTGTCTCAAAGCCCTCTCTCTCAAACTTTCCCTCCAAAACACTATATCTCCCGGAGGGCAGAATATACGGTGCAAATCCTTTCCGGTACAGCTCTGCCGCATGCTGCGCCGCCTCCGGATAATTCCCGCCCGGAACGAAAATGACATCGGCGCTCTGCGGTTCATCCTCTATAAAAATAAAATCTGTGATACATTGATAAAACTGCATATCATTCCTCCGTTACGTAAATGCATCCTATCAACCTGCAGCTCTCAAATTTTTCAAACGGCTTCCGGCCATGCTTCCCTCAATTTTTTCAAACGGCTTCCAGCCACGCTTCCTTCAGACAGGCTGCAGCATCACGGATCTCCTCTTCCTGAAGATTCGCATAGCCCAGAATCACCGTTTCTTCCGCCGGAAGCTTCGCCTCACCGACAAAATACCATGAAAGCCCATACACCTTTACGCCGCGTTCTGCTGCTCTGGAAACTGCCTCGGCCTCCTTCATGCCGTTGGTAAATGTCAGAAGGATGTGTACTCCCGCATTTTCTCCGCTGATGCGGCAAACTCTCCGAAACGCCCGAAGCTCCTCCAGAAGTACGTCATGGCGGCCTTTGTAGACGGCCCTCATCTTATTGAGATGGCGTTCATAATACCCTTCATTCAAAAATGCTGCTATCAGCATCTGATCCACCCTGGATACCGTGCAGGAAATCGTTCTTCCCCGCCGCCGGTACAGCTCCATAAGCTGTTTCGGAAGCACCATATAGCTTACGCGGATCGCCGGGGCAATGGACTTTGAAAAGGTCCCGATATAGATGACCCTGTCATGTCTGTCATATCCCTGCAGGGCCGGGATCGGTTTCCCTTTATAGCGGAATTCACTGTCGTAATCATCCTCAATGATATAGCGCCCCGGGGCTGTGCCGGCCCATTCCAGAAGCTGCATCCGCCGCTTTACCGGCATGACCGTCCCCAGAGGATACTGATGGGAGGGCATGACGTAAGCGATCTGCGCATCCGTATCCGCCAGCTGGTCGATCCTCATGCCGGACTCATCCATCTCCACAATCCGAACCTCGTTGGAGAGATTGCGGAACAAATCATACGCCTTTTTGTAGGTGGGACTTTCCATGGCAATCCGCTGACCTGTTCCGAACATGCTGCAGAGCAAAAGAAGCAAGAAATCATTTCCTGCTCCTATGATAATCTGCTCCGGGGCAGCCTCCACGCCTCTGGCCTGATGCAGGTACTGCGCGATGGTTCCCCGCAGCTCGTATTCCCCCTGGGGATCCCCGAGCTGAAACAACAGCCTGTTCTCCTCCAGCAGAATCCCCTTTGACAGCTTTCTCCACGCATTCTGGGGAAAGCTGTTCAGATCGACGCCATTCGGCGAAAAATCATAGCGGTACGTTTCCGATACCGCTGCTTTTTCCGGCTTTTCCGGCGCAGACTCCGGCTCAAGGTGATACAGCCCCTCCAGTTCGCAGATAAAATAGCCCTTATAGGGCTTTGCCTCGATATAGCCCTCTGAGACAAGCTGCTCATAAGCCATGTCCACGGTAGTCCGGCTGACCTGCAGATATTTTGCCAGTTTTCTCGTAGAGGGCAGCCTTTCCCCGAAAGGCAGCCCTCCACTTTGAATTTCTTTCTTTATATACTTGTAAATCTGCTCATAGAGCGGTACGGATGAATGAACATCCAGATTGATCGTCAAATCGTTCATGAATTACTCCGGGCTAAAATCCAGCCTTGTATTTGGTTCCTTTGGGCTTACTCCGGCTTCGGAAGCTTAAAGGAGCTCTTCAGTGATACAATGCGGTTGAACACCAGAGCATCCGGCCTTGAATCCTTCGCGTCCACGCAGAAGAAGCCCTGGCGCACGAACTGGAAGCTGTCATAGGGCTGTGCCTTTGCAAGCCCCGGCTCCAGCAGGCAGTCCTTCAGCACCGTCAGAGAATTCGGGTTCAGATTCAGAGAGCCGTCCTCATTGTAAACGCCCTTCGACTCGTCGATGATATTCTCATACAGGCGCACCTCTGCTTTGACAGCCGTCTTCGCCGCTACCCAGTGGATCGTGCCCTTGACCTTACGTCCCGTAAAGCCGCTGCCGCATTTTGTCTCAGGATCATACGTACAGTGAATCTCTGTCACATTTCCGTTCTCGTCCTTCTCAAAGCCGACGCATTTCACAAAGTAAGCCCCCATCAGGCGTACCTCATTGCCCGGGAACAGGCGGAAATACTTCTTCGGCGGATTCTCCATGAAATCCTCCCGGTCGATGTAAAGCTCTCTTCCGAAGGGAACCTTTCTCATGCCCAGCTCCGGGTTCTCCAGGTTCATCTCCACGTCGAGATACTCGATCTCGTCCTCGGGATAATTATCAATAACCAGCTTGACCGGATCCAGCACCGCCATCATCCGGGGCCGCTTCAGCTTCAGGTCCTCCCGGATGCAGTACTCCAGCATCGCGTAGTCCACAGAGCTGTTGCTCTTGCTGATACCGCAGAGATCCACAAATTTCTGAATCGACTCCGGCGTGAAGCCGCGGCGGCGCAGCGCAGCGATGGACACAAGCCGCGGGTCATCCCAGCCGTCCACGATGCCTTCCTCTACAAGGCGCTTGATATAGCGCTTTCCGGTAACTACATTTGTCAGATACAGCTTTGCGAACTCGATCTGCTTCGGCGGCATCTCGTACTCCAGCTCCTTTACCACCCAGTCGTACAGCGGGCGGTGATCCTCAAACTCCAGCGTACAGATGGAGTGGGTGATACCCTCGATGGCGTCCTCAATGGGATGAGCAAAGTCATACATCGGATAAATGCACCATTTATCCCCCGTATTGTGATGGTTCATTCTGGCAACGCGGTAGATCACTGGGTCACGCATGTTGATGTTCGGGGAAGCCATGTCGATCTTTGCCCGAAGCACCTTGGAGCCGTCCTCATACATACCGTTTTTCATGTTCTCAAACAGCTCGAGGTTCTCCTCCACGCTGCGGTTCCGGTACGGGCTCTCCTTGCCCGGCTCTGTCAGCGTACCGCGGTACTCCCGGATCTCCTCAGCCGACAGGTCGCAAACATACGCCTTGCCCTTCTTGATCAGCTTCACCGCCGCCTCGTACATCTGGTCAAAATAATCCGAGGCAAAAAACAGCCGGTCCTCCCAGTCAGCTCCAAGCCATTTTACGTCCGCAATGATAGACTCCACAAACTCAGTCTTCTCCTTTGTCGGATTCGTATCGTCAAAACGGAAATTGAATTTTCCATTGTATTTCTTTGCCAGTCCGTAGTTCAGAAGAATGGATTTGGCATGTCCGATATGCAGATAACCGTTGGGCTCCGGCGGAAAACGTGTATGCACCGTATCGCAGTGTCCCTCCGCAAGGTCCTTCTCAATGATCTGCTCAATAAAATTCTTTGATACTGTCTCTTTTTCCTGTTCCATCTTTCTCCTCCTGTGCCGCAGAATCCCGCGGTTTAGTAACTTTTCCCATCATAACACAACTGTTGGAAAATGACAACATATTCGTGTCTTTCCCTGAGAAGCACGGCACATTTCTATCGAAATTCTTTTTATCCTCAAACTATTCCGGCGGAGGTGAGGCAAACTGCAGCCTGCCTCACCTCCGCCGGAAGGATTCCAAACAAACAATCCATATATTTCCTGACCAGACACCGCCCATCATGGAACTGAGCATTCTCCCTGATTATGTATAAAACATCTCACTCCATCCGATCAGTAGACCAAAATTCATTAAAAACTACCGCTGCGGCTGAAATCATCTCACTCTTAATATCCGCCGCCACTACATCCAGATCCGCCTGCAGATCATGCCACAAAAGCGATGTCGCCCGGTTCTTGATCATATCCACCATCTCCGGCCATTCCCTCTGCATTTTCCCTTCGTAAACAACACTCTTAATGTCGTAATAATTCACTAAATTAGCCGTCATAATGGCAAAACGCTCAATAATCACCTGCAGGAATTTATTGACAGCCGCATCTCCGTCCCGGCTTCTTTTGATCACTTCGTAAAACGGAAGGTCAAAATGCTTTTCCACATAATCCATGCTCACATACGTCTGAAAGCAGCCTCTTCGTCCGCAATCACAAACCGGACCGTTTACATCTACGATGGTATGTCCAATTTCCCCCAGAAAGTTTTTTGCTCCCCGTGAAAGCTTCCCTTTAGAAATCACCGCCGCACCGATACCACTTCCCACATTCATAACAATAAAATCCGGATTTTCCTTCATATCACCGAACAAGTGCTCAGCCACAGCCATCGCTTTTACATTATTTTCCACCAAAACATCACTGCGCCCCAAATTCTCCTGCAGTTTCCGGCGAATATCAAAGTGTCCCCACCGAAACTGGGGGGAATACTGCATGATTCCATCCGGCCACACCACGGGGCCCGGAACACTGATTCCCACTCCTATTGCGTCAACATCATATACTTCCCGGCACTGCTTCAAAGTACTTTGAAGCAATTCAGTTACGATAGCCAGCAGTTCCTCCTGCTGGACGGAGCTGTTGATTAGCTTTTCCTGCTGAAAAAGCAGCTCGCCCATAATATTTACAATACCAGTACGTATAATGCCCTTATCAATACTGACTCCTACTGCCAGAAGCCGATTTTCATTTATTTGTATCAGAGTCGCCTTTCTGCCAAGTCCCAAGCTGCTGCCCATCCCTGCTTCCGATACAAATCCACCCTCAATAAGTTCCCCTGTGAGTCTCCCGATACTGGTGGGGCTCAATTGAGTCATCCTCTGTAATTCCGCCTTTGTTGTTACCTTTTCACTTTTAATCAGCCGATAAAGTAGTTTCAAATTATACTGATGCATAAGATCTGAATTTTGTTTCACGGCCTTTACATTGTACATAACCCTTTCACCCTGCCCATGCAGTACAGCCTTTACTTGCTCTCAACTGTATTCTGTATGATAACTGCCGCCAGCAAAATCAGGCCCATGATGATCTGCTGCCAGTAACTGCTGACATCTCCCATCATATTAATCATATTCTGGATTACACCCCAGATCAGCACACCTGCAACCGCTCCGCTTATTTTGCCTTCGCCGCCCCGGATCATAGTTCCGCCCATCACGACTGCCGCTATCGTATACATATCCCAACTATCTCCAGTAGTGGGAATTCCTGCATTTAATCTTGATGCAATCATTATACCACCAAGCCCTGACAAAAGTCCACTGACAATATATAAAATCATTTTTATCCGTTCCACAGGGATTCCCATCATAACAGCAGATTCTTCATTGCCTCCAATGGCATATACAGCCCGTCCATATCGCGTATGCTTTGATACAAGAATACCGCACACTGCAATCAACGCAAAAACAATCACCGGAAACGGTATTCCCAGAACAATACCTTTTCCCAAAAAGCCAAAGGGACCATCACCATCCTGAGCCGCCAGGGATTTACTGTCATTTAGCAGCAGCGCAATACCTTTATACGCAATCATCGTTCCTAGTGTTGCAATAAACGGCATTATTTTCAGCTTCGCCACCAGAACACCATTTAAACATCCCATGGCAAACGCTGCCAGAAGGCCTCCGAATAGTACCACCGGAAGGCCAAAGCCGGACAGATGAGCGGCAATCATACTGCACACTGCAGCCATGCCACCCACAGACAAATCCTTACATCCTGCAATAACTATAAAGTTAACCCCGATTGCAGAAATACCTAACATACTGATCTGCCTTAGCAGATTACTTATATTAGTAAATGACAGAAAATCTCCCCGATTCATACCAGCAGACACCAGGATTAATGCCAGCAGCGCCAGCCAGCTACTATATTCCGAAATTATTTGTTTTGCTTTTATACTTTTCATTTTGTTTATCCTTGCCCTCCCATACATGAGTCCGTTTTCCATATTAGGACTTACGTTCTCTCTGGATATACAAAGAGAACAGAATAATAAACGCTTTCACCACGTTTGACAGCTCATACGGAATGTCATTCATATTAATCATCATTTTTATAAGAATCATAATGATAACGCCAAACATAGTTCCGATAATATTCGGCTTACCGCCATTCAGTGAAGTTCCTCCGATAGCCACTGCTGCGATAGCATCCACCTCATACATATCTCCGATAATACTAGGGTCTACGGCTCCACTTCTGGCCACTTCAAGGACTCCGGCCATAGATGCCAGCAGGCCGGACAGCATGTAGACCAAAATAATCACTGCCGAAAATCTAACCCCCGTCAGTTTCGCCGCCTTCGCATTCACGCCGATGGCCTCCACATAGGAGCCCAGGCTCATTTTCTGCGCCAGGAAATATCCCACAACCATAACAAGGACTACAAAAATAATCTGCACCGGCACCTTTCCCGGAAAACGGTATAGACCTATGTCTTTCAGGAACTGACTCGCGATAGGGATACTTTTACCATTGCTCACAAAGATTGCACAGCCCCGCAGCACCATCTGCATTACAATGGTAAGGATAATGGGCTCTATTCTCATTTTATTGACCATGAATCCGTTAAAACAGCCGATCGCCGCACCGATTACCAGCGTAACCAAAATCGCAGGCAGAAGCGACCATCCATGAGCCAGCAGCGATGCCAGTGTAATAGATGTAAACGCCAAAATTGAACCTACCGAAAGATCAATACCAGCTGTTCCGATCACAAAAGTCATGCCCACTGCAATATACATTGTCGGGGCCATCTGCATAATTACATTCCACACCGTTGAGATTTTCAAAAAGTTTCTGGTAAAAATCATATTTATAACACAAAGCAACAGAAATACACCGATTGCCCCATATTTTCTCGCCCAACTGCGAAATTCTTCTTTATCGCCTTTTTTTAATGTTAAAGTTCCCATCCTAATTCCTTTCTTCATGAAGCTTCTGGCCTGCAATTAATTTGAGAACTGCTTCCGTCGAAATATCCTGTCCTGAAATTTCTCCAAAAACAGTACCTTCCCGCAGTATGGCTATCCGATCACATCCTCTTACTAATTCTTCGATCTCTGATGAAATATAAATTACACTAATCCCCTGATCTGCTAACTGCTGAATCGTTTTTTCTATTTCTGCCTTTGCCCCCACATCAATTCCCCGGGTGGGTTCATCCAGAATAATCAGCTTCGGCATCAGCATCAGCCACCTGGAAAGAATTGCTTTCTGCTGATTCCCACCGCTCAAAGAACGGATCTGCGTTGCCCGGGACGGCGTTTTTATACTCATTTCTTTGATATACCTGTCGATCAACTCCAGCTTTCTCTTCTTATCAATATACCCCAGTTTTGTAAGAGAACGCAGAACAGAAATTGTCAGGTTGTCTCCCACTGACATTGTCAAGAATACCCCTTCCGCTTTTCTGTCTTCCGGGCAGTAAACCACACCTCTCTCAATTGACTTTCGTATATTTCCGTTATGGATTTCTTCTCCATTTATAAATATCTGTCCCTCATAATGAGGATCTTCACCAAATATAATCTTCGCCAGCTCTGTCCTTCCTGAGCCCAAAAGTCCGGCAAGCCCTAAAATTTCTCCTCGTTTTACTTTTAGATTCACACCATTCAACTTTGATTTCTTTTTTATATTTCTAATCTCCAGGACAGTCTCTCTGCTGTCCCAGTTATTCTTATATTTTCTTCTCTGCGAAACGATTCCTAATGCGTCTCTGCCAATCATTCTGGAAATCAGAAAGTGATTGTCGATTTCAGCCATAGGATACGTTCCCACCAGTTCTCCGTCTTTCAGCACTGTCACTGAATCACAGATTTTAAAGATTTCCTCCATCCGGTGGCTCACAAATATAACTGCAATTCCACGCCGTTTCAAATCCCGCACTACTTCAAACAGCCGTTCCACCTCCTGCGTATCCAGAGAAGAGGTGGCTTCATCCATAATAAACAGTCTGGCCTCCATCTGAAGCGCTCTGGCAATGGCTACCATCTGCTGAAGCGCCGTGCTAAGCCGATTGATCTTTTGAGACACATCTACCTCAACGCCCAGATCCTGCATGGCTGACCGGGCTTCCTCATACATTTTTTTCCAATCTATCCGGCCCTTTTTCATCGGCTCTCTACCGATAAAGATATTTTCCGCCACTGACAGATATGGTATTAAATTGATTTCCTGATAGATCGTACTAATGCCAAGCCTCTGTACATCCGTTGCATTCTGTGGATGAATTTCATTACCAGCAAAGAAAATCCGTCCTTCTTCTCTTTGATAAATCCCGGTTAGAATCTTTATCAGAGTAGACTTTCCCGCCCCATTTTCTCCCATAAGGGCCCGCACTTCCCCTTCGCAAATCTCCATTGATACATTTGACAAAGCTTTTACACCAGGAAAAGATTTCGACAAACCTTCTATTTTTAATAATACTCCCATTCCTGTACCATCCTCTTTCTGTTTCATGGGGCCGCCGTGATTATTACATGTAAGCGCTCCAATCTCTGATATCACCCAAAATATTAAATACACACCTAAGCTCGGGAAGCCGGCGAATAATCACGCGGCTCCCCATTCTTTTACTGCTTCTGTTTAATAGGAACGCTCCAGCGCCTCTTCGATATTATCAATAGTAAATACAATATCATCACTTTGAATCTCTGTCGGAAGTGTCTCTCCAGACTCAAGTCTCTTGATTGCGTCTACAACTCCCGGGCCAAACCTTGCGCTACACTCTACGATACATCCGATTTCTCCGCTCTGGATTGCTTCAACGGCTTCCTTTGTTCCGTCTATGCCCAGAAAGATAATATCTTCGCCGGGGACATAGCCCGCCGCCTTTGCCGCCTGAATTGCTCCCATTGTCATGTCATCATTATCCGCATAAACCGCCGTGATCTCGTCGCCATGCGCCTGCAGAATGTTCTCAAATACTGTCTGAGCTTCCGCTCTCATAAAATTTGCTGTCTGAGAAGCAATTACCTGCATATCCGGATATTCCTCAATCACATCGTAAAAACCCTCTCTTCTGTCTATTCCGGAGGTCGCGCCCGGCGTTCCTTCCAGAATTACAATATTTGCCTTGCCATCCGTTGCCTCTACCAGCCACTCAGCCGCTGCCTCTCCTTCCCATACACAGTCAGACTGCAGACAGGTCACGTAATCCACGCCGGCTTCGCCATTCGCCAGACGATCCACCAAAATAACCGGTATTCCCGCTTCCTTGGCAGCCTGAAGAGATGTCGCCAGCCCTTCTGCCTCTCTGGGAGCAATCACAAGATAATCCGGCTTCTGAGAAATCAGATCTTCAATATCAGAAACCTGCTTTTCCGTGGAGGCCTGTGCATCTGCAAAAAGAAATTCCCAGCCCTCCGCAGTGATGGCCTCCCGGATACTCTGGGTCTCTGCATTTTTGAACCCGCCTACGCTGTCTGTCTGGGAAAACGCAATAGTCAGCGTATCCTCCTTTGCCTGTACAGAAAATCCTGCCAATAATGCTGCCGTAATCCCTATTGCACATAACGCTTTAATTCTCTTACTCATTTTCTTTCCTCCTTACGTATCTAATATTTTCCTTTTGTATAAAATCTCTTCGTGCCTCCGGACAGCCCTGATACGACACCAGGGCAATTGCACTACTCACCCCTCCTTTTTTCCTGTTGTCTGAGGCAATTTAAGAATTACACCCTCTTTTTCATTCCATCCCTATGATTCATAAAATATGGTCTTAAAACTCCCAGAGAATTCGACATCGGAAGAACCTCCGGCTTCATCACAATTCCCAGTTCTGTCCGCATATACTCCCGACGGTGACACATTCTTTCCCACATGTCCGGATATTTTTCCTGTATTTCATTTCTGAGCACCTCATCCGCCAGCAAAATTCCATCTTCAATATTCGTGGTAAAATACGGACTGCTGTTGGCCGGAATAATATCCTGCTGTATAATCATACCGCTACGGAGCAAAACAGATGAATCCTGATAAATTGGTGAGGATAACCACTCTTCATTTCCTGTCAAATGTCCCGGATTCAGTTCCCATCCAAATTGCTTCCGAGGAAAGCATTTTTCTACCATCTCATAGATTTCACCCCCGGACACCCCTATCCCGATATTCTCCAGCCATGTAACTGCCAGTGCATAGTACGGTTTCACAATTCTTTCTATGTAATCTCTGACTTCCGGTGAAAGTTCCTCCGTATTGTTAACCAGATAACCTGCCCGGCAAGTCAGACCTCCCCTGAGACTCATACCGACAAACACTGGCTTACCCTTTTGCAGGATCCTGGAGCTGGAGTTACTCAGACTAAACACAGCATTCTCACCAGAAACCATTACTGGATGGCTTGTCATCGGCATTCCTTGGTGATTCAGGTAAGCGGACATTTCCATTTCACTAACTCCGTCTCTCATATGCTCCATGCATTCCATCACCTGATTGGAAGCCACCGAAGAGGCATATTCGAAAGCCGCTATCTGCTCCGCCTCATTCTCCGTACGCAGTCCATCCTGGGGGGAGATAAACAAATCATTGGCATCTATTATTCCTTCTTCCCCACCGCAAACCTTTTGCAGAATCCTTACAATGTAATAGGGAATATCCAGATAATCCCTCCCTCTTCTGTCTCCTGGGAACAGTTTCCACCCAACAATTCCCACTGCGCTGCCTGGCCGGACTCCCACCCGAGCAAGTATCTCTGCCAAATCCGTTTCCTTTTCCCACGGCTGGTTCGGAAGCGAGAATACCTGATATAAATACGGCTTAACCCTAATTTTCGACAACACATGAAGCGGATAACATTCATTTCCCAGAATTGCAGAACAATCCCCATCATTCTTGATCAAAAGTACCGCTTCCTCATATCTGGGTTCAAAACCGCATACATATTCAAAATTAGCAAAATGTTCTCTATCCGCATAGATCAGAAGGAAATCCAAATCTCTTTTCCGCATTTTTTCCGTAATATGTACCAGCCTGTTTTCATATATCCGTTCCGGTATCTGAGGCATACGTTTTCCCACAAGTTTTTCCGGTTGTTTCACACTGCCATAAACAATATCTCCTGCTCTTGTATAAACCATCATTCCTCCTATTTCCTTCCTTTCTCATATTTGAAGAATCTACTCTACGCCACACCAGTCCATACACTGATATGCAATAACCTTTGCATAGTCCTGCAATTGCCGCAGACTGCATTTTTCATTGTCATTATGTGCCAGCGCCGGATTTCCCGGCCCAAAATTAACCGTTGGAATCCCCGCCAGCTTTTCCGGCCACTCATTATCCGTATGGAATTCCGAACCGGTAATTATCATATCCGGAACAACTTTTCTTGCCGAATCCATAAAAGCACCTACAAATGGATGATCCTCCGGCACCTCTCCACAATTTGCTTCCAGAAGCCACTTTACTTTTGGCGGATGGCTTTTCATCCATGGATCGCATCCGGCGATCCCTGCAATATATTCCTCAAATTCCTTTCTGACCGAAGTACCCAACCCATTCTCATCTGTCTCCTGGGGCAACACCTGTATGTTGTAGCTCAGAACACATTTATCTGGATAACTGGAATGGTGATGACCGCCAGAAATCTTTGACAACTTAATCTGGCAGGGCAGATTGAGAAGTTTGTGATTCTTATCCGGTCTTTTTTCCCACTCTGCACACAGCTCCATAACAGCTCTGTGCAGATACAATGCCTTGTCTATGGCACTCACGACACCGCCCTGGGACCAGTGAGGCTGCGTTACCTCCAAATGCCCTGTTTTTCCCTCTACTTCTACATCTACCCATATAATTCCCCTACATAAAAGGCTGAGCTGTAAATCAGTAGGTTCTCCCATAATAGCCGCGTCAATCCTGGCTCCTGCTTTTCTCAGATATTCTGAAAAAGCCAGCATTCCCGTACCGCCTGTCTCTTCCCCAACGATACTTCCAAACCACAAATCTCCTTTTAGCTTCACATGATTTTCTCTTAATGCTTTCAACGTAAACAGCATCCCCGCAATCCCGGCCAGCATATCCACCGTCCCGCGCCCCCAGATATAATCATCTGCTATCCGGGCTTCAAAAGGAGGATATATCCATTTCTCAGGATCTGCCACCGGCACCACATCTGCATGGCCCACCAGCATCAAATTTCTTCCCTCTCCTGTTCCCGAAATCTTTGTAAAAACATTATTTCTTCCCCTGAAATCTATCTCATCAGTATGTCCCGGAATATAACCGGGCAATCCTCTATACGCTTCCAGTTCCGACAAATCCACCGGGTTCTCCTCCGGCTTCAATCCGATATCCGTCAAATAATCCCAGACAATTTTCTGGACTTTTCTCTCATCGTCCTCATCAGATAATGCTCCGTTGATAGGCTTCGCTTTTACCATCTGAGCTAAAAGCTCCACCAATTCTTGTTCATTTGAATTCATCCACGATATAACATCCTCCCGTTTCATCTATTTCCTCCTTTTATTTTTTCCAGTGATGTTAATATCATATCTGTAAAGTTTGTATATGTCAATAATATTTTGTATTTTTCACATTTTTTTACATTTTTCATCCTTATTTTTTATGCATATTGTACATCTCATCTCAAACGTACAATTTCAGAATCATGGAAGAAAGAAATCTTGAAAAGTAGTTCTATAGAGTATATTGTCTAAATCAGAAAAAACTGTTAAAATAGCAGTAAGTCAGATATTCGTGCATATCTGTCTTGCCCTCTGCTTTGCAGAAAGGAAAATAAATGGAGGATTTCCATGTACTATTTCATTGTCAATCCTGCTTCCGGTTCTGGAAAAGGAATTCTTGTATGGGAAAAAATAAAAACCGAGCTAGAGCAGCTCGGCGTATCTTATCGCTCATTTCTTCTGTCTGGAACGGAGGAAGCGAAAAAATTAGCACAAGGACTTTCTTCTTTGAAATATCCCGTTACAGTTATAGCTGTAGGAGGCGACGGCACAATAAATGAAATTATCAACGGCCTGACCTCCTTTGAACATATCACGCTTGGCTGCATTCCCACCGGCTCCGGCAACGATTTTGTCCGTGGGCTGGGGCTTGCCAGGGATCCCCTGGAGGCACTGCAGGCCATCCTGCATCCAAAAAAAGTCACAGAAATCAACGTCGGGCTTACCCTCTGCCCCGGCGCAGCATCCAAAAAGGCTGAAATCCCTGGAGCAAACGCAGCATCCGAAAAGGCTGGAGCACCTGGATCAAACGCAGCATCCGAAAAGGCCGGAACACCCGGATTTTCCTACGCGGTCAGCTCCGGGATCGGCTTCGACGCCGCGGTGTGCAATTCCGTTTTGCACTCCAGGCTGAAAAACCTGCTGAACCGTTTTCACTCCGGGAAGCTCATCTATCTGTTCACCGCGCTGTGGCAGCTTTTCACGATGAAGCGCCAAACGATGCAGATTACCATTGACGGCAAAGAATCCCATATCTACGAAAGAGCGTATTTTGCGGCCGCCATGAATCTGCGCTATGAGGGCGGCGGCTTCATGTTCTGCCCGGAGGCGCTGCCGGGGGACGACCATCTGGATCTTCTGGTGGCAAACGGCATATCCCGGCTTCAGGCGCTCCTGCTGCTGCCCCGGGCCCTTTTCGGAAAGCACGTGGGTCATACGGGCGTCCATATTATCCGCTGCCAAAAGGCAGATATTCGGATCCCGGAAAAAACGTGTCTGCATACCGACGGAGAGATCCCGGGCTTTTACCGGCACGTCACCTTTACCCTTCGCGAAGAAAAGCTGCCCGTCATCCTCCGATGACGGACAGCTTTTTCCAGTATCTCAAAACCACCTGCATGATAAACTCTGCACCGCAGAATTAATTGAAGCCCACGAATTTCTGCGCAGCCTTATATCCTGCGATGGAGCATTTTCTTCCCACTGATCCCGGCAGGTTCATCGCCACCCCGAAAAGGCTGCCCCGGATCGTCTTGTACAGTGCCGCGTCCTTCTCCCGCAGATACTCCCAGACGTCCTTTTTCTTATCCAGAGCCTCCTGCGTGCCGGAAAGAATCAGCATAATGGAGGTCACCGTCATAATCTTCGTCAGATAAATGATCATATATTTTCTGAGCCTGCTGCTCTTGTCCGAAAAATCCTCAGAAGCCATAACGTCAATCATGATCTTATTCACCTTGATCTGCTGGTCAATGCGGCCGATCATGACCTTTTCGTTGACAGACTGATCCTCTCTGCCGATAAAGTAATGGTAGAGATTCACATCCATATAGTACAGGCGCTTCACATAGGGCAGCGGCTGGAATGCAAAAATATTGTCCACATAAAACGTGTGCTTCGGAAGCTCCATGCCGCAGTCCCGCAGCATCTGGGTGCGGTAAAAAATGTTGTGCATCAGAATGTACTGCGTCTGGCGCATGTGGCGCATCGCATCCCACTCAAAAATCTCATCCCGGGGGAACACATTTGTGAACCGCATCAGCTTTTTGTGCTTTGCTCCGGCCTTGTCATAGACAAAATTTGCCAGCAGCATATCGACACCGCCCTCTTTTTCCAGAGCCTTCATGTGCTGTACGATCTTCGCCAGCCCCTTGGTATTCACCCAGTCGTCGCTGTCCACCACCTTATAATAGAGGCCGGTGGCATTTCGCAGCCCCGTATTGACCGCTTCGCCGTGGCCGCCGTTCTCCTGATGAACCGCCTTTACCATACCGGGATACTTTGCCGCATAGCTGTCCGCAATCTGCGGCGTGCGGTCCTTCTGGGAGCCGTCGTCCACAATCAGGATCTCAACATCCTCCCCCACCGGCAAAATTGACTTGATGCAGTTTTCCATATAGCTTTCTGAATTGTAGCACGGAATCGCTACTGATAAAATCTTCATTCTGTTTAACCTCACGTCTCTTTGTATTTTTCCTGTCCCAGCCTGATACTCAAATATTCTGCGTACGCCGCAAATGCCGCAGGAATCGGATATTCCTGCTGTGTCCTCCAGGGCTCGATAAAAAGCGCAGTCCCACTCTGCCCCGGCAGACCCTCCGCATCCTCCACCAATACCATATACCCTGTCATCTGCCATTCGATATGGCTGAAAATATGCTTTGCCGGAGGCAGCGGCGTCACACGGATCGGGGAAAAACCGCAGGCCCGCACGTAATCCAGCGCCTCCTCCTGATCCAGGTGCCCCTCGAGATTCGGCAGCTCGTACAGTCCGGCCAGAAGTCCCCGCTTCGGCCTCCTGCGAATCAGCGCATGCTCGCTGTCCCGGATCACCAGCACGGTTCTTTTTTCCAGCCGCCGCGCCTTCTTCGCCGCCCGGACCGGAAGCTCCGTCTGACAGCCTTTCTCCCGGGCAAAGCAGGCAAAGCTCACCGGACACGCTTCACACGCCGGCGCGCCGTTCGGCAGGCATACCGTCGCGCCAAGCTCCATCAAAGCCTGATTGAAGACCCCCGGCTGTTCCTTCGGCATCAGAGGCCGCAGGCAGTCCTCCACCTGCTTTTTGACGGACTGCTTCATAATATCTTCGGTATTCCCGCTGATCCGGCTCACCACCCGGAGTACATTTCCGTCCACCGCCGGCACGGCCTGTCCATACGCAATGGAAGCGATGGCCCCCGCCGTATAGCTGCCGATCCCGGGAAGGGAAAGCAGCTCCTCGTACGTATCCGGCAGCCGTCCGCCGTACTTCTCCATCACGATCTGCGCGGCCTTCTGCATATTCCTCACTCTGTTGTAATATCCCAGCCCCTCCCAGAGCTTCAAAAGCTTCTCCTCCGGGCATTCTGCCAGCGCAGCCACATCCGGCAGGGCCGTTGTGAACCGTGCAAAAAAGGGCTTCACCGCTTCCACCCTGGTCTGCTGCAGCATGATCTCCGACACCCACACATAGTAGGGCAGCGGCCGTTCCCGCCAGGGAAGCACCCGGGCGTTATCAGCGAACCAGGCCAGAAGCGGCGCGGCTATTTTTTCCAGTCTTTCCGTATTCATCCTGACGCTTTATCCTCCGATAACCTTCCTGTCCGTTCCGCCGGCACTGTTTTCCGGGCATTCATGGACATATGCATACAGTTTACCACTGTTTTGCACAAAACGAAAGAAAAAATTGCAGCAGTTCAGTCATCCATGCTGTATCGCAGAGCATTTACGTCGTAATAAAGGTAGAATATCCCTGCCTGCGGAGCGCCTCTTCCATCCTCACTGCATTGTCAAGCTGGCGGAAGGCTCCTACCTGTACTTTATAATAATTGTCTTCACGCAAAATATACGCCGGGAAATTCTGTCCCAATAACTGGTACAAAAGATCCTCGGCGTATTCTCTTCGCTGGAAGGCCCCGGTCTGCACACGGTAATACCGTTCCTGTGCCTGCACCTGGTTCTGTCCCAGAGTCTGCAGCACACCGTTGGCAATGGCCAGAGCGATTTCATCAAAACGTTCATCAAAAAGCTCGTTATCTGCTTCCGTATTCAGAAAGCCGGTCTCCACCAGCACCGCCGGCATCTGAGACCTTCTCAGAATCACCAGCCCCGGCCGTTCCTTCACTCCCAGGTTGCGGAACCCCACCTGCTCCAGCTCCTCATTGATGTTCTCCGCAAGCTGTACCTTTTCCCCCGACCGGTCAAATACCAGCGATTCCACGCCGGAATACTGATTTGCCTCCGGGCTTGAGTTTCTGTGAAAGGAGATCAGGAAATCTCCGCCCTCCCGGTTCGCAATCCGCGCCTTCTCAAGGGGTGTATCGTACACGTCCTCCGTTCTTGTGTATGCGACGTCTACTCCGTTATTCTGAAGAATTTCCCCCACCGCCAGCGCAAGCCGCAGGTTGTCGTCCTTTTCCTGTCTTCCTTCGTATACGGCTCCCGGCTCGGGGCCGCCGTGACCGGCATCCAGAACTACTCTCGCCATCGCCGGACCTCCATCCGCATATCCTTCATATTATCCTATGCGAATGCGCTGCAGGAGTGTCAAAAAGCTTCGTGAAATTTTATTTTCTGGCTCCCCGGACGATCTTGTAGTAAGACCGGGAGGTAATGAAATAAACCGCCGTGTAAAACAGGGTAAACACCAGGAAGCAGCCGATATTGGTAAAAAGCAGTACCCTGGAATTCATAATGCCGAACAGCATCAGCAGCTTTCTCACGATGGGGAAGGCGAATACCGTGTGCAGCCCCGCCAGCAGCAGAGGCAGCAAAAATACGGTAAGCATCTGGGAATGGATGCTGCTGCGGATCTCCCGGTCCGTCATCCCCACCTTCTGCATAATATCAAATCTGGACTGGTCCTCCAGCCCCTCCGTGATCTGCTTATAATACATAATCAGAACCGTAGCGGCCAGAAACACAGCGGCCAGCAGGACCCCCAGCACAAACAATCCACCGTACAGCGCCAGGAAATCGGCCTTTTCAGCAGCCCGGCAGCTTCGGAGCGTAAAGGGAAAGCTCTCATCCGCCGTCATCAGCTCATCCACGGCATGGCTGATCTTTTCCGCAGCCTGCATCTGTGTCTCATCCCCCGCCGGGATATCAAAACCGTAGTACCGGACCAGGGAAGAAGCATTCCTTCCGTATATCTCCTTCTGGACGGTATAAACCTGCTCAAGGAAGGCCTCATCCGGCACGAAAAGATAGATGGAATTAAAAATGGTTGCCGTAGCCTCTCCGGTTTCTACGAAATCATCCACCCGCTTTTTTATTTTCCAGGTCTCGCAGCCCTCCAGCGTAATTGTATCGTATTCGTAAGAGCCAGTTCTCGGAGCGTACAAGAGGACTTCATTTTCTCCCAGAGCTTCCTCTGCTCCCATGATCCTGTTGTAATCATCCACCGGTATAAAATAAATATCCTGCACCTTCGCGGCGTCCATGATGCTGAAATCTTTTACCAGCTTTTCCTCATCCAGTATCACCTGATCGTTGTCAAAATAACCGCCGATACTCAGATAGCGGTATTCCAGTACATTTTCCCGCTCCAGGCCGCTGCTTTCCAGCACCGTATCCACAGCCTCATCAATCTGCTGAAGATAGCTCTTGTCAAAGCTGTATGTGCTGAGCTCGATCTGTCTGGGATAGCGCCCCGTAAGTCTTGCCTCATTTCCGAAGTACAGGCATGTCGCGGCAGAAAGCATCACCAGCACCATCGTAGACAGAACGCAGATAGACGCCAGCCCGGCGCCGTTTCGCTTCATGCGGTACATCATAGAAGACACAGAGACGAAATGATTCGGCCTGTAATAATATTTTTTGTTCTTCTGAAGTACCTTGCACAAAACCACGGACCCGGCAATGAAGATCAGATACGTGGCTACGATCACCATGGCCACCGCAACAAAGAACAGCATAAACGCACTCATTGGATCCTGAATAGAGGCCGCGATATAATACGCCGCTCCCAGCAGGCCGAAGCCCGCGATCGCCAGGAGCCAGTTCGCCTTCGGAGGTTTTTCTCCCACCGCGCTGCTGTGCAGAAGGTCGATGGGCTTTGCTTTCCCCACCTGGAACAATGCATTCATCAGAATCAGCAGAAAGATCACAAGAAACAGCCTCAGCGTACCCGTCATCGACTGGAGCTCTACTGAAAATTTCATGCTGATCTCCGCGTGAAGGATAATGGCAATGAAAAGCTCCGCAAGCTTTGAAAAAAGGATTCCGCAGAGCATACCGCCGACCAGTGAAAGCACCGCAATGATGCCGTTTTCCCACAGCAAAATCCTTGCGAGATTCCTTTTTCCCATGCCCAGGATGTTATACAGGCCGAACTCCTTCTTTCTGTTGCGGATCAGAAAGGAATTGGTATAAAAAAGGAAGATCACTGCAAAGACGGCAAATACGCCGTTTCCAAAGGACAGCATCGCCTGCAGGGTATCGCCGCCCTCCATGGCCGCCACCTGTTCGCTCTCCATCAGGAAATGAAGAATGTAGCACATCATGACCATCCCAATACAGGTCAGCAGATACGGCACGTACGTCCTGTAATTTTTCACAATGCCGGTAAAGGCCAGTCTGGAATAAATGTTTCCCCTTTTTTCTCTCATGACCTGTCACCACCCGTCGCAAGCATTGTGAGGGTATCGGATACCTTCTGGTAAAGCTGCTCATTCGTGCTGGTGCCGCGGTAGATTTGGTGAAACACCTCTCCGTCCTTGATAAACAGCACGCGGTTTGCATGGCTGGCCGCCTTCACAGAATGCGTTACCATCAGGATCGTCTGCCCCTCCTGGTTGATCGCCCCGAACAACCGGAGCAATTCGTCCGTAGCCCTGGAATCCAGCGCTCCCGTGGGTTCATCCGCCAGAATGAGCTTCGGGTTCGTAATCAAAGCCCGGGCCACCGCCGCTCTCTGCTTCTGTCCCCCGGAAACCTCATACGGATATTTGTCGAGAAGTCCCGAAATGCCAAGCTTGGATGCAATCGGCACGATGCGCTTTTCAATGTCCCGGTACGATACGCCGGCCAGAACCAGAGGAAGATAAATATTATCCCGTAAGGTAAAGGTATCCAGCAGATTAAATTCCTGAAATACAAAGCCAAGATTGTCCCGGCGAAATGCAGCCTTGTCCGCTTCTTTGATTCCTGACAGGTCTTTTCCCTCCAGCAGCACCGAACCTCCGGTGGGCTTGTCGAGAGCCGCCAGGATATTCAGCAGCGTCGTCTTGCCGGAGCCTGACTCTCCCATGATCGCCACGTATTCACCGGCCTCCACCTGAAAGGTTACATTTGTCAGGGCCTTTACCTGATTGCCGCCGAAACGTGTGGTGTAGGTTTTTTTCAGATTGTTGACGGCTAAAATTGCCATATTGATTCCTCCTCAATTCATGTTTTCTCCAAACAGCTTTTTCCGAAAACGGCACTGCCGCTGCTGTTGTGACTACAGTCTACCAGAGAAGGTTATCCGCTGCCATTGTTCTGGCTTACATCAACCTTACATTTTTGCAAGGTTATGAAGCTGTACAGCCTTGTAAATGTAATATTACTCGATCTCAAGCTCCACATTTTTAAGATCAAGACGCACCTCTGTCCCCTCCCCCGGCACAGAGGTCACAAAAATCCTGTGATTCAGATCATCACAGATACGGCGGCAGAGATACAGCCCGATTCCGCTGGCCCGCTTATCCTCCCGGCCGTTCGGCCCCGTATAGCCCCGTTCAAAAATCCTCGGCAGATCCTCCGGCGCGATACCGATTCCCGTATCCCGGATACACAGCGTTTTGGGCTTTTCCATTGAAATAGTGATGCTTCCCTTATGGGTGTATTTCAATGCATTGGACAAAATCTGATCCAGAACAAAAAACAGCCATTTTTCGTCCGTCACCACCCGGACCTTCGTCGGCTCATAATTCAAACTGATTTTTTTGCCGATAAAGGCAGAGGCGTGTCTTCGAACCGCCTGCTTCAAAATTTCATCCAGGTCGTATTCCTTGATCACGTAATCGCTGGAATTTCCCTCCATCCTCAGATAGCAGAGCACCATCTCCACATACTGCTCCACCCGCTGCAGCTCCTCCGTCAGGGCCTGCCGCTCCGGAGCCTCCATGCCCTGCAGGAGCAGCCGCATCGCCGCAATGGGCGTTTTGATCTGATGCACCCAGAGCGTATAGTATTCCACCATCTCACGGTAGCCTGCTTCCTTCTCCTCAGAAAGCTCTCTGCCGCGCTGAAACAGGAGCTGCAAAAGCTCCTGGTAATCCTGCTCTGTCAGGTTTTCCGGCGCCGGAGCATGCTCCAGCGTCACCGTGATCTCATTTTGAAGCTGCAAAAGCCGCTTATGTCTCCCGCAGAATCTTCCGTAATCCACCGCTGTCACAATGATCTGGACAAACAGGCAGAGCGCCGCCGCATATCCCACCGCCGCCACCGGAAGATGATACAGTCCGAAAACCAGCGCGAACAAGCCGCAGTACACACAAAACAATAAAATTCCCTTCCGGTGCATTTTCAGATATTCCTTGAACACAGCGTTTCCTCCCTTCGCCCTCCTGCTTTTCTGCCGCTACTCGATCAGGTAGCCCAATCCCTTTTTGGTGGTGATAAAATCCGTCAGCCCGGCCTCCGCCAGCTTTCTTCGAAGCCGGGTCATATTTACCGTCAGCGTATTTTCATCCACGAAGCTGTCGGTCTCCCAGAGCTTTTGCATCAGCATATCCCTGCTGACCACCTTGCCTTTATTTTCCAGCAGCGACTGCAAAATCCGGTAATCATTTTTCGTCAGGTCGATCCGCTCTCCCCGGTACGTCATACTGGCATCCGCCAGGTTCAGGACGGCCCCGCGGTGCTCCAGCGTATCCGACGCGCTGCCAAAATCATACGTCCGGCGCAGAATGGCCTGCATTTTTGCCATGAGCACGTTCAGGTCAAAGGGCTTCGCAATAAAATCATCGCCTCCCATATTCATCGCCATCACAATGTTCATATTGTCGGAGGCCGAGGAAATGAAGATGATGGGAACCTTTGAAATCTTCCGTATCTCACTGCACCAGTGGTAGCCCCCATAAAACGGCAGCATAATGTCCAGCAGTACAAGCTGCGGGTCAAACTCCGTAAATTCCGCGAGAATATTCTGAAAATCCTGGGCGCACCGAACCTCCATGCCCCACATCGTAATCTGCTTCTGCATCGCCCAGGCGATGGCCATGTCGTCCTCCACAATCAAAACCCGATACATTTACAGTCCCCCATATCCCTATATTTGCTTATTTTTTAATCCAGATCCAGCTCCTCCGTCAGGGATTCCACCATGGATTCGTACCCGAACAGCTGGCAGACCATTTTGATTCCCTCCGCGATCTCTCTCCGCGAATAATCATGCGTCTCCAGAAAATCATTGTCCTTTTCATTCAGATACGCATAAAAGCAGAGCGCCAGCTCCAGATCCCTGCGCTCATACACATTCAGATCCTTCATGAGCTGATTCTCCGCTTCATTGATCGCACCCTTGTCGATCAGCGCCGTCAGATTCTCATATCTTCCGTTGTACTGCTTTTCCTCAAAAATGGGGCCGTCCCTTTTTTCAATATCAATATGAAAGATCATACGGATCAGCATTCGGATCAGCTCATAAATCAGCCTCATAATATAATCCTTTTCCACCATACTCATAATACCAGTCTCCTTCATTCTTCTGCTGTCATTTTCCTTTTGTCATTTGTACACTGTCATTCTCCTGTTGTCGGTCTCCGGCAGTCGTTTCCCGCCAGTCACTTCCCAGCAGTCATTCTTCAGGCTCCATGACAGCACTGATTGTACTCTGAATCCGCATAAACTGCAACCCTTAATCCCCTTTCCCAGGACAGATCTCATGTGCAGCTTTTGGGAGCGGCGGGTACGCGCGGTACCTGCGGAATATCCCGGAGACGAACCTGCAGGATATTTGCTGCCGAATGTTCCCTGCAGGATATTCATTGCGGAATACTCACCGCAGAATGTTCCCCGCAGTTTGTCCGCTGCGGGATATTTGTTGCAGATTTACCTTGCAAATGCTGTATTCTCTTCGCTTCTCTGTGCATTTTGCTTGACTCTGATTTTCCGACAGGATATACTGATTATGGCTGAAATTTAAGCCTTTTCTGAAAGGAGTATTCTATATGAAATATGATGTGATTATTGTAGGCGCCGGCCCCGGCGGTATTTTTTCCGCATATGAGCTGGTACAAAGAAATGAAAATTTAAAGATCGCGGTCTTTGAAGCAGGCTTTCCCCTGGAAAAAAGACGCTGCCCCATCGACGGCAAAAAAGTAAAGAGCTGTATCAAGTGCAAGACCTGTGCCATCATGAGCGGTTTCGGCGGCGCCGGAGCCTTCTCAGACGGAAAATACAATATTACGAATGATTTTGGCGGCACCCTGTATGAGCATATCGGCCGCGCCCAGTCCACGGAGCTGATGAAATACGTGGACGAGATCAACGTGACCCACGGCGGCGAGGGCACCCGCATGTTCTCCACCGCAGGCACCAAATTTAAAAAGCTCTGTCTTCAGAACAAGCTGAAGCTTCTCGACGCCTCCGTGCGCCATCTCGGCACGGACATCAATTATATCGTTCTGGAAAATCTTTACGCAGAATTAAAGGACAAGGTAGATTTTTATTTCCAGACCCCGGTGGACAAAATCGAGATCCTGCCCCAGGGCTACCGCGTCTGGTACATGGAAAAGGACGGTACTTTCCAGGTCGCACAGTCTTCCGACTGCGATAAGTGCATCGTCTCCGTCGGGCGAAGCGGCAGCAAATGGATGGAAACCATCTGCCGGGAGCTGGACATCCCGACGAAATCCAACCGCGTGGACATCGGCGTCCGGGTAGAGCTTCCCGCCGTTATTTTCTCTCATCTGACGGATGAGCTTTACGAGAGCAAGATCGTCTACCGCACGGAAAAATTTGAGGACAATGTACGGACCTTCTGCATGAATCCCAACGGTATCGTTGTAAACGAAAACACCAACGGCATCGTCACAGTCAACGGCCACAGCTACGAGGGCGAAGAAAAGCAGACTGAAAATACGAACTTTGCCCTGCTGGTGGCAAAGCATTTTTCGGAGCCCTTCAAGGACAGCAACGGCTACGGCGAAAGTATTGCCCGGCTGTCAAACATGCTGGGCGGCGGCGTGATTGTCCAGCGCTTCGGCGACCTTGTCCGGGGACGGCGCAGCAACGCAAAGCGGATCGAGGAGGGTCTCGTGACTCCCACCCTGAACGCCACCCCCGGCGACTTAAGCCTTGTCCTTCCGAAGCGTATCCTGGACGGCATCATCGAAATGATCTACGCCCTAGATAAGATCGCTCCGGGAACGGCCAACGACGATACGCTGCTGTACGGCGTGGAGGTCAAATTCTACAACATGGAAGTGGACATTGACGAAAACCTTGAGACCAAATATAAGGGTCTGTACATCATCGGAGACGGCAGCGGCGTTACGCATTCTCTGTCCCATGCCTCCGCCAGCGGCGTACACGTGGCACGGCACATTACAGGAGAGAGCGCCGGCATCTGATTTTTCGATCCTTTACATGGAACGAAGGTCCCTGCATCTGGTTTTTCGATCCCATGCACGAAACGAAGGTTCCTGCATTTAACTTTTCGATCCTTTGCATCGAATTTTTGCGAATAATGCTCGCACTTCTTGACTTCTAAGCGTTAAAGCGCTATAATACGAGAGTCGGTTCTGTGCAGTTCTGACACAGGATCATAGGAACGTAAAAATTATCTAGGAGGATAACAAAATGAAAAAACAGGTTTTAGCTATTGCTCTTTCTGCTGCTATGGCAGGAACTATCGTAGGTATGAACGTATCTGCTGAGGAAGAGACATATACCGTTGGTATCTGCCAGCTTGTACAGCATGATGCTCTTGACGCTGCTACTCAGGGCTTCAAGGATGCTCTGACCGAAGCTTTGGGCGACGCAGTTACCTTTGACGAGCAGAACGCACAGGGCGATCCCAACACATGCTCTACCATCATCAACAGCTTCGTATCCAACGGCGTTGACCTGATTCTTGCCAACGCGACACCGGCGCTTCAGGCTGCAGCAGCCGGCACCAATGAGATCCCGATTCTTGGTACTTCCGTTACAGAATACGGCGTAGCTCTTGAGATCGAAGACTTTGACGGTACAGTAGGCGGCAATATTTCCGGTACTTCTGACCTTGCTCCGCTGGATGAGCAGGCTGCTATGCTGAACGAGCTGTTCCCGGATGCAGAGAAGGTAGGTCTTCTGTACTGCTCCGCTGAGGCAAACTCTCAGTATCAGGTAGACACCGTAAAGGCTGCTCTGGAAGAGCTGGGATACACCTGCGAATACTATGCATTCTCAGATTCCAACGATCTTTCCGCAGTCGTTACCACTGCTTCTTCCGAGTCTGACGTTATCTATGTACCGACTGACAACACGGCAGCTTCCAACACTGAGATCATCAACAATATCTGCCAGCCGGCAGGCGTTCCGATCATTGCAGGCGAGGAAGGCATCTGCGCAGGCTGCGGCGTTGCTACTCTTTCTATCAGCTACTATGACATCGGTGTTGCTACAGGTAAGATGGCTGCAAAGATCCTCGCTGAGGGCGCTGACATCTCCACAATGCCGATCGAGTATGCACCGGAATTCACAAAGAAATACAACGCTGATCTCTGCGAAGCTCTGGGAGTTACCGTTCCGGAAGATTACGTAGCAATCGAAGCTGAATAATAAACTGCGTAGCATACAATAGAGACTCATTTTACATGGACAGCGGGAAAGGATCCTCCTCTCTCGCTGTTCCTTTTAAGCCAGGACGATTTATTTTTTACCGTCCGACTATCAGGAGGAATACAAATGGATATCATGAACCTCATAAACGCATTGCCGGGAGCCGTCGCGCAGGGGCTTATCTGGGGCATAATGGCAATCGGCGTTTATCTGACTTACCGCATCCTGGACGTTGCGGACCTTACCGTTGACGGAACCATGTGTACCGGCGGCGCCGTATGCATCATGATGCTGCTGAACGGCTACAGTGTCTGGGTTGCCCTGCTGGCTGCCACCGGCGCCGGGATGCTGGCCGGACTGGTAACAGGCATTTTCCACACCTTTATGGGAATTCCGGCTATCCTCGCCGGTATCCTCACACAGCTGTCCCTTTACTCCGTCAACCTGAAAATCATGGGCAAGGCAAACCAGGCAATCAGTGTAGATAAATATGATCTTCTGGTTTCCCTGCGTTACATTAAAAATGTTCCCGTCTGGCAGAACACGATCCTGATCGTTGCGATTATTATTGTTATCCTGATCGCAGTTCTGTACTGGTTCTTCGGTACAGAGCTGGGCTGTTCTCTGCGGGCTACAGGCTGCAACCCGAACATGTCCCGGGCCCAGGGTATCAACACTGATTTCGGCAAGGTGCTGGGCCTGATGCTCTCCAACGGCCTTGTAGCGCTGTCCAGCGCGCTGCTGGCGCAGTATCAGGGCTTCTCAGACGTCAACATGGGCCGCGGCGCTATCGTTATCGGTCTTGCTGCCGTTATCATCGGCGAAGCGATCTTCGGAAGAATCTTCCGCAACTTTGCTCTGTCGCTGCTCAGCGTCGTTCTCGGTTCCATCCTGTACTATCTGGTACTTCAGACCGTTATCTGGAAGGGTATCGACACCGACCTCTTAAAGCTGCTCACCGCCGTTGTCGTTGCTATCTTCCTTGCAGCTCCATACTGGAAGAGCAAATATTTCTCAAAACCGGCAAAGAAGGGAGGAAATACAAATGCTTGAATTAAAAAACCTCTATAAGACCTTCAATCCCGGAACCATAAACGAAAAGACAGCATTAAACGGTCTGTCCTTAAGTCTTAAGGACGGTGATTTCGTTACCGTTATCGGCGGAAACGGCGCCGGTAAGTCTACTATGCTCAATGCCGTAGCCGGCACCTGGTTTGTGGACGAGGGCCAAATCCTCATCGACGGCACAGATGTCACAAAGCTGCCGGAATACAAACGCGCCATATATCTTGGCCGTGTCTTCCAGGATCCGATGACCGGCACCGCCGCCACCATGGAGATCCAGGAAAACCTTGCCCTTGCCAAGCGCCGCGGAAAGCCGCGTCTGCTCCGCCCGGGCATCACAAAATCAGAACGTGAAGAGTACCGGGAGCTTTTAAAGATGCTGGGACTCGGCCTGGAAGACCGTCTTACCTCTAAGGTGGGCCTCCTCTCCGGCGGACAGCGTCAGGCGCTGACGCTCCTGATGGCGACTCTGCAGAAGCCGAAGCTTTTGCTTCTGGATGAGCACACCGCCGCCCTCGACCCGAAAACGGCCGCCAAGGTGCTGGATATTACTGATACCATCGTCAACCGCGACCACCTGACCACGCTGATGATCACCCACAATATGAAGGACGCCATCCGTCACGGCAATCGCCTGATCATGATGATGGACGGAAAAATTATCCTTGATATTGAAGGGGAGGAGAAAAAGAATCTGACCGTGCGGGATCTTCTGGATCAGTTTGAGCGGGCCAGCGGGGAGCAGTTTGCGAATGACTCGGCGCTGCTGGGATAAAAATGAATGATGGATTCCCGGTATATAAATGAATAACGTTTTCCGGTACGTGAATGAACACCGTGCAACAAAAAACATCTCAGAGTGGACACCCCTGAAGGTCCTTCTCTGAGATGTTTTTGTTTTTGTTTACACGGTGCCTGGCAGTTACGGCGGAAATGAACAATGCTGGTTCCTTTTGAATCACTTTCAAGATACGAGCCGACGCCGAGTTATTGCCATAATCTCATCTCGCTTGGCCATGTATTCCGACACCGAATTTCCATCTGTCTTACAGCTGTCTTTGCTTTTTTCAAATCAGTGTATCATAGCATTATACTCTCACCTTTCGCTTCAGCAGCCGCCATCCGACAACGGTCAGCACTGCCCCCACTGCCAACAGCCCTGCCATTTCTGAAAGGCTCAGGCTTTCTTCCACGAATATCGGTGCAATTCTCTCTGTTTCTTCCGGGTATTTCATCGCCAGCACGGATACCGTATTGTTCAGGAAATGCAGCCCCATCGTCATGTAAATGCTTCCTGTCTCGGATACGATGCAGGCAAACAGGACGCCCAGCAAAAAGGTCGGTATAAGCTTCACAAGACTCATATGGAAGGCTCCGAATACGAGACCGGATATTACAATCGCCAGAACCGGTCTGCCAAGTCTCTCCCGAAGAGTTCCAAACAGAAAGCCGCGGAACAGGATTTCTTCTCCGACTGCCGGCATTGCCGCGATCACCAGAAGCATCAGCGGAAACGGTGCCTCCACAATGGGGACAAATGCCTCCTGCAGATTAGAAGTGCTCTGGGGAAGCAGATTCGTCAAAACTGCTGCCGTCAGCAGAATCAGGCAATACACTCCGAAATACAGAATAACGCTTCCCAGAACCGTGTGTTTTTTCGGTCTTTTCAGGGAGAAAAGCTTCCTTATATCACTCTTCATATACCAGACTGCGAACAGCGGCACTCCCAGAATCAGAATCTGATTTATTGCCGTTCCGGCCAGGCCGCCGAGGCGTACCGCCGCCGCGCTTCCCACATACAGCATCAAAAGAAGAACAACCGTAATCGAAATGACCGCGTCCCCGATTCCCGGGACGGTTCCGGCCTTTATATCTGCGCGTTTCTGGAAAAGCCGAAAGCTGCGGAAGCCGTCGGAAAACAGAATCGCTTCACTGTCATACAGCTTCGCAAGGATCCAGGCGATCAAAATGCTGTACCCGAAGTTTACCACCGTCGTGAGAGCCGCCAGCGGCATCTGAAGCTGCTGGGAAATGATCTGCTTGACCATCAGGGAGACGTTGACAATCGGTATCAGCGCCGTTTTGTAATCCAGCCGGAAGGATGGGATCATAGCTGTCATGGAGGCAAACATCACGATCAAAAGCACCGGGGTCACGTAATTATTGGCCTCCTTGAAGCTCTTTGCAAATACGCAGAAGCACATGCAAAGCGCCGTTGCCAGAAGTGCCGTTGCGATCAGCGCCACCAGCAGAAGCGGGATATAAGGAAGCACTGCCCCCAGGGAAATCCCCTGCAGCTGCTCTCCCATCGTATCCGAAATGCCGAAAATCAGAAACAGCACGGAGCCGCCCAGCGACAGTACCGACAGCACCGCCGTCACACATGCGAATACAGAAACGGAGATAAATTTGCTGAGGATCATCTGAAAATTCGTGACGGGAAGCGTGAGCAGCGTCTCCAGCGTCCCCCTCTCCTTCTCTCCGGCAGTCGAATCAATGGCCGGATACACAGCTCCCAGAAGGATCGTAACCATCAGCATCATACCGATGCTTCCTCCAATATCCATACCGAAGCTTTCCGTCAATGAAGCGCCGTCCGTCGCTTCGTAGGTCACCGGATAGAGGATCGTTTCATCCAGGCCCTCTTTTGCCAGGTTTTCCAGAAGAAGCTCCTCCCGGTACTTCTCAAGAATATCCTCCAACACGCGTTTTGTACCAAGAGAGCTTTCCTCTGCTGAAGAATACAGGAGCTCGACATGCAGCGGCTCACCCGTCTCCACATTTCCCGATTTCGGTTCCGTCTCTAGCTCCACATTTCCCGGCTTCCGTTCCGTCTCTAACTCCACGTCTCCCGGTTCCCATTTCATCTCCATCCACACATCCGCGGCTTCTCTATCCTCCTCGCTGCTTTCCCGGGACGGCACAAAGGTTATCTGCCAATCGAGCTCCTCCTGATTTTCTTTATACAACTCTTCCAAACGGGAAACCACCTCGGCATACTTCTGTGCATACCCCACGATATGCTCCTGATCCTCCTGGGACTGCATAAACATGCTGATGCCGATGGACATGCCTATAATAATCAGCGGGTACAGCAGCATCGGCACCACCACCATCATGACAAGTGTCTTTTTATCCCGCAAAATATCGCGGATCTCTTTTTTTACCAATGTCTTGACTTTTCTCATCCCCGGGCACCTCCCGCCTGTATCCTGTCTTCCGTTTTTTCTTCCTCATAAATCGCATGAAACGCATCCCGAAGGCTGGAACATCCCGTCTGCTCCATCAAATCCTCCGGTGTCCCGCAGGCCACAATCCTTCCGCTGCAGATCATATAGATCCGGTCGCACAGAAACTGGGCCTCCTCCAGGTAATGGGTCGAATACAGGACCGTTTTGCCATTTTCTTTCTGTTTTTTCATAAAATTGATGATGGCATCTGCACTCAAAATATCCAACCCAAGAGTTGGCTCATCTAAAATATATATTTTAGGATCCGCCATCAGGCATCTGGAAATGGACGCCCGCTGCATTTGCCCGGTGGAAAGCTTCTCAATCCGGTTGTCGGCGAAGCCCTCCATGTCTAGTACCCGAAAAATCTCCTCTATCCTGCTCTGAATATGCGTTTTATCAAATCCGTACAGTTCTCCCAGAAACTGCAAATACTCCCGGATTGAAAAACGCGGGTACAATTTTGTATTTCCCGACAGATACCCTATCGCCGCTTTTTTATCCGTCAGCTCCGTAAGTTCCTCCCCGGCTCCGTCCGTGATGCGGACGCTTCCCTGCGTCGGCGTCATCAGCATTCCCAGCATCCGAAGGAGCGTCGTCTTTCCTGCGCCGTTGGGCCCTAAGATTCCGATAATCTCCCCAGGTTCAGCCTTCAGCGAAACGTGATCCACCGCCCAAAACTCTTCCTTCCTTGTCCTGCGCCCCTCCCGGACGCCGCGCTCAAATTGCTTGCAAAGCTCAATTGCCTCTATCATATCTCCTCGTCCTCCTCTGGCTCTTTCTCCAGCCTCTCTTCCGTCCGCTTGCAGAAGAAAACTAAAATGCTCGTCAATGAAAATGTGATAAAAAATGTCAAAAACCCCGCCGCTGCCGATAACAGAAGGATGGGGAGCCATCCGACAGTCCGCTCTGCTCTTATGACATAAACAAGCACATTCAAAGCTGTCACAATCCCCCCGGCCAGAAGCCCCAGCAGAAGATTAGTCTTTGCATCCCCCTTCAGGTGACGGTCCCAGATACCATTTTTCACACACATGAAAAGCATATACACACTGACTGCCATAAAACATATAAATTCTCCCAGCAATGAATTTTTCGGCGCTCCCAGGACGCATTTTATCACCATTTCCACCGCCAGAAGAAAATACAGGATCCAGAATCCGTTTTTCTCAATATGCAAAAGCTTCTGCTCCTGCATTTCATCCAGATTATTTTTACGAAATACATCAAACAGTTTCATTTTCGTCTTCCTCCTCCCAAAACAACTCATCCAGAGTTTTGCCCAGCACATGGCAAATAGCCAGGCACAGCTTTATTGTCGGATTATAATCACCCTTTTCTATCGCATTGATTGTCTGGCGGGAAACATGCACCGCATCCGCCAGCTCCTTTTGGGACATATCCAGCAATGCCCGGGCCGCTTTCAGCTTCAGATTTTTCACGGGCCGCCCCTCCTTTTTTCCTTGTCCTTTTGTCCTGTCATTTTCTTACTGCCTCATTCCTGTTGTCCTGTTTCTTTTTATTACCTTATTTCCCATTATCCTGTTTTGCCTTATTCCTCATCTTCCTGCACTCCGAAGCTTTCCCGAAGATGCTTTGCCAGAAGAACGGCAAATACGATTATGAACATAATCCCGCAAAACAGGTTCAGCCCTCCGGTGGTCAGCCGGCCGTTTTTGACACTCCTTCCTTCCAGGATGCCTTTCACCCCCAGCCACAGATTCAATGCAGCCAGCAGTACGAATGCGGCCATAATTCTCGGGCGGTGCACATTCAGTCCAAAATACGCGTCGTTCCAGATCCAATAGGACACGGTTACCAGAACCGACATTAAAATCATTAAAAACATTGCCGTATCCGGTTCTACCGGAATCTTCAGCCCTATCTCCAAAATTCCTGCATACAGCACGTTGCAGAGGATCAATGTGCCAAATCCGTATTTGTATCCTCTTCCTCTGATCAGCTCCTGTCTCTCGTCAAATTCACACTTCATGCGGCCATTTGTTTTTGTCACCTTCAAAATAACAGCTATCAGTATAATACCAACTGCAACTCCGGCACTGATTCCCACAACATAACCTTTTGTACGTTCATCCATTCCCTGTTCCTCCTTCATTGATTTGATACCGTGCTTTCGCATCCAAACCGAATGCTCTTTTCTTAACAGCATCATATCACTCGGACGTCATTTTGTCAAATATATTTTACTTTTTGTCTTCAAAAATGTTCAAAAAAAATTGCAGCCCCGGTAATCATCTATACCGATGCTGCAATTTTCCCCCTAATTCTGATGCGCCCGCTCCAGTATCTCCGCCGCTTCCCTGCTCTGTCTGCACATCCGGTCAAAGAATTCTGTGTCACAATTTAAGATCGCATCCCGGAATCTTGCCAGCTCATGAACCATGCGGTTTTCTCCCGTCGGCTCATTGATCGTTACGGAAGCGCCGCCAATCTCACCGTAACAGGCCGGAAACACATTGAGTTCTCCCTCCGACGCCAGAAATCCGTTCTCTCCCTCCAGCCGGAATCCGCACTTCAAATCCCTGTCCTTGGAGGTTGTGATCCGGCATACCAGCTCTGGGTATTCCAGCAGCAGCGTTCCGCACAAATCTATTCCATTTGGGCCGTACTCTGCCTCATAGCTCACCTGCTGCGGCGCTCCAAACAGATCCACCGCCATATGGATGCAGTAAATCCCCATGTCGTTCAGCGCGCCGGCCTTCATTTCCGGGTTGAAGATATTCGGGTTCTTTCCTGCCAGATAATCGTCATATTTTGAAGAATAGCGACCAAAGCAGATGTCCGCTCCGGTAAGCCTTCCCAGCCGGGGCAGCATATTCCGGCATACCGTATAATTCGGCATAAACAAGGTTGTGATCGCTTCGAAGAAAAAAACGCCGTTTTGTCTGGCCGCAGCCTCCATTTCTCGAAGCTCTCCGCCGGAAACAGCCGCAGGCTTTTCTACGATCACATGCTTTCCCCGCTCCAGGGCCCGAACCGCCTGCTGTGCATGAAAACAGTTCGGGGAAGCAATATAAATAATATCAAGATCCTCCCGGGCGATCATAGCCTCATAATCATCACAGCACTCTTCCACACCAGCACTCCCGGCAAAGGCACGTCCCCGTTCCATATCCCGGGAGTAGATGACCTTTGTCTCCAGCCCATCAGTCAGGCGTATCCCCTCCTGGATCACCTTCATGATTGAGCTGGTCCCTACGCTTCCAATATGTAATACCTTCTTCATCATTTTCCAGTTCCTCTCTGCCTCATACAAATACAATGCATTCGCTGAATGCCGTGTATACACCCAGCATCCCTATGTGATTCCGCTCTCCTGCTGCATCCAGCATCCTTATTCGATTCCGCTTTCCTGCTGTACCCAATTTTCCTATCCGATTCCGCTTTCCTACTGCACCCGGATCTTCAACACAATCTTGCGGTAGGTTCCCGGGCCGTCCAGCTCACGGCAGGGCATATGTCCGTCATGCGGAAGCGCAACATAAAACATTCCCTTTTCAATTCTCGCGGGCTGGCCTGCCGCCGCATAAAAAAGAATATCATCCTTGTAGGGCACAACCTCGGTGAGGCCGTCAATATCCGCATAATACACCGTCTCTCCGCCCTCCAGCATGATCTGCACGTCCATGTATTTTCTGTGGGCCTCCACCTGTCCGCCCTCGCAGGGAAGTGTATTGCCCTCCTGCACCATGGCAAATACCCTGCCCTCCGGGAATTTGTCACACTCATACCGTCCTGCCGGCTTGTCCTTCAGGCTCAGGGCAAACTCCATTGCTTCTTTAAACTCCGGCACAAGGCCGTTGTAACATGCGCTTCTTTCAATTCTGTCGATAATCATATTATGATCCTCCTTTTTTATTTATGTTCAGACTGCCTCTTTCCTATCATATTCTTCAGACTGATTCTTTTCTTTCATTTTCAACCTATTTCTCTTCCATCATTTTCAGACTATTTTTCTTCTATTCATTATAAACATTTTTAAGCGCTTTGAAAAGGATTTACCCCTCCGAAAATATGATTTCCTGCAAATTTCCCCGCAAATTCCTTCTCACCTAAAAACCGGGACGCCCCAAAGGACGCCCCGGCCATCTTACGTATCACATTTCATTCAGGATTCATGCTCAGCCTGCATAGCCCATCAGCATCCTCGGCAGGAACAGTACCACATCCGGGATGTATGTAATGACCAGCAGGACAATCAGCATCGTCACCAAAGGCCCTATGATCTCCTTAATCACATCCTTCAAAGGCGTACCCGAAATACCGCTGGTGATGAACAGCAGCATACCGAACGGCGGTGTGGAAAGGCCGATCATCATATTGAAGATAACCACCAGTCCAAAGTGTACCAAGTCGATTCCGAATGCTCTTGCGATGGGCAGGAGGATCGGGATAAATACGACCTGGATAACAGAGGTATCAATAAACATACCCAGGATCAGGATTGCAACGTTGACGATCATCAGGAAGACATATTTGTTGTCCGTAAAGCCTGTGATCCAGTTCGCAACGGTAGCCGCCAGCTGCTCCTTCGCCACGATGTAGGAAATACACGTAGCCGCACCGATCATAATAGAGGTCGTACCGGTAGCCTTTACGGTGTCCACCAGCACCTGCTTGAAGCCCTCCCATTTCAGTACGCGGTAGCCGAAAACTGCTACGATCAGCGCATAAAGACCTGCCACAGCACCTGCCTCCGTCGGGGTCATAACACCGGTGTAAATACCCACCAGCAGGATGACCGGAGTCAGGATCGCCGGAATCGCATTGAAAGTATATTTCAGGAATGCCTTGAAATTTACCTTCTCGCTGATCGGGTAATCTCTCTTACGGGCAACCATCATAATATAAATCATCAAAGCGATGGCCAGAAGAATACCCGGCACCATACCGCCCATGAACAGCGCGCCCACGGAAGCGCCGGAAAGCATGGAATAAATAACCATAGGAATACTCGGCGGGAAGATCGGCCCGATTGTCGCGGATGCTGCAGTGATGGCACAGCTAAATCCATCATCGTATCCCTCATCTCTCATGGCGTCGATCTCCATTTTTCCAAGACCGCTGGCGTCTGCGATAGCAGAACCGGTCATACCGGAGAATACAAGAGAAGCCAGGACGTTTACGTGTCCCAGACCGCCCTTGAAACGGCCCACAAAGCCCATGGCAAAGCCGAATACCTTTTCTGTTACCTTACCGCTGTTCATAACGTTGGCCGCAAAAATGAAAAGCGGCACAGCGATAATCGTATAGTTTGTGTAGAATGTTTTCAGTGTCTGCTGAGCCACCATCTTCGGACTCTCACCGCTTACCATAAAGTAAAATACACAGGCCGTCATCATGCCCATGGGAATCGGCATACGCAGAATAAAGATCAACACAAAAATCAATAAAAATACAAGTAAAGCCGTACTTATATCCATTATTTACCTGCCTCCTTTCCCGCGGCCTCTTCCTGTGCCATGGCAGCGTCGATGGCTTCCTGAGTCTCATTTTTCGTCTCGTCCAGCATCTTCTTTACTGCCGCTTCTCCGCCGATACCGGTAAATACCATAATCTCCAGCCACATATCATACAGGATGTAGCACAGAATAATGATCATAAACGGGATAAACGGAAGATATACGATGTTCAGACCGATCTTAAACACACTGGTCACCTGGATCTTCATCTGGCTGATCATCTGGCAGGACGGCACAAACATCACGATAAATGCAATCGCCATCAGAAGGTTCCCGAGGAAACCGCAGATAGCCTTGCCCTTTACCGGAAGCTTGTCATAAACCAGCGTGAAGGTAACGTGAGATCTGTCTCTGTACGCATAGCAGGCGCCCAGAACGACCATCCACAGATAACCCATAACCGTTACCTCATAAGCCCACGGTACGGGATTGTTGAACACATATCTGGCTGCAATCTGAATTACGAATACACAGAACATGATCAGAAATGCAGCGATCGGAATATACAGTTCCACGCAATTGCGGAGAAAATTCCCAACTTTTTTCAATCCTTCCATTGCGAAACTCCTTCCATTAAGATTTCTTAATTTTCCTTTCAAAAAATCCCCGCATCCCGGGCCATGCGTCAAACCACGGCGTGGAATGCGAGGAACCTTTATCGTTTCATCAGATAAAATCCATGAAATCCTGCAATTACTCTGTAACAGCCTCTGTCTCAGCTTCTGCGTCAGCAGCGCCGTCTACGAACTGAGCGCCGATCTCAGCGATCTTGTCATACATATCCATATCCCAGTCTGCAGAAATGTCATCGTTCAGATAGCAGTCAAGTACGTGCTCCTGGAATGCCGGAATATCAGCTTCGTAAACAGAGAGACCCTGCTCCTCGAAGAATGCAACCAGTTCGTCTTCCTTCTGAAGGTTTGTGGTATCACAGTAATCTCTACCAGCCTCAACACCCTGAAGAATGATGTCCTTCTGAGCGTCTGTCAGAGATTCCCATTTTGCGTTGTTGATTGCCGGCCATACGGAGTCAACCAGATGGTTGGTCAGAGTAATGGACTTCTGTACTTCATAGAATTTTGCACTTTCAACAGAACCCAGCGGGTTGTCCTGTCCGTCAACAGCGCCTGTCTGCAGAGCCAGATACAGCTCGGAGAAGGACATCGGAGTCGGATTAGCGCCAAGAGCTGAACCAAGGAACAGCCATGCGTCTGTGTTCGGCATTCTGAGGTTTACGCCCTTCAGATCTTCCGGTGTTGAGATTGCTCTGTCCTCATTCAGAGAAATCTCACGAGAACCAAGATACCATGCGCCCAGCGGAAGCAGGCCCTGCTCCTCAGAAACCTTCTGGAATACTTCCTGTCCGATTTCACCGTTCAGCGTAGCTGTCATGTGATCGTAGCTGTTGAACAAATATCCTGCTGTAAACATGGAAATCCACGGAGAACCTGTGGTCAGCCAGGATGCACTTGTCAGTGTCATATCAGCATCGCCCATAACTACTGCTGCAACTTCCTCTTCCTGAGAGAAAAGCTGTGCATCTGTGTAAACGTCCACTGTGATGTTTCCGCCAGACAGCTCTTCTACTGTCTCTTTAAATTTCTGCATTGCCTGTGCGTGTGTATCTGTAGATACAGCAGTCAGAGTAACAGTCAGGTTTACCGGATCGCCAAGATCCTCAGCCTGTGTTGTGAAGCCAGCCAGCATAGAACCAGCCATGCTTGCAGCCAGTACGGTTGCCAATACTTTCTTGTTCATACTTTTTTCCTCCTGAAAAATTTTTTTACGTGTATCACTACGTCATAAAGACGAAGGAACCTATTGTTTCCCGCTCAGGTATTTTTCGACATTCTTTGCAGAAAAAGCCAGATGATCATACATGGCGTCCTCCGCCATGGCCGGATCGTGCTTCTTCAGCGCGTTGAGAATGTTGGCGTGGCGCATGATCGCATCGTCAATACCGCCCTCCGTAAAAATACCCTTTTCAATCATTTCGATGAAAACATTTTTCATCGTCTGTACCAATATCTCCAGAAGCGGATTGCCTGCTGCCCGGGCAATTGCCACATGAAACGCAAAGTCCGTCTCCCGCCGTTCCTTCACCGAAATACTCCGGTTTTTCAGCTTTTCCAGAAGCTGCTCCATCTCTGCAAGCTGCTCCGGCGTGACGACAGACGCAGCCTTGCGACAGGCGGCTGTCTCGAGAATGATACGTACCTCATAAATTGCTTCGTAATTAATATTGTCCATGGCAACCATACGGCTGATCACATCAGACAGATTGGTGGCCTCCGGCTTGGTGATATAAGAGCCCGTCCCATTTCTGGATTCCACAAGCCCTCTCGCCTTCAGCAGCTTGAGCGCTTCCCGGATCACATTCCGGCTGACAGAAAACTCATCTGCCAGAGCCTGCTCGGAGGGAAGCTTTTCCTTTCCCTCAAAGCTGTTCGAGAGAATCCAGTCCTCAAGCCTGTCTGCAATCTGTTCATAGAGGTTGACTCTGGACACTGAAAAATCTTCCACGGTCAATTTCATGCTTATTTCCTCTTCATGCAGTCGTTTACGAATTCCATGGTGGCATGGCAGCCCATGCTGATATAGCTGATATCATCCCCGCAGCCGATGAACGATACCCCTTTGCTGATCCAGTAGCTGATCGCTTCGTGGTCGCCCGCTCCCAGAGACACACCGAAAGGACGGCCCAGCTCCTTGCAGACCTGAATGACCTCTTCGCACAAAGCCCGTACCTCGGGATGCTTTGTGTCCCCCAGATGTCCGATGGACGCAGACAGATCGTTGGCTCCAACTAATGGAAAATCAATGCCCTCCACACTGAGAATCTCCCGGAGATTATGTACGGCATCTACGTGCTCGATCTGAACGATCCGAAGAAACTTTTCTTCCGGGTGATCCAGATATTCTTCATTTGAAACGGCGCCGTACTGATTCGCTCTGCGCGGTCCAAAGCCCCGGACTCCGCAGGGCGGGTACATACAGGCGGCAACTGCCCTTCTGGCCTCCTCCGCATTGCATACCATCGGAAAGATAATCCCGTCCGGTCCCATTTCCAGGACTGGCTTTACCAGAACCGGATCGTTCCAGGGTACGCGCACAATAGATGCCGTGTCTGCAGCCGCAGCAGCAATGATATGGCTCAGAGTGCTTGCCTTGTCAAATGCCGAATGCTCGCCGTCGATCCATACAAACTCAAATCCATGTAAACCGAGAGCCTCCGTAATGGATGGGTCAATATAAAAAGTGTGGGCGCCGATCACCGTCTCCCCGCGCTTCATTTTTTCACGGATCATTTGTGCTTTACATAATTTTGCTGTCATCGTTCGCCCTTCTTTCTACCAGATTACCAAGTGCTCACATTATACCATAGTTTATTGGTAATTGTGAACAACTTTTTTCAAAAATTTCTATATTTTCAGTTATTTTAGTTATTTACAATATTCCTCGTAGGTTCTGTTGCAGAGCCGATCCATCATACGGACTTCCTCTTTCCAGGTCTCAAACAGAAGAGAATCATCCTGCACACGGCATTTTGTCGTCATCGGAAGACCTTCAATCTCCTTCAGATGCCATTTCGCATTGACCGGATACAGCTGGCGCTCGATCAGGGACGCCGCCATCAGAACCTCCTGTACGCAGTCCGCATTCTCCGGCTTATCGTTGTAATGCTCGCAGAGCCATACCCACAGCTCCGGATGAAAATTCGCCATGATCCCACTGTAGCCTGCTGCGCCGTCTCTTAAGGATTCCAGGGCAGTCGTTGCGTTCGCATTGTAAAGCTTCAGATTTGTGCCCTCGATGGCTGCAAGCTTCTTGCGGATGTCCGCCGCCACGCAGCACGTATCCTTCAGGAAATAAAAACGGTTGGTCTTTGCAATCTCAGTGATGACCGGAATCGAAAGAAGTCTCTTGTACGGTCTCGGACACTCGTATACGCCAAGCTTGATCTCCGGGTCGATCATCTGCTCCAGCTTGTGATAATTCTCAATCCATACCTCGTCGCTCTCGTCCTCCTTCGCAAGACGGTTCGTCAGAAGAATCACGGCATCAACGCCGGTCTTCCACATCGTATTGATGTCCTTTGCCTGATCCTCCAGGCTGTCTGAGGTATGGCCGCTGGCAACTACCGGCACTCTTCCCGCTGCAGCGTCCACTGTGATCTCAGCGATACGCATTCTCTCTTCAAAGCTCAGCTCATGAATCTCGCTGGACTGGCATGCGGCAAAAAGTCCCTTCACACCGTTCTCAATATACCAGTCAACCAGGGCCCGCAGCGCCTTCTCGTCGATCTGGTTATCCTCTGTGAATGGTGTCAGCATGACCGGCCAAACGCCGCCCGGGAAATTATTCT
>JAUNGD010000016.1 GCA_030524705.1 Lachnospiraceae bacterium | reverse complement strand
GGAAGCTCAACCGGCATCTGCTGCAGGATAAAAGATACAAGGATTTGGAAAAGGCGTCAGAGGATAATGAGTTTCGGAGGCAGCTATATCGGGAGTATAGGATTTGATCTCAGGAATTTCAGAGGAGCTTTACCATGATTTCACAGCGGCAAAAGTGTGCTTCCTGAAAAAGCCAAAGGAGTAGGAAGATGCGAAGCACACTTTTATTCATCAATCAGAAGTAGGATACAGAATCTTAAAAACAATTCGAATTTTAGAACAGTTCATGTTTTATGAATGTCTTTTATGAAGCCGGAGTACGCAGGGCTCAGGAGGATTTATAGATGCCGTGAAAGATGAGATCGCCAAGCTTCAGCATAGCATCTTCAAAGTCCTGATCGGAGCTTTCCGGAATGTGCTCTGTGTAAGTGTAGCCAAGCACATCGCAGGCAAGATATAAAAATGCCGCCATTTCCAGGTCGACAGAATCGCGGATGAGCCCTTTCTCTTTGTCACGTTCCAAATACCCTAAGATATCTTTGAACATCGCATTTTCAATCAGATAATTGGCCAGCAGAGGATACAGAATGGCATGACCGTTTTTGCGGAGGACGCCGTTTAACTGATTGTGCCGGCTGTCCTGTGGAAGATCGTGCAGGAATTCTACCTGCTTTTGAGTGCGCTCGATCAGAGTGTCATTCGCAGGATCCTGATTCGGAGCCAGCGTATAATACTGCGCCAGGTAGAGGAAAAGATCAGTCTTATCCTTGAAATACTGGTACATGCTTCCGATCGATACGCCGGCATTTTTAGCGATTCGCTTAATGCTGGCTTTTTCATAATTGTCTTTATAAAGAATAAATTCTTCATAGCTTGCCTGTAGAATACGGTTCTTTTTCTCTTCCGGCAGTCGGTCAAATGTCGGCAATGGCATAACGGCGGCTCCTTTCTATACGGAGAAACAATTCCCTGTAGATTATATTCATTTTTCCTGCAAAAAGCAAATATAAAATACATTGACTATGTATGTAAAATGTGCGATAATATGAACCGGTTCATATTTTAATGATTTAAATTGAAAAAGTGCGATAAAAGAGAACTGGAGGAGTACAATGAAGCGGTACATGATAAAAAGAGTATTCCTGGCAATGATCACGATTGCCGTGGCATTGGTCATCAACTTCATGCTGATACATCTTGCGCCGGGAGATCCGACACAGATATTAGCCGGCAGCGGCCCGTTCAAGCTGGTGGAGTACAAACAGGGTGTTTCTATTACACTGGAAGCGAACCAGGATTACTTTGGACAGGTGCCGGCCTATGATAAGCTGGTGTATCAGATCATTCCGGACAGCAACACGGCGATTCAGGCCTTCGGCAATGGTGAGATTGATGTATTGGGCGTAATGCCGGCAGGCTCCCAGATTGCTACTTTGAAAAATATGGCGGATACAGTCGTAACCAGCATACCGAACTTCGGACGCTATTACTACGGATACAACTTTAAATCAGAAGCTCTGGCAGATGTAAATGTCCGCACAGCGCTGACTACAGCCATCGACCGTCAGGAAATCGTGGACAAGGCATTCGGTGAGAGCGGCGTTCTGGCAGAAGGATACTATACGCCGGCGGTGGAATGGGCATACAATGAGGATGCAGTGATTCCGGCGTGTGACAAAGAAAAGGCAGAAGAGCTTCTTCAGGAGGCAGGGCTTGAAAAGGACAGCGACGGATACTATCTGCATCTGTCCATGGCGACCTTCAATCTTGATCCGTTCTTGAATTTCTCTCAGATCATGAAAGCAAATCTGGCAGAAATCGGTGTTGACCTGACGATCAATACACTGGATGCGGGCGCATTTATGGAGCTGGGATACGGCGGCGAAGGATATGATATGTACGCTATGGGCGGACAGGTGGGCCCTGACCCGTCTATGTTCTTCCATCGGATCGGCACCGGCGGTATCATGAACTTCTCAAACTATAGCAACGAAGAAGCAGATGAGCTGTTCGCGACGGCTGCAGCATCCAACGACCAGGAGGAGCGTGCAGAATGCTATAAGAGAATTCAGGAGATTTGTGCGGAAGACATGATCCTTGTACCGGTTGCCGAGGATATCAGCGTTTACGCCTACAAGGATTATTTGACCGGACTTCCGTATGATACGGCGGTAGACAGCGCTGCACAGACTGAGTTTACTTACGTTACATTTACAAGAAACCCGTTTTAATGAAAAATCCGGGTGTCAAAAGCCCGATACCAGTATGAAATATACGGGCTTTTGATACCGGAATCAATAAGGAGAAAAAGGGTGAATTATCAGGAAGTATTAAACGGGATTCCCGAGTATAGCCGGTTCCTCACGGTGGATGAACTGGACGAAAGCACAGAGGCGCTGGCGAAGGAGTATCCGGACCGTATTTCGATGAAGGTGATCGGTCATTCCAGAAAGGGCTCTCCGATCCGCTGCCTGCGTATCGGCACCGGAGCCCGCAGGGTGCTGGCGTTTGCCTGCCCGCATCCCAATGAGCCCATCGGCGCGATGACGCTGGAGTATTTCTCCAGATATCTGGCGGAGCATGAGGAATTTCTGAAGCAGATGGACTGTACATGGTATCTGATCAAATGCGTGGATCCGGATGGGACCAGATTGAACGAGGGCTGGTTTTCGGGCCCGTTCACTTTACGGAATTATGCAGAGCATTATTACCGCCCCGCAATGACAGAGCAGGTGGAATGGACGTTTCCGGTGGACTACAAGAAGCTGCATTTTCACAGCCCGATTCCGGAGACCCAGGCGCTTATGAAATTAATAGAGGAAATCCGGCCTGATTTCTTATATTCTCTTCATAATGCGGGCTTCGGAGGCGTGTTCTGGTATATTTCAAAGGACAGACCGGAAATTTACCGGAAAGTAACAGATGTTCCGGGGAAATATGGGATCCCCCTTGCCCTGGGGGAACCGGAAATGCCCTGCTGCGTGTCTCTGGCACCGGCGGTGTATAAGATGCTGTCTGTAAAAGATATGTATGATTTTTATGAAGCGAAGGGCATAGAAGAACCGCAGAACGTTATGAGCGGCGGAGCCTCCAGCGACGAATATGCCAATTGTGTGGGGGATACGTTATCCCTGGTATGCGAGCTTCCCTATTTTTACAATGAGCTGATAAACGATGAGTCGCCCTCTGAAATGAGCAAAAGGGATGCTATGATGCACAATTGCAGGAGGACCGAGGACAGCTGTACATTTCTGAAAGAGCAGATGGAGCGGATCCGTCCTTTCATTCCGGAGTCCGACCCGTTCCGGCGCATGATTGAAAATACGGTTGAAATGTTTACCACGGAAAACGAGCTGCGCATGCAGGCAATTCAGCAGGATCCAAAGCTTCAGGAGCCGGCAAAGAAAAGTGAAGCGTTTGACAATCTATACGGAATGACTTCTGTATGGATGAATTTTGTCGGATTACTGCCGCATATGATCGATGAGCTGCAAAGGAATACAAAGGATCCGCTGCCGGCGGTTCTGGAGGATGCAAGAAGAGCGGGACAAAAGAAGCTGGATGAAATGGAAGCCTATATCACAGATCATGTACAATATGAGGTCATTCCGATACGCAAGCTGGTGGCTGTCCAGCTGGAATGCGCATTTATAGCGCTGGATAATATGTGATAACTATTCAGCCGTCAGGGGGGATCGCAGAATGCTTCCGACGGGATTCCGTATCACACATCATAAGGATACTATACGGATTGTTTCATCATGGCTTGTACAAAGAGGACATGTGAATGTTGTTTTATAAGGAATTTGGGGATTCAAAGAATCCGACTATTCTGCTGCTTCCCGGAGCAGGGATGGCGCAGACGTTTTATTGCCAGTATGCGTATGCAGATCGGTTTCACCTGGTTGAGGTCCATTTGCTGGGAACCGGGGAGGAAGCGGGAAAATTATGGAATCTGCGGGAGAATATTGACGGCGTGTTGGAGATCATGGATAAGATCGGGAAGGAAAAAGTATCCATCGCAGGCTTTTCCATGGGCGCGCAGCTTGCAGTGGCCCTGCTCTGTGAAGCAGAAGAGCGGATTGACAGAGCGATTATTATCTCCGCATGGCTTTTGAAGGATCCGAAAAAGACAAAATGGCTATGCAGGCTGGAAAAGCTCTTCTATTATGTGGAAAATTCTCCGTGGGCGTTAAAAAAAGTAACGGCGGATATGCATATGGATCCGCAGACGGCGGCTGACTATATCAGGCAGTCGAAGCAGAACCGGAAGGACAATTACGAAGCGTACTCCTACGACGGAGTGGATATAGAAAAATATCCGCAGTTTGCGGAGGTCTCCGTACCCATGCTGGCGCTGGTGGGAGAAAAAGAAAGCCGGGATGTTATGATAGCCTCCACGCTGAAGCTGGGAGAAATGAACCCGAACTGTAAGGCCGAGGTATGGAAAGGACATGCGCATGATATCCCATATAAAAACCCGAAAGAATTTAATCAGGTATTTTTAGAATTTTTCGGGAAAGAAAAATAGTGAAGACTGGGGGTGTCGCAGATTGCTTTTGACGGGATTTTGTTCCGCACATTCTGCGGCACCCCCATTATGCATGAGAGAATGTCAGAGTGAAGCGTACTCATCCACACACACCGTCTCCCCCAGCACCTCCCGCATCGCATACAGCGACAGATCCGGCCTCGTCCCCACACTCCATTTCACCAGCGTAATGCACCGATTCTGAATTTCAATACCCGTGATTCCAGCGGGGTGAACGCAGCTTCCGCTGTTGCAGTAGGGAGAATCCTTCGTGCCGATCATGGGGCGGTGGGTATGCCCGGTGATCAGAATATGGTCATTCTGCCGCGCCCATTCCGTCAAGATCCTTTCGGATTTTTCTTTTTTTGTGTTGTTTTTGGCTGCGCTGGTGGGATCCGGGACGCCCAGCTTTTCCAGAGGCCGCCAGACACAGCGCACGAGAAAACGGGAAAGCCGCCAAAAGGTACTGTTCAGGACATCCGCCTGATGCCCGTGGGTCAGGTAAATGTCCTTCTTTTGCAATGCGTCCTGCAGGACGATTCCAGAGTAAAAGGTAATGCCGGGACACAGCGGATGCTCCCGGTGCTGTGCGCAGTAATAGGAGGCAAAATGTTTCTGGCAAAATGCAGGATTTCTTTTAATGATATCATGATTTCCGTACAGCGCGTAGAGGCGTCCCGCGTGATAATACTGTGACAGCATGACAAAGCTCTGTTCGTGGACGTTCTTGATCTTTCGGATGGAACGGTTCTCCCAGAGCTCGTCGCCGTCACCGAGCTCCAGATAAGTGAAGCCGTTTCGAAAATAATGCTTCAGCGCCGCCAGATACAAAAATTCATTTTTCAAAAAATTATCTTCCGCATTCCCGACGCCGCGGTGGCAGTCGCTGAAGAGAATGTACCTGGAGTTCTGATCCAGAGGGAGCTTCAGCGCCTCATCGAAAGCCTGGGAAATGCGTTTTCCGGCGCTCATAACCGCCTCCGGGCTTTTGACCAGAGGTGTTTTCCGGCGCTCATGATCGCCTCCGGGCTTTTGGACGGCGGCATTTCCTGAAATTTACCATGCGGCGGAAGGCAAAGGGCAGGAAGTAGTACAGATAAAGCATACGGTCTGCGGTGCAGGAAAACGGGCGGGTGATCCACCGGAACAGCCTGCAGAGCAGCCGGTTTCTCCATTGCGCCGTCCGGCAGAAGAGCCGGTGAAAAAAGCCGGTCTGCAGCGTATGGGGGATGGAGAAGGTCAGAGAGAGCGTGAGATTGCAGGTACAGGCCTGAATTTTTGTGTATCCTGCGCCACGCAGCCCTTCCCAAAAGCTCTGCAGCATATCCCTGTTTGGGAAAGCCAGGGTAATCTGCATTTCCAGATCACTGGGTTCGCGGTATTCTCCCATGCGAAAGCCTGTCAGCCACCAGTGGAAGCGCTCAATGGAAAACAGGCTTTCGTTATTGGAAAACAATTCCATGCGCATAGGCAGAAGCTGGTCGTCCGAGACGCAATGAAAATGTGCGGTTTCGTATTGCTCCGGCGAGAGCAGGGCGTCGGCGTGATAAATACCGATCTCGCCTCCGGCGTTGATGCCGTACTGGCCCTTCCAGAATTCAATCAGCCAGGTCTGGCCGCCGTAATCAAAATATATCGGTTCACAGTCAAAAACAATATTCAAATGCGGGGCCGTCCGATCAAAGGATGTACGGTATCCAAACTCCCTCTGCCAGGCGTTTGAGACAGATGTAAAAATATCCTGATCCGGTAAGTATTCAAAGCCGAAAGGCCGGCTCAATTCATTCAGAAGGCAGCATTTTTCCGGGAAATCCATGCTGCAGATTCTTTTGATGATCCGCCGTTTCCGGCAGTAATGAATGATATAGAAGAAAATGCACAGGGCAAATAAAATTCCAAAAAACAGATACATAGCTTTAATCCTTGAACGATTTGGTTTATTATATGTGTTTTATTTCAAAGTGGCGCACATATGATAGTAATAAATATGTGTGGAGCGAATTTGTGGAAAAATTGAAGGAAAAAGAAAGAAAAACGGTGAAAGTGATTCAGTATCTTATGCTGGCGGTTTTTTTCGGGCTGGCGTTTATTCTTCCTGCATACGGCGTGAAGCGGCAGGCGGAGGAAAATGCCAGGGCAGGCACAGAACAAAGCGGCGGCGCAGGTGCAGAGCAAAACAGCGGGGCAGGACAGAGCAGCAGCGCAGGCACGGGACAGAACGGCGGCGCAAGTGCAGGACAGAGCGGCAGTGCAGCAGCAGAACAAAGCAGCGGCGCAGGCACAGAACAGAATGGTGGAGCAGGTACAGAGCCGGGCAATGAGAATAAGGAAGCAGCGGGGAAAAAGGACGGTTCGGGGGAGAAGGGAACTATCGTCCTTGATGCCGGGCACGGGGGAACACAGTTGCGCAAGTAAAATTGATAACGATAATATTTAAAGAAAGGCAACTGTTGTACCTAACAAAATTAAATACGTGTGAGAGGACAAGCTTTTCAAGTTGTAGACGTTCAGAAATGAGCGTCTACTTTTTTTAATCCTGGCAGATGATCCGGTGCGCCTGCTGAGTGCTTTTGGGGAGGGCATGGAACTCAGGGAACCTTATAAATCATATCATTTACGATAGTATGAACGGCATTTATTCAAGCCGTGATATTGAAACTGCATGATACAGAGACAGCAGCTTTATGTATCTTCTGGAAGGAGCTTTTGGTGTTATAAAAGTTTAATCTTGAATGTCACTGGAAAAGTTATAGCGAATTTTAATTTTGCGGTCTTCATATACAATGATTTCATCTATCATCTCCACCACGATATTCCGATCCAGTTTCTCAATGTGCCCGGATTCCAGCAGCCTCCTTACCCAGGGGTGGCTCATGGCGTCGGGGCATGTGTCTTCGTTTTTCCGGGTTTCCAAAGCCTTTCGCTGCCGGGAAAGCTGCGCTTCCTTTTTCAGGTAATCTTCGCGGTAAGCGATCAGCTCATCTTTGGAAATCAGCTCTTCCCTGTAATCTTCGTACAAAGCCTTTTTCCTTTTCTGTATCTTGTCCAGTTCAGACTGCAGCCGGAGTAATTCTGCATCTATTGTTTTTTCCGGCGGGGCGCTTGCGGCTGGCCGGGCTTTTGCAAGCTCCTGTAGATCTGTTACCTGCCGGAGGATTCTGTTCAGGTCTTCAAGAATAATGCGCTCCAGTACGCGAAACGGAAGCGTATGAGGGCTGCAAAAGCCTTTGCCGCTTCGCTTGTATGTGCCGCAGTAAAAGGAACAGGATTTGCTGCCGTCTGCAAGTCTCCAGTCGTTTTTGATCATCGACCTGCCGCAGTCACCGCATTTTAAAAGCCCGGAAAAGATATTTTTGTTTGTTTCAAGGTCAAGGTCTCTGTGCTGTATGGCCAGAAGACGCTGCGTTTTCTCCCAGGTTTCCGAATCAATGATGGGTTCGTGGGTGGCTTTTACAACAATCCAGTTCTCACGGTCCACAAGCTGCTGGCGGCCCCGCAGCCTCTGATGCCTGGTGCCCTGCACCATATTTCCGATGTACATTTCATTATGTAAAATCTGACGCACCGTAGAATAGGTCCAGTAACAGGTGGTGTCCAGGCGGTTCGGATTTCTGTAATTTTCACCGTTCAGTTTTTTGTATTCGGAGGGGCAGGGAATGCCCTCCGCGTTCAATTTCTTTGCAATACTCTGCTTTCCAAATCCCTGCAAATATAAAGAAAAAATTCTTCGAACTACGTTTGCGGCATATTCGTCGATGACGAGCTTGTTTTTATTGACGGGCGATTTTTTATAGCCGTAGCTGGCGAAGGCGCCGATAAATTCTCCGGCCTCCTGCTTTGTTTTTACAGAGGCAGTCACCTTTTTGGAGATGTCCCGGGCATACTGCTCATTAAAAATATTTTTGATGGGCAGCAGCATGTCATATGCCTGCTTTGCGCTGTCGATATGATCCGTGACGGATATGAAACGCACATCGCGGTCAGGAAAATAGCGTTCCAGATATCGGCCGGTATCAATATAATCCCGGCCGAACCGGGACAGGTCTTTGACAATGACGCAATTTACCGTTCCGGCCTCGATATCTGAAATCATCCGCTTAAATGCCGGACGGTTAAAATTTGTGCCGGAATAGCCGTCGTCAATATAAATATCATGCAGAGTAAAATCCTCCCGGCCGGTAAGATAGTTTAAAATCAATTTTTTCTGATTTCCTACGCTGTCGCTTTCCTCCTTGTCGCCATCTTCTCTTGACAGCCGGATGTATACGGCAGCGTTGGAGGGCCGCTGGCTGTGTTTGTCACGCATAATTTTTCCCCCGTTTCATTTTTCATGCGCGGTCAGATGGGCCTGGATGATCCGGGCAATAAGCTCCCGGGCGGTTAATTTGTTCAGAAACTCTCGTTCGACAGTGCAGCGCGTCTTTTCCTCTTTCTTCATATTATAAAGCCTCTTTCAATTCTTGATTAAGCATATGCGGGAGAAAAATTCCGTATGTTAAAAAATTCCCGCTCCCATCAATCTGCAGCGATAGGCCCACAGCGGGAGAGCCGGTATGTATTTTGCCGTCTTGTAAGTGCTGTTTTTGGGGCATATTTTTCCCGACAGCCCGCAAAAATTTGCGCCTGTGACAGCCATGTGACAACGAAGGTATATTATAAAATTTAAAGTTTTCGCAGGAAAGAAAGAGAGGATGCTTAAATGAAACACAGAAAACGTAAGGCTCGGTTTCTTTCGCTTCTGCTGGTGATGTCCATGCTGCTTACCACAGTGGACATATCTGCGCTCACTGCGGCTGCAGGGGAAAACGCCAGTGAAGCAATGAAGGAAATGGCGCCGGCCGCGGAGGAAGCGGAGCCGATAAATGAACCGCCCGCGGCACAGCTGGCAGAACCGGCTGCTGCGGAGGAACCGCCGGTACAAGAAACGCCCGCGGCACAGCCGGCAGAACCGGCTGCTGCGGAGGAACCGCCGGTACAGGAAACGCCGGCAGCGCAGCCAGCGGCGCCGGACCCTGCAGCTTCGGATACTCAGACGGAAGCTGCTGCGGAGCAGCCGGCAGGAACGGAAACTCCGAGTGCCAGCGAAGGAACAACGGCAGCTACGGAGACCCAGACGGAAGCTGCCGCAGAGCAGCCGGCAGGTACAGAGCTTCCCGGCACCAATGAGGAGCAACCGGAGGAGCATACCGAAGGGCAGACCGCGGAGCCGGGAGAGACCGCTCTTTTCATTTCGGAGCTGGCAGCCAGCGCTGCGGAAATCAAGCCGGGTGAGACAGTGGTCTGGACCTTTAGCTATGAGGGTGCAGAAAGCGTGATCTACGAGATCAGCGGGTCAGATGAGATGATCGTTGCCTCCGGTGACGCATCGTCGGGAGAGGTCCGCTTCACGCCTGAGAGAAGCGGCGTTTATACCGCCTCGGTGAAGGCGTATCTGGGAGAGCGGCAGACAGAGCGCACGGCTTCGGTGACCGTCCGGGCAGACGAATTGAACGCGGCGGTGACGACCACGGCGCGCTATGCCTTTGCGAATGAGGATACCATTGTATTTGATATGAATATTACCGGAGGGGCAGAGCCCTACACAGCGGCTTATACCGTCAAGGTGGAGGGCAATACGGTGTATACGTCTGAGACCACGGACAGCCAGATCAGCTATATGCCGGCGGAATTCGGCGTACATACGCTGGAGGTCACTGTGACCGATGCCGACGGAGCGGCAGCCACCGCCGTCTGTGAGGTGCCCGTTGCCGTTCGCGAAACCGAGTCCCGGGAATATTGGGAGAGTACGATTCCGGCGTTTGCAGATGGAATGACATTTGCCGGGAAGCTGATCGCAGTGGCGAAGTCTCAGCTGGGCTATCAGGAAAGCCAGCGCAACTTCATCATTGAGGAAGACGGAGAGAAGAAGGGCTATACACGCTACGGCGACTGGGCCGGAATGCCCTACGAGGATTGGTGCGCTATGTTCGTCTCCTTCTGTCTGCATTACGCGCAGATTCCCGAGAGTGCAGTGCCGCAGTCTGCGGACTGCAGGAGTATGAAGGAAGCTCTTGGCGGACGCTACATCGACGACGAGGACGCTTACACCCCGGAGCAGGGCGACCTGATTTTCTTCCATCACGATGAGGAGGATTCAAAGGACGCAAACGATCCGAACCATATAGGTATTGTCACCGGTACAGAGGGCGATACCGTATACACCATCGAGGGCAATTCGGACAAGGCTGTCCGGGAGCGTTCCTATGCAAGAAGCGACGCTTCCATCGTGGGCTATGCCAGCATGCGTAAGGCTATGGAGGACTACGACCCCAACTACCATACAGAGGTAAGGACAGCGATTCTTTCCGATGAAAACACGGGAGTCTCCGTCACGATCTCTGAGGACGCACTGCCGGAGGGCGTGCTGCTGGAAAATGTGCAGATCGCTGTGACGCCTCTTTCTGAAGAAGAAAACGAGAGCTACCGTCTGCAGCTGACGCCGGAGGGAGATGCCTCCAGACTGATCGCCTATGACATTACCCTGATCGACGGCGCTTCAGGAGAAGCCTTCGAGCCGGTGGCCAGCGTGAACGTACAGCTCCCGCTGCCGGAGGATTATGAGGGCTCTCTTACCATTTACCATATTGAGGATGAAAATGTCGAAGTCATCTCTGCCGCAGATACCGCGGCGGAGGTGGCGGATTTTGCTGCGGATTCCTTCAGCATCTACGCTATGCTGCTTTCCTCCCAGGATGATGATGAAAGCTTCCAGAATATGAAGTTTTCTGCTCAGCTGTTTTCCGGCGCTGTAAGGCAGGAGAATGGCGATTACGTGTGGAATGCCACGAATACTGCAGACGAACACCGTTTTAGCTATCGGATCAACTATGATTTTGATATTCGCGGCGAAGACCAGATTGAACCGGGAATGATCAAGATAAAAGTACCGCTTACCCTGTTCAAAGACCGCAGCGGCGTAAAAGCGGATAAATATGAGATGTCGATTCCGTCGCGCGAGGAGGCTGAGAAGGGCAAAGACGATCCGAATGCGATTGACGCCCAGGTGCAGTTTGCGTATTACGAAGAGGGAGACAGCATTGTTATTTATAACTTCCGGGAGATCGACAGCACCAGCGACCAGGGCTATATTGAGATGGCTTACTCTACCACCAAGAAACCTTATTACTATAAGGACTATGAGACGGCAGCTCTCGAAGGTGGAGCGGCGTCATTCGCTGCTGTTCTGGAGATGTCAGGGATAGAGAAAAAGAGCACGGATCCGATTCCTACGTATATTAATACGAAGGTTTCTATGACGAGTGTGGAAAAACGCTACCCCAAGATGTACAAAAAATGGAATGAGGACTGGGGAGCTGCGCCTGATGATGCGGGCGAGTATTGGTATTTGCTCTGGACGGTGGAGACCGTCATTGACAAAGGCTCGACGCAGGCTTATTCCATCACTTTGAATGATCAGCCGGTTGAAAAACGAGATGATGATACGGATGAGACGGCAGCTGCTTCTGATCTTGATCAGCAGGTTGTCGGCATCGTTTTCTCAGGAGGCAAGAAGATTACCTGGAATCCGGGACTTACAAAGTTAGAGGAAGAGTTTACGGAACAGGACAAGAGCTGGAATACGGTCAGCGGGCAGATCCTGAGTGGAAATCGGTATGACAGCGTGATTACCCGTGTAAGCATAGAGGACAGCGAGGAATTTCTTGCTTCTAAGATTCCAGAGGATACGCCAGAGGATGAAAAAGCGGAGCTGGAGCTTCAGTGGACGGTGTACAACAAGGTAGACGTAACGGTGAGTCCGGCCGATTACAGAGAGGGGCAGGAAGGAACGGAGAAGCCGTCTGGCGCTGCCAGCACGAGAGACTATACCTATAAACAGCCGTGGTTCCAGGATCCGAGCGGACAGTTTGATGCTTTTAAGCGCGCAGACGGGGCATATCGTACCTATGCGCCTGTACATAAGACTATTTTTGAAGATACCTCTGGTTGGAGTGTGGTCAACAGTCTGAATATTCGGACAGATGAGTATACGCGCTATGATCTGGAAGCGTTTCAGAACGACAAATTGAATACCTACGGCGGATTTGATTATGCTCTCTGGCTGTCGGGTCAGCCCAACATTCTGACGAAGGGGGAAAAGCCCGCCGATTCTGATGATTCAGATTCCACAGACGAGGATGATCTGGAGGAAGAGAAAGAATACGAGAAATACGGCAGAACCAATGTCAGATATGAGCTGGTGGATGAGGATGTTCGGATTATTCTGGATAATGGAAAAGAACTGGTTTTAGGCGAGGGTGACTTCGAGTTCAGCTCGATCCAGTTCAATGAGGAGGTATCCGGTTTCCAGTTTAATGAGGAAACTCAGTCCTTCAGACCCGGCAGTGTCACAGATCACAGTGGGGACGTGATTACATTCTATGGCAAGTTTTCTGAGAATGGTGAATGGGAATATCTGGGAAAGGCAAATCCCTTTACCGGCGAGACTGAGAACAGGAAAGGTTCATTCAATGGCCGCACGCTGAATCTGGAGGGCCAAGGCTGCATTGGCTATAAGGTAGTAACAGAGAATGCGTACTATAACACGAATCTGGGAACGGTGCCTTCTGTTACTCTGAAGGACTCTAACAAGGTGAAAAACTTCATCCAGGAGCAGAGTGAAATCACGGTTCATAATACGGCGGCAGGGAATCTTTACCGGAAGGCAGAAGATGACACGCAGGGGGATACAGACGGCTATGTACTGCTTTGGAGTATCCCGGCTCAGGATTCCGATTATGCAAGGACGGCCCACAGGGATTCATCTCTGAGAAAGGAGATCACATCCGGCGTTAACAATACAAAGCAGCGTGAGTTTACGATTTACTGGCGCGTTTCTCAGACAGAGACAGTGCAGGACGGCAGCGAGAGCGGCGATTATTCCATTAAGAGACAGCAGAGCGGTGTATTTTATGATCTGCTTCCGAAGAGCGCGTCCCTGGATGCAAAGAGTGTGGCTGTGACTGCTTCCGGGGAATTCCTGCCCAGTAATGCCTACAGGGTTTCGCAGGAATCCAACTACAGGGGCAGCGGACGTACCTTGCTGACTGTCACGGTGGATGAACCGGGCGATAACTACGTACTGTATTATCAGACAAAGCACGGCTGGGATACAATCAACGATCTGGGCCGCAGCGTGCTGAATCCAGTGGCGTATCAGACCGGTAATGAGGACATTGCGAACGGCTATCCAGATAATGGCGGCGACCTGCCTGAATCCGAGCGGGAGCTGATGTCCGGTCTGGACCCGGCTTCAACCGGGGACCGTTTCATCTATGCAAGCGCATTATATGACATCAGCGCTATTGTTTCCGGTGCATCTGGTCTGACGAAGCGCACCAAGGCGCTGGAGGATCCCGGTTATTCCTCCAATACGTCTGTAAATTCGGGCGGGGCATACAGCTATCAGCTGCGTTACGCCGTGCTCAATGCTATGACACTGAAGGATATGGTATTCTTCGATGCGCTGGAAAATGATACGGCAGAGGGCCAGGCAAGTGAATGGCACGGTACGCTCACTGCTGTGGATGTATCTCAGCTGGAGATGCTGGGCATTGCTCCTGTAGTATATTACAGCACAGACGTGAATGCGGTGCCCCAGACTCCGACCAGCGGTAAGGACGAGATTCAGGCTTTATTAAACGGCGGCAGTTGGATTAAAGCGGATGAATACACGGGAGAGCTTTCTGAGGTGAAGGCCATAGCAGTTGACATGAGCAGGACGAAGGACGGCGGAGAATTCGTTCTGACCGGAGGCACCAATTCCGGCGTGAGCGTGATTGTGCACATGCAGGCTCCGAAGTCTCTGCCGGAAAACGCCGAACCGAGAAATACCTATGCGGAGACATACAACGGCGTATCTCTGTTTGGCACGCAGGTTTCCGAGTATGAAGAAGAGGAAAAAGAGGAAAAAGAAGTTCCTCTGTATTATTTCAACGGCCATACCACGGTACGGTATACCGTGAAGGCGGATGTATATTTGAAAAAGGTAAGTCAGCAGAATTCTTCACAGGCAATTCCGAATATCACGTTCCGGCTGTGGGGTACGTCCGATTACGGCAACGAAACGGATATGTTCTCCACGACCAACAGCAGCGGTGTTCTGATCTTCGAAGGTGTGGAGAAGGGAAAATACGCTCTGCAGGAGTATGAGACCACCAGCGATTGGCTGCTTGATACGACTCCTCATGAGGTTGTGATTGGCGCGGACGGCAGTATTACGGTGGATGATGAAAGCGCCGGCGCTCAGGAGTCCCCAATCGTGGTGACGAATGAACCGCGTATCCACGGAAATCTTGTGTTCTATAAGATGTCAGAGGCTGCTGGAAATTACGAGAGTGAACCTGTTTCCGGCGTCCGGTTCCTGCTGACCACCGGAGAGGGTAAGACAGATTATGGTAATTTTGTGGAAATGTACGCTGTTTCAGACGCGAAGGGCCGGGTGGAGTTTAACGACGTCGAAAAGGGCACGTATACGCTGAAGGAGCTTGATCCTGATGAAAATTATCTGAAGCTTCCGGTGGAGCCGAAAGTCGTCATCGGGGACAACGGCAAGGCCAGCATCACAATTCCTGAGCCGGCGGATAAGGAGAATCTGAAGGATTCCGATATTGCCAGGTGGGTAAGCGATGAAAACAATGTCTATACGGTATGGAATGAACATCGGTACTGGGAGGTCTCCTTCCGCAAGGCAGACGAGGAAGAGCCTACCATCTGGCTGCAGGGCGCAAGCTTCCGGCTCACCGGTACGTCTGACCTTGGAAACGCCTACGATCAGACGGTGGAATCCGATGCACAGGGTCTGGTGAAATTTGATCACATCGAAAAGGGAACGTACACGCTGAGGGAGCTCAAAGCCCCGCAGAATGTGAACGACCAGGGACAAACGGGTGAAGGAGGAGGCTTCAACCGCAGCTACATTCTTGACGAGACGCCTCACGTTGTACATATTGGCGGCGACGGTACGGTGACGATAGACGGCCTGAAAAAGTATGTTGAAGTATTGGAGGCGGCAAAGGAAAAGAATGACGATTCCTCTGACGATGATGATACGGCAAATAGCGGCGGGACAACGGAGGGCAGTGATCCTTCAGACGACAATGACACAGCAAAGGCCGGCGGCCCGGAGGAGGATGACGGCGGATACTGCTGGACCAATGCCCGTGCGCTGGAAGGAAAGATCGTCATTACGAAGAAGTGGGACGACACGAAGAACGATGCGGAGCGTCCGACCCCTGTAATCCATCTGGCAACAGACAAAGATGAGGCTGTTGGCCGGGGCTATACGGTGACCTACAAGGCAAACGGCGGCAGCTTTACTCTCAATGACACGCAGTATGCTTCGAATGTAGTACGGTATGCCGTGGCAAAAGAATCAGATGGAACAGAACTGTCCGTAAAAGAGGGCCAGTATATAGAACCGACGGTTCCGTCTGATCCGAACGTAGTCTTTAATCACTGGTACTGGGAGAAAGACGGCCAGAGTGTTACATTCAATCCTGAGGAGGATCCAAAGAATCTGGACCACAACGTTACGGTCTATGCCGCATGGACTGCAAAATGGAATTATGATTATACAGGAAGCAGAGCGGTATTTACAGCTCCCTTCGACGGCTACTATAAGCTGGAGGCCTGGGGCGCACAGGGCGGCGGCGCTGGTAATGATAACTTGACGCCAAAACCGACAAATGGTTCAAAGGGAGGATACAGCGGCGGTATCGTTCAGCTAAAGAAGGGCGAGGTGCTGTACGTGTATGTCGGCGGCGCCGGCGAGAGTGCCAAATGTATAAATTGGAATAACAAAATTCCAGATGCGAAAGGCGGCTGGAACGGCGGAGGCCACGGAACCCATGACCGGAATGATAATGAGGCCGGCGGAGGCGGAGGCGGAGCTACCGACTTCCGAAGGATAGATGCTTCATCAGAGAGTGCTTGGTGCGATGTCCCGGAAGGTTCTACGGATTATGCAAGTTATGCATCCGATGAGAGCCTGTTGTCCCGTATTCTGGTGGCCGGAGGCGGCGGAGGCGCTGGATTTACTAATCCGAACAGCGAGGACGGCTACGGCGGCGGAGAGCAAGGCGGTGCATTGTATGGAACAGCGAGTGTGAACATTCCGAAGGCCGGACAGAGCGGTACGGGTGCGAGCCAGTATGGCGGCATGTTCGGCAAGGGCGCCGATGCCTGGGGACGGCAGAGCTTTGATACATATACCGGACAAGGCGGCGGCGGAGGCGGCTACTACGGCGGTTATGTGTACGATAAGCAACTGGTTGGTCAGTGGAATACAATTGTCAGTGCTGGAATAGTAAACTCGCGTTTTGCAAACAGCGGAGGCGGCTCCGGCTTTGTCGGCAGCGAACTGCTGGAGGGCGAAACAATTGCCGGTAATACTGTTTTCCTGGATCAGAATGGTTCCGAGGAGACCGGCCATACCGGCGACGGCTATGCGAGAGTTACCTATCAGCCGGATTACACCCCGAATGACACCCCGTAATATTTCCTGCGGCGGATCGGTGGGCGAAAATGAGCCGGAGGGCTCATCACCGGTCCGGCAGGGGATACCGCGGCGATAGCCGCGCGGCTATTGCGATCTAACTTCTTTCTTCACCCCCTGCGGGTGAAGAAAACACCGAAAGGAGTCACGCTTATGCGAAGAAATCATAGGACATGGCTGGCAATGCTGATAATGCTGACGCTGCTCATGTCGATGTTCTCGGTCAGAGCCCTCGCAGAAGGAGATGTCGGGGGAGGCGCCGGCGGCAGTACCGTCACCGACGGCGGAAATATTGATGGAAATGAGATAGAAGATAAAAATGTCTATTCCTCCGCTGATGATCCGGGGAAATGGACGCAAATAGATGAAGATACTTGGCAATATATTTTCGACGTGTTTGATGACAGCCAGCTGTATTATCTATGGGAGGATCTGCTTCCGGGCTATTCCTCCAATGCGGATGCATCGGATCCCATCGAGATTAATGATGCGGAGGGAAAGAATGTCAAGAGCGGCACCATTATCAATACCGCTTCCGATGACTTCGGTACTCTGAGGATCAGCAAAAAGGTTGAGGGATATGATAAGGAAGACGTCAGTCAATTTGACTTTAGCTTTACTGTCACGCTCACTGGCGACGGTATCGGCGGCTCACAGATCTTCGGCGATACGTCGTTTTACGACGGCGTCGGGAAAATTACGCTGAGAGACGGTGAGAGCTGCGAAATCAGCGGTCTTCCGGCGGGTACGTCATACGCGGTGGAGGAGGATGCAAAGCCGAACTTTACATCCAGTCCGACGGCGGCCAGCGGCAGCATAGAAGAAGGCAAAACGGCGGCAGCGGAGTTTACGAATACGTATCATACAGATCCCGGACCGGGGCCGGGGCCCGGAGGAGACGAACCCAATGAGCCTCAGTTTGTAGACGTTACGCTGACAAAGGTGGAGACCGGACGGTTCGATGAACCCGGCACATACACCGTAAATGCCAGCTTTAAAGGTCTGACAGATAATATCACGTATACTTGTGAGATCAGACGCAGCGGTTCCGAGGAAGCAGAGGAGCAGACCTTTGTGGCCAATGACGGCGAGGCATATCCTCAGGTTACGCTTGCTTCGGGGGATACGGCAGTGTTCAGGGGTATTCCCGTTGGCGCGGTCTACGCTTTTACGGAGGCGGGCGGCGAGTATCAGGCGGCCTATGAGGTGACAGACGAGAATCAGGCGGGAAAAATTCTTTCTTCGCGCGGCTCTGCAGCTGAAGGAAAGCCGCTTGCCACGGCTCAGGAGACAGCTGACCAGGGTGAGGCCGTCAAGGTCACATTTATCAATACGCTGTCCCGGGCCGGAAACGTCACCGTGACAAAGAAGATCAGCGGCGTACAGGAAAATTCTGCAAATAATACAGATCCTGAAAATGCTCTGGAGTTTGGCTTCACAATTGAATTCAGCGGCCTGCAGCAAAATGATGTGATCTATTCGAATCGTTTTGGCCGGATTCTGTGCGGTGACGATGGTACACTCAGTCTGCCCTTCACCCTGAAAAATGGAGAAGCTGCTGATTTTACCGGTATCCCGGTGGGTGTGACCTACAGAGTGACGGAGGACAAATCCGATTCCTACGTCGCAGGCTATAAGCTGGAGGATAAAAACGGAAAGTCCATGTTTAGCTGTGATGAAGATGAGAATACCGCCGGTGATACGGCGCTTTCCACGGAGCAGGAGACGGTGGCAGAGGGCGCAGACGTCATAGCGGCCTTTACGAACAGTCCCTGGAAGCAGCCTCTGAGGATCACAAAACAATTTTCTGAGGCAAATCCGAACTTTGACGCGAAGGATGAGTTTGAATTTGTAATTTCAGGCGTGAATTATATGAGCAAAGCGATTGACGGAAACTTCCAGGCTGAGATTGCAGATGCAATGACCGGCAGCACGTCACCGACCTTGGTGAGCTTCGACAACGGCAACGCTTCAGTGACCCTGAAGGGCGGCCAGAGCATTACGATCGAAGGGCTGCAGGTCGGCACGGATTATACGATTACTGAGACTGGTGAGAATGTAGCGGAAAACGCTCAGGATGCAAAGCCGCTTCAGTATCTTGTGGAAAAGATCGAAGGCTCGAACGGCAGCCGTGATGGAAATGCTTTCTCTGGTTCCATCGCCTACAATAAAGGAAAGGGAAGCAGTGTGACCTTCACGAACGGCAGAGACTATATTCCGGGGCTGTCCGTTGACAAGACGACCACAAATGCGGAGGAAGCTCCGTTTGCGCTGGGCGAATGGATCAAGTACAAGATCACAGTAACGAATACCGGTAATGTGAAGCTGACTAATGTGACGGTGGAGGATACCGTTGAGAATGGAGACCAGCGGTCCTTCAATATCGGCGAGCTGTCTCCGGATCAGACGAAGACGGTCTACTATTCACACAAGGTAACCGCGGCGGACATTATAAAGGGACAGGTACATAATACCGCAGAGGCTTCTGGTCAGGATCCGGAGGAAAATATTTTGGAGGATGAGGCTGAAGTCACCGATCCTACAGAGGAGAAGAATCCCAATTTCAGGATAACCAAGCTGGTCAAGATCAAAAACAGTGAGGATGATTTTGCTGATGTGGCCCATGCAGCAGCCGGCGACACAGCCAGCTATCAGGTGACGATCACGAACACCGGAAATATGGATCTGACCTTTAAGACAGAGGATATTACGGACGTCCTGACGACTACGATTGCCAATGGCACGCAGACGACAGGCGACGCTGCTTATCCGCTGAAAGATTTGGATTCTGCTCCCTTTGTGGTGAAGGCGGGCCAGGGTGACAATACCTATACTTTTACATATGAACTGAAAAATATTCAGGGCAGCGTAAAAGAGCTAAACAACACCGTTACCGCAAAGGCGGCCAATCCGAAGGGCGAAGGTGAAGCTCCGCTGGAGCGCAGCGATGATGCGAAGGTCATTGTCGGCGAAAATCATGCGTTGCGGGTGACAAAGACCCACGATGAGGATAAGGAATATAAGCCGGGTGATACCGTTGAATTCCTTATCAAGGTGGAGAATATAGGCAACACTCAGCTGAAGGGAATCAAGCTGACTGATAAGATCACAGTGACAAAGGAGGATCCCGCGAAGAAGACATTAGAGGAGCTGACAATTCCAAAGAATGCAGCAGGCGTTGCCCCTGAGAGCTTTGATCTTGAGGCTGGCCAGAGCCAGGAGTTCACTGTCAGCTATGTGATCGGAACGACCGAGACCCATCTGCTGAATACGGCGACCGCGACGGATGAGGACGGATGCTCCGATAAAGATGAGGATGAAGTGACGGTAGAGAAAGCTCCAGAGCTCTCCATCAAGAAGGAGGTCGTATCCGTCACCGGCAAGGACGGCACGGTAAGAAACAATGGTGTGGCACGTCTGGGCGACCAGATTTGTTATAAGGTCGTTGTGACAAATACGGGCAACACGGCGCTGACCAATGTCACGCTGTACGACAGCCTTGTGAAGGAATACGACGAGGATGAAAACGAAATTCCGCTGCGTGCAGAAGCAGAGCTTGCTTCAGGAGCGTCCTTCACGTATGAATACACCTACGAGGCAACCGAGGCTGACATCAAGGCGGGCAAGATCACGAATACCGCGACGGCGGATTCTAATGAGACAAGCAAGGTAACAGACCATACGGAAACAAAGACAGAAGATCAGTATCCCGACCTGAAGGTAGAGAAGAAGACGGTCAGCGAGGCGAAACATGACGGCAAGTATAGGCTCGGAGAGACCATCAAGTATGAGATCACCGTGACGAATACGGGCAATGTGACGCTGGAAAATATATCCGTGGAGGATAAGCTGACGGGTGACAGGTGGACAATTGAAACGCTGGCTCCTGGCAGTAACAAGGTATATGAGGCAGAATATGAGATAACAGAAGCTGATGTGGAAGCCGGCCATGTTCTGAATGTGGCCACCGCAAAGGTACCTGACGGCCCCGAGGACGAGGGCAAAGACGATGAAGACGTGATGAATCCTCACATCAGTGTGAAAAAGGAGGTTGAGAACGGCAAGAGCGAGTACGGTCTGGGCGACACCGTTGAGTATAAGCTGACGGTAAAGAATGACGGAAACGTTGACCTGACGGATGTCAAGGTGGAAGACGATCACTTTGGAAAAGCTGCGGAAGGAAGCAAGGAGCTGCCTGCAGCGATTGACAAGCTTGCCGTAGGCGATTCCGTCACCTTCCGATATACCTACACGATAAAGGAAAGCGATCTGAACGACGATAAGACACTGACGAATACGGCGACGGCCACCGGAGAAGACCCGGAGGGCAATGAGGTGAAGGACGAGGATGATGAGACCGTATCCACAGGCGGAAGACTGCCGAAGATAAAGGTGGAGAAGGAAGTCATCGAACGGGACGACAAGGAGAAGGTCGAATACTCCCTGGGCGAAAAGGTTGAGTACAAGGTCATCGTGACGAACACTGGCAATGTGACCCTGACAGATGTCGAAGTGACAGACGATCACTTTGAGGAAGTCCTGGAGGGAAGCGGCGAGCTGCCTGCGACGATCGAGACGCTTGCTCCGGGTGAGTCCAAGGAGTTCCGATACAGCTACACGGTGAAGGAAGAGGATCTGGGCAAACAGCTGCGCTGGATGAAGAATACGGCAAAGGCTTCCGGCAAGGATCCGAAGAATCCTGATGACCCGGTGGAAGACGAGGACGATGAAGATGTTGTAATTGAAAAACGCAGTCCGCATCTGACCGTCAAGAAGGTGACTACGAGTACGCCGGGGGATGGCAAGAGGTACGCAGCCGGAGAGACGATCGAATATGAGATCACGGTGACGAACGACGGCAACGTGACGCTGAAAAATATAAGCGTGGAGGATGAGCTGACCGGAGATAAATGGACGGTGAAAGCGCTGGATCCGATCCAGTCTGAGAAGTTTACCACCAGTCATACCGTGACCGTGGACGAGGCCAAGGCCGGAACGGTACTGAATGTGGCAACGGCAGCGGCAGAGGATCCGAATGATCCTGACAATCCGCCGACGCCGGAGCCGGGCAAGGATGAGGAGCCGACGAAGTATCCGCATCTGACGGTGACAAAGAAGGCTGTCAGCACACCGAAGGACGGCGAGAAGTATGCGGCCGGAGAGACGATCAAGTATGAAATTACCGTGACAAATGATGGAAACATAGATCTGGAAAATGTCAGGGTAGAGGATAAGCTGATCGAAGACTTTGCATGGACGATTGATGCTCTGGCCGTAGGAAATAGCGAGACCAAATCTGTTGAGTACGTGGTGACGGAGGAGGATGCCAAGGCCGGAACGGTACTGAATGTGGCGACGGCGACGGCAGAGGATCCGAATGATCCTGACAATCCGCCGACGCCGGAGCCGGGCAGTGACGAGGAGCCCACCAAATATCCGCACATCAAGGTGAAGAAGGACGTCGTGAACCGCAAGAGCGAGTACAAGCTGGGAGATACCATTGAGTATAAGCTGGTGGTGACGAACGACGGAAACATCGATCTGGTGAATATCACTGTGACAGACGATCACTTTGGTGAAGCTGTGGAAGGAAGCAAACCGCTGCCGGCAACGATCGAGACCCTTGCTGTGGGTGAGTCTGCGGAGTTCCGGTACACCTATACGATAAAGGAAAGTGACCTGAACGAGGAGAAGACACTGACGAACGTAGCAGCTGCTAAGGGCGAGGATCCGAAGGATCCTGACAATCCGGTGGAACATGAGGATGACGAGACGATCACCACTGGCGGAAGACTGCCGCAGCTGAAGGTGGAGAAGGAAGTCATCAAGAAAGCCGGTGACAAGAAGGTAGAGTACGTACTTGGCGACAGGATCGAGTACAAGGTGACTGTCACAAATACCGGCAATGTGACGCTGACGGATATTAAGGTGACGGATGATCACTTTGAGGAAGCATTGGAGGGAAGCGGCAAGCTGCCTGCATCCATCGCAAAGCTCGCTCCGGGTGAGTCTGTGGAATTCCGGTACAGCTACACGGTGAAGGAAAAGGATCTCGGCAAGGAGCTGTCTCTGATGAAGAATACGGCGGCGGCCTCCGGCATAGACCCGGAGAATCCCGACAAGCCGGTGGAGGACGGAGACGATGAGGATGTCGTGATCGAGAAGCACAATCCGCATCTGACCGTTGAGAAGGTGACCACCAGCACACCGAAGAACGGCAAGACATACGGCGTCGGAGAGACAATCACGTACAAGATCACCGTAACAAACGACGGAAATATGACCATTAAGGATGTGGTGATCACCGACGCGCTGACCGGCAATGCGTTTACGGTGGGCACGCTGAAGCCGGGACAGACCAGTGCGGCGTATAAAGCCGTCTATGTAGTGAAGGAAGCGGATGCCAAGGCGGGCAGCGTGGTCAACGTGGCAACGGCTGACGGTACGGTATTTAATCCGAACAATCCAGACGATCCTGCGAAGCCAGGCGTTACGCCTGGCGAGGTCGAGACACCGGTGGATACGAAGGTTACGCCTTCCAAACCGGAGAGTCCTGCCGAGCCGAACAAGACACCGGGCAAGCCGTCCGGCGGAGCTTCCGGTACATCCGGCGGATCGTCAGGGGGCTCTGCAGCTTCCAATCCGAAGACAGGCGACGAGATCCCGGTATATCCGTTCGTATTTGGCGGAATCGGTGTGATCGCTCTTCTGATCCTCCTGCTTGGCAGCCGGAAGAAGAAGCAGAAACAGAGCTGACGGAATTGAGAAAGAGGTTTCAATGAATAAAAAACTGACAATCTTTTTAGTGACAGTTGTGATTGTCTGTTTTGCGGGCGCGGCATATTACCCGATCCACTATCTCATGGAAAAGCATTCCAATGAGGAGGAGATCGAGGAGCTGCGTGCAATACGGAGGGGCTATCAGAAAACGGATAGCCCTGCACAGGAGGGGTCGGCGCCGGAAAGCGCCGGCCGTTCCGCATTATCGGACAATCAGGCAGAGGAAAAAGCGGGCATGGCCCTGCCTTATTCGGAAAAAAAGAAGGAGGTTCTGGATACCGACAGAATCCTGCCGCAATATCGTGAAATTTATGAATTGAATCATGATTTTATCGGCTGGCTGACGATTCCTGACACGATCATTGACTATCCTGTGATGCAGAGTGAGGACAATGCGTATTATCTGAACCACGATTTTTACAAAAGGAGCAATGCGAACGGGGAGCTGCTGCTGGATAATATGTGCGACGCCTATACGCCGAGCTATAATCTGATCATTGCAGGGCACCACATGCGAAGCGGCGCAATGTTCGGCAAGATCATAGATTACCAGGAGGAGGAATTCTGGCGCGGGCATAAGCTGGTTCAATTCGATACGCTGATGCAGGAGGGAACTTACGTGGTGACAGCCGCGTTTTATTCTGCGGATTATGCGGCCTCAGAGCCCGGATTTCGGTATTACGTTGTCTTTGAAGAGGAGGACGGGTATGAGGACTGGATGCGCCAGGTTCGCGAGAATCAGCTTTATGACACCGGGATAGACTGCCGTTTCGGAGACGAATTCCTGACGCTCTCGACGTGCGCGTACCAGCGGGAGAACGGCCGGTTTGTCGTCATTGCGAGGAAGCTGAGAGACGAAGAGGATGTGCAGGAATTTCAGGAGTAATGCTTTTTTGCTTTTTGGAAGAGCCGCTTTGGGCCTGTTCTTTTTCCTGAATGGTATAACTTTCAGGAAAGAGCTCCGTTGGTTTCCAAATCCATCAAGTTAAAAACAGCCTGTCAATCCCATGCGAAATAAAGCGGGATTGGCAGGCTGTTTCCCGTAAAGCATCTAAGATTATTTTATTTACAAAAATTTTTCCCTGTCTCTTGCACCATACAGAAAACGCCGCACTTCCATAATATCATCTATCACCACATAATAAACAACATAGTTTTTTACATAAATGCGATAGTAGGGATATGGTCTTTGTCTGGTGGAACGATACGGGTCAAAAGAAACCGGGTGATTGAGGCGTTCAAGAATAGCGTTTTCCACATCATCGACCAGACGAAGGGCGGCATCAGGATTTTTCAGGACGTTCGTAATATAGCTGACGGCTTCCATCAAATCCTGTTGAAACAACGGAAGATAGCGGAGACGGTACTTTTTATTTTCCATGTATCGCACCCCGTATATTCTGAAATACAGTTTCATGAGAAAGCCGTTCCTCATTCATCTGTGCCATCCAATCTGCTTCATCCAGCCTTTTTTCAATGCTGTCGGTCAGCAGGGAATATTGTTCAAGGCTCATGACTACCATAGCGCCATAGCCATTTTTGGTAAGGTAAACGGGCTGTCCCTCATTGACAGTCTTTTCAATTTCTGTGAATTTATTTCTAAGGTCTGAAACAGGACGAATCTGCATCATATGAAACACTCCTTTTCATTTATTTTATCATAATTTTATCATGATATTATCGTAAATACAACTGAATATTTTGGCGCACCTGGCATCCGGCCCACGGCGGAGACGACCCGGGCATGATTGGCGCCAGCGGGATCTCGGAAAAGGTGTTGAATCTTATCTATGCAAAAAAGCTGGAGGCGCTGCTGACCGATGCGGGCTACCGGGTCGTGCAGACCAGGGCGACGGAGGCCGGATTGTATGATGCGGATGAAACCCACAAAAAGGCCCAGGATATGCAGCGGCGCGTGGCGGTGATCGAGCAGGAGCAGCCGCTTCTTACAGTCAGTATCCATCAGAACAGCTATCCCCAGGACGCTTCGGTCTGCGGCCCCCAGGTGTTTTATTATGAGCATTCGGCGGAGGGGGAGCGTCTGGCAGAGAGTATCCAGACCTGTATGAACGAGCAGCTTGAGATCGCCCGGCCCCGGGTACATAAGGGAAATACCTCTTATTATATTCTGAAGCGTTCCGCCAGCACCACCGTCATCGTGGAGTGCGGCTTCCTGACGAACCCGGCGGAGGAGGCAAGGCTGCAGGAGGAGGAGTACCAGGATAAGACGGCGCGGGCCATCTGTGACGGAATTTTGCGGTACCTGGAGGGAAAGAGCTAAGGAAAAACGCCGGAAAAAGTTGATAGCAGTATTTTGGAATGCTATACTTTAATACAATAACAAGCGGCATGAAAATTTGCCTGAGGGGATGAAGTGTATGAGAAGCAAAGGAATGGCGGAGGCTGAAGGTAAGAGGGCTGTGAACAGAAACGCTGCGGTAAACGATAATCTTACGATAAATATGAAAAAACAGTTCCGGGAGAAATCCTCCGGTCTGAAATATTTATACTGCCGGGAGGATGTAAAGACGGCTCTTGATGCGGTGAAAAGGGCGAAAAAAGACAATGTGAGGTTTCGAAAAAATGATCTGGTCAAGATCTGCAGGGCGGTGGGCCTGGATGCGGACGCGCTTTTGAAGAATCCGAATCTTCTGTATGCCGTTCCGAACCGGGCGGAACGGAAAAAGGAACTGTTGGAAATTTTTCATGACGTGTACAGGAGCTTCCCGGATTCGTCAGATTATATGACGAGGATTGTACGCCGTCTGGCGCCGGAATATAAAGAAGATACCGTGAGAACTGCAATCTTAAAAAAATTTGTCCTGGGCGGCGGGGTTCAGCGGAAAGTGTTTAGGACGGAGGCAATCCTTGCCTGGGCCGTAGGACAAATGTCGGAGGAAGAAAGGAATAAATACGCGGACTCCGATGAAGAACAAAAACTGGCGCTGGCTGTATCGAAGCTGGAGGACGGCATATTTAGTAAGGAACATATGGAGATAGAACTGAACAGGCTGGATATTCTTCGGATTATGATAAAGCTGCTGGAGCGCTGGGCGTCTGATCTGGATATAGTAGATGCGGAGGGAAAAAGCTGCGGATTTCCGGGTCTGCAGATAACTGAAAAGACAGAGAAAGCATTATATGGCTTTTGCTGGAAATACAGGCTGCCGGTTTTTCAGGAATACGGTATAACTGATATTTTAAGGATAATTGCAGAGGCGTATGAAAAAGGAAAGCTGCCGGAGGCAGAGGCTGAAATGCAGATGGAATCCTTCTTTGAGCTGCTGCAGGCGGATTTTATGCTGCAGGCGGGAAATACATACTATCTGAACAGCAAAGGCACAGTGAAAAAGGCTGCAGAGCTGTATGAACAGAGCAAAAAGGATGTACGCAAAAAAAAGCGGGAGGATTGGAAGCTGCTGCGGCTCTGCGATGATCTTGCCTCCGGGAATTTTAAGACAAACAACGGGCAGACAAGGGTGTATCTCTACTATTTTGCAATCATGTTCGACATGTCGGTGTCGCTTCAGAGAATGGAGGCATATGACTCGGAAGAAGACGGCCGAAATTTGGAAACCGATATAGAAAAAAATCTGTTTGAGGACTATTACAATGATAACCTTATCCGTTTCCTGCGGGAAGAATATGCCGATCCGCAGTATGCCAGCAGCTACGAGAGGGAACCGACAGGGGATGGCATAAATTACAAAAACTTTGCTGAAGCTGTGTATCTGTATTATCTGTACCATAAAGAATGGAAGCTGACGCCCGGGGAGCGGATCGCCCGGGCGGAGAGGATGATTGACAGGTGCATCGCCCGGGCGCAGAAGCCGGGAGCGCTACTGCCGGAAGCTCTGCCGGGGTCTACCCTAACGTATAAAGAAAGATATGTCACGGAGGTGCTTCGGCTTCCAGAAAAAAAACTGCCGGATTACATTCTGAAAAATTATCTGGTCAGGGTGCCTTCCGGGACTCTGTCTGGTTCCAGAACCAGGATTTCGGCTGAAACAAACACAGCCAATAAGCGGATAAAGAAAATCATGGAGGAGCTGGAGGAGGTTTACGCGGACTCTGTGAATATTGCTCAGACACTTGCTCTGGATTCGGATTACCCGACAGACGATTATACAGAGGAAGCGGCATTTGTAAATAATCTCGCGGTTGACTGGAAGCTGGCGGATGCGCTGCGGAGGGAATACGCAGAGGAAAAAGATTTTATCCGTGTGGTCAACAATCTTGATGCGAGGCTTTCGGCCGAGATAAACTGGCTCGGGATCAGAAAAAAGAAGTTTTTTGCGGCTCTTCTTTATGCCCTGTATTATAATTCGTCCGCCGATTACCCTGTCAAAATAGAAGCATTGAAAAATATTGTGAAAAAAACGGATGTCACCATAGACGGGCTGATGATCCTGAAGGGAGCGAAGCAGCTCTGGCAGATGGGATTTGACGTTCATCAGATACCGGACAAAAACGGGGACAGCATGTTTTATCTGGGAAGCAGAAGGTATCAGGACGAAAGGCTGAATCGTGTGATGCAAAGGATTTCCTGTATAAAAGGACCGGATGAAGCGGTTCTTCTGCGGCAAATGGGAGAAATAATGGAAGCGGAGCTGCCCCAGAGCAGGAGGGTCAGCCGCAGCACCCTCATTGCGGCCTGCATGAGCTATTACGTTGTGAAGCTTCAGGACGAGGAAATAGAGAGCTTTTCGGAGCTGTACGATGATTTTACTTCCTCTGTCAATCCGATTCTGAGGGAATGCCGTTTTCAGCCCTTGAGCGAAAAAAATATCCTTGATATGTATGTGCTGCTGTCTCTTTATTTTTATATTGTCGAAAATGGAAAATAAAAATTTTTCTCTGCCTGCTAAAAATAAGAGGCGGAAAACACCTTCCCCCCTCTCTCTGAGAAAAAAGTATCTGATATGGTTGTCGTATCAGAGAAGAAAAGGAGGAAACGGAAGAAGAGGATGAGAGTATTTATGGAAGAAAAGAGAAGTTATCTGGAAAACGGCCGGTCAGTTTTTCTGTCGGTCAGGCCGGAGGGCAGTATACCGGAAAAATACATCATACGCTCCTTTGTGGGCGAGGGCAGCTCTTCGGTCTGCTATGAGGCGGTGCGGGAGAGGGACGGACAGACCGGTAAGCTGAAGGAGTTTTACCCAATGAAAAGCGCTGCCAATCCGGGCCGCTGTCCTCTGCTGAGACGGCTGGACAATGGGCAGCTCGTTCTGGATGAGAAGGATACCTCTGATTTTGAGGCTATGAGCCGGGAGTATCTGGATACATACCGCCTTTTAAATGAAGTGATGGCGGACAACCCTTACAATCAGGTGCTGAAGAATTATATCCAAAATGGGGAAATTCTGTATGGGTGCTCCGGGGAAGAGACAAAGAGGGCGACGGTATATGTCTGGTCGCCGGGACTGGCGGGGCAGGGCTTCGACAGGTACCTGGAGGAGGTCAGAGGCGCGCCGGAGAGAAAGGCGGATTATCGTCTGCATGAGATCCTGCAGACAACGGTCACTGTGGCTGACTGCGTGAAAGCCCTTCATACGGCGGGACTTATGCATCTGGACATTAAACCGTCGAATTTTCTCGTGCTCTACGACAGCGAATACGGCATGAATGCAAACAGTATCTCGATGTTTGATATTAATACGCTGTATTCTGTAAAGAGCGGCGTTTTGCCGGCGGCGGGAACCCCGGGCTATCAGGCCCCGGAGGTCCTGAAGGGAAAAGTGGACAACCGTTCGGATATTTATTCCATCGGGGCGATGCTTTTCAACGCCATTGTAATTTCAGAGGATATACCGGAGGGCGTATATTGCGATGCGTATTTTGAAGAGATTGGCCGGCTTGTGAGACATTCCAGGCTGATTGCCGCTTCGCAGGCCGGCGCGGACGTCGGCCTGATGACAAAGCTGACTAATATTTTGAAAAAATGTCTGGCGCGAAGTCCGAAAAACCGATACGAAAGCTGCAGCGCATTGCTGGAGGATCTGAAATCCGCAGAAATCCGGGCGAAGCAGTATGCGGTCAGCCCAAAGCTGATCGGGCCGAATAAAAAACTGGCTATTGTGGAAAAAAATAAGAGGGGAAGCGCCGATCCTGTGATCGTGATGCAGAAGCTGCTGTATGAGCATCCGCTGTATGAAGCGCTGCCGGAGGATGCGAAAGCCATCCATGTGCTGGTGGCGGGCTCAGGGCCTTACAGACAGAAATTTATTGATCTTTGCCTTCAGGCAGGACAGATGAAGGGAGTTTCGCTGCACATCCAGGCAGTGTCCGAAGCGCCGGGAGAGGATCGGGAGAGCTATCTTCAGAGCCGGCCCGCGGTAAGCGAATTTGTCAATGTGGACGGCTCCATGGAAGGAAAAGAAGAAAAGGCATACGGCACACTGAACTTTATTTCTCTGTCGGAGGCTGCGGACCTTGAGGAAGAAACGGAGCTTTGCGAGTCGGATACGGAGAAAAACAAAAAATTAATATCCGCCCTGGTCGATCAGGCGGCGGTGCAGGAACGGCCGTACAATTATATTTTTGTTGCGCTTGGTAGCGACCGTTTGAATTACAGCGCAGCGAAATTCTTTGCGGAGGCAGTGCGGGGGTGGGAACCGAAAAATCCGTGTCCGGTCTGCTACATCAGCCAGCGGGGAAAGAGACTGACGAAAAAAGACCAGGCCGCCAGGCTGTATCCTGTGTGTATCAACGAACCAATTACATCGGAGAATGTCGATCTGAAATTGGAACAGCTTGCCTTTCATACGCATCTTTCCTGGAACAGTTCGCTGAATATCGATGTGAATGAGGAGCTGCAGAAATTCCGAGAGGATAAGTATAATTATGTTTCGTCCCTGGATTACGCATTATCCATCAAATACAAGCTTCGCAGCGTCGGGATTAAGGCGGAGGATAATCTGGAGGCTGCTAGACTGTTTTCGGCAGAGATTTTGGAGCACCAAAATGCCGATCCCCAAATTGATCCGAAGGCGTCGGAAGCAAAGAAAAAATTTAACACACTGGCGGCGCTGGAGCACCGGCGCTGGGTTCTTAGCAAGATTACGGATGGCTGGACGGCTCCCCGGGATGATAAGGGGCGCCTGAAGCTGGAGGAGTGCGTCATAAACAGAAGCTTAAGAAATCCTGACCTTCTGACGCATCTGTGTATTCTCTTCGGGACAGAGGCCACTCCCCTTAGCGGACCGGAGTATCAGAAGGACGGGCGCAGAAAATGGGACGATCCGAATATTGATCCGGGCCTTGACGAGCTGGACCGTATGTCTGTCGAGCTGCATCAGTGCTGCCGGCTTTACGCGGAGAAATTCAAAAAAACAAACCCGTTGCAGAGTCAGGATCTGGAAGCCCTCTGGCATTTGATCTCGGAGGAGGACGAGGAGGTAATCCGGGCATACCGGCAGTTTCGGTTCTGCCTGAAAAACATTCTGAACGGGTCAGAGGGCTATACAAGGCAGTATCACTATTATGAGGGAATGCTCCGGGATTCTCTGGAGCGGACGTCCGTTGAAATAAAAAATCAGGCAGAGGAGAGACTGCCTCTGATATTCCGGGCGTTTTATCCGGTGATAGAAGCCAACCTGTACCGGGATTATAAAGCGAACGACCAGGTGCTGGTAGAGAAGCTTCCTTTCATTCTGACCTGCCGCCTGCGTCCCTGCATCGCTATGGCCTTTGAAGATGGGAAGTATCAGAACGGGCGCAATGAGGCGGCCTTTGCTGATGTGGGGGCGGCCACCGTACTCAGTCCTGAGAAATTGTGTTACCTGTATTATTTTGACCGGAGCACGGACGTTGATTTGCTGATTCACAAAATTTCTGCAGTGCTGAATTATCTGAATAAACGCAGAATCCAATGCAAGGTTACCTTTACGGCCGCATGCCAGAGAGATGTGGAGGAGGGCCGGAGGAAGGAGCTGAAAAAGGCGCTGGAGCAGCAAAAAAACAGTGATTCGGACCGCACCCATGCGGCGCTGACGGAGTATGAGCTGTTTGACTGCGAGGACGGCAGCGACGCCTCCGAAGAATTTTTCCTCCGCCTTGGACAATGGAGGCCGGATCTGTACGACGGCAGTACCCGGCTGTTTCCCGCGGCCCTGGACAATGCCGCATGGATCGGCAGGCTTACCGGAGACGGCGTGCCGTACTTTGAGTTTGACTGGAAGCGCAAGACGTTTACGAAGCATATTTCCTGCGATTATCTGCAGTTCATAAAGGATAATTCCCATATCCGTATCAGCGATATGTTTTCTTTGATGAACGCTGCGGATACCAGGATGCGGTTCCCTGAATTCGCGGAGGATTATGAAACCCTGTGGGGAATCTATACGGGAAATTATCTGCCTGCGAATCAATTCGAGGAGGGGGTCGGCAACTGGAACCGGCTCTGTGACGCCTTGGAAGCGTATGAGGAGTCCCGGGAGCCCCTGGCTCTGCTTCCGCTGGGTACGTCCCGTTCCGGTGTAAAGAAAAAGCTGCGTTATTTCCTGCCGGAATATACGTTTCAGACGGTGAAGGATATCCTTGCAAAGCTGATCGCCTTCGGGGCGGTGGAGGACAGCTCGGAGCTGGTCTGCTATACGAATGAGACCTGCAGGCTGGAGCTTCTGGTGGATGCTTCCCTGGCGGAACCGCTTGGCCGCCTGTTTTCGCAGCCTCAGCTTCTGCTTGGGTATTACGGGATCGAGGTGACAAAAAGAAGGAATTATAATGAGGAGTACGTCGAAATCCGGTGCAGCAGTCCCGATGTGACGGGGGTCAATCTTGACCCGGACAGAAGGGGAATGCAGGACTATTCGTATCTTGTTTTGCAGAAGCTGCAGGAGGCCGGTTATATCAGCCGTCTTACCCGGGATCCGCAGAATCCGAAGCTGGCCAGCTTTACATACGTTTTTCAGGGGATAAAGAGACTTCTTACCTCTGCCGGAGAAATTCTGGAGGTTTACATTTATGACCAGGTGCTTAAGACCGGGTATTTCGATGATGTGGCCTGCGGCTATGAATTCCGGTGGGAGGACGGAGGCGTGAAAAACGAGCTGGATCTCATCCTGACAAAGGGCTTCCGCTCTATGATCGTGGAGTGCAAGGCGGTGCAGAAGCTGGAAGCGGCGTATTATTACAAGCTGGACAGCATAGCGGAGCATTTCGGCATTGGGACGGTGAAGGTGCTGGTGGGAAATACCTACAGGCACGGAGACGAGAACGTAAATGATGTGAACCGGATACAGCGCAGCCGGGGCGCGCAGCTGAATATTAAAACCATATCGGCACAGAGCAAAATTGAAAATATCGGCGTCGTGCTGGTGGAGCTTATGAAGGAGGCATGACAAAAATGGAGAAAAATTACAGACCGACGCCCATCGATACAAGGGACGTGTTATTGCCAGAGAATTTATTGAAGCTGACGGAACGGATCGCAGAGAATGTCCACGATGTATGGGCGGTGGGCCGCATGGCAGAGGGATGGACCTACGGCCCGGTGAAGGATGCGGAAAAGAAAACGACTCCGCTGCTGCTCCCCTACCGGGACTTGCCGGAAAGCGAAAAGGAATATGACCGGAATACAGCGCTGGAGACGCTGAAGCTGATCGTTAAAATGGGATACGTGATCAAGAAAAGAGACGCATAAAAGTATTTGTACCGGATGCGGTGCGGGAATAACCATACCTGTACGGTAAGAAAAAGGAGATTTGCGGGAGTTAGCAAAAGCTAATTCAAGCAGGTCTCTTTTTTTCGTGATTTTCGTAAAATCCGGGGATCATCCGGCGGAAAATAGCCTTCCCCCCTCAATCAGCCCGAGGAGGGGCTGTTATAGTGTTATTAAGAAAAGCAGCGCACCTTGAAAACAGAATATTGAGAAGAGCAATGCAAATCGAAGGAGGAAAAATGCAATGCAAGACGAAAGATGTAAACGTAATGCAGGCCGAAGGAGGCAAAATGCAATGCAAGACGAAGGAGGTAGGACGTAATGCAAGTACAGGTAAGATCCAGCAGCGGAATTACCCTTGTCCCAATGGATGTCCATTTGATGAACGCCCGGAAGATTTTTATAGAAGGAGAAATTAATCAGGAAAGCGCCTGCGAATTTGCGAAGGAGATCATGGTGCTGACCCGGGAGGATCAGGAAAAGCCCATTGACGTCCTGATCAATTCGCCCGGGGGCGATATTCTTTCAGGCCTGCTGATATACGATGTGATTCAGGCCAGCACAGCGCCTCTTCGCATGTTCTGTCTGGGCCGGGCGTACAGTATGGGGGCTGTGCTGTTCGCCAGCGGCAGCCATGGACGGTACATGCTTCCCCACAGTGAGCTGATGCTTCATGAGCCGCTGCTGGGAAGCCAGGTGGGCGGCAGCGCATCCTCCATCCAGTCGATTTCGGAAAGCCTCACAGAGGCAAAAACCAAAATCAACCGGATTCTGGCGAAGCATACCGGAAGGACGGAGGAGGAGATTGAAAAGGCAACCCGTTTTGATCACTACTACAGCCCAGAGGAGAGTATTTCCTTCGGACTGGCGGACAGGATTGTGGGTTTTGACAAAATAATGGAGGGATAGCAAATGGCGGCAGATAAAATGATTCTGGCAGAAAATGTGATGGTCAGTACGGATTGTGAGAAGACAGGACTGAACAACAATGTCATAGTCTGCGGAGGCAGCGGAACCGGAAAAACGCTTTCATTCCTGGAGCCGTGCCTTCTTGAGACCTTTGAATCCAGTGTGATTGTCACGGTGGTGAAACGAAGAGTGGTGGACCAATATAAGCCGATGTTTCGGAAACGGGGCTATGTGGTGGAGGACATGAATTTTGCCTATCCAGAGAGAAGTACCGTGACCTTTGATCCTCTGAAATACGTGAAGAGCTATACGGACATCCGGTTTCTCGCCCAGTCCATCGTAAAGGCGAATCCCAGAAAGGACAGATCCAATGCAGATCCCTACTGGGACGAGGCGGCCATCTCTCTTCTGTCGGCGCTGATCGCCTACACCATGATGACGAAAAGAGACGGGACCTTTGCCGATGTCCTGGATCTTCTGAACGAGCTTAGCTTCACAGGGGAGAGCGGGCAGATCGAAACGACGCTGGACCGGAAATTTGACAGCCTGGCAAAGCAGGATCCCAAGTGCTTCGCGGTATCCTGCTGGCGGTCCTTTCGGCTGCTGCCCGTGAGGACGGCGGGATCGGTGTTCGGCACGCTGAATACGACGATTGATACGATTTTCAGCCCCGAGCTGTGCAGAATGATCGCCCGGAACAAGAACGTGGATTTCGAAAAGCTGGCCAGCAGCAAAACGGCGCTTTTCATCACTGCCTCCGCAGTCAATCCGGCGCTGCACAGCTTCATTAGTATGTTTTACGCCCAGGCCTTTAAGCAGCTGTTTGAATTTGCGGAAAAGCAGCCCTCCGGCCAGCTCCCGCTTCCGGTGCGGATGCTTTATGACGATTTCGCCGTCGGAGGCCGCGTCATGAACTGCGCGGAATATATGAGTATTCTGCGGGAAAAGCGAATTTCCATGTGTCTTCTGATCCAGAGCGAGTCACAGCTTGCCAGCATGTATTCGCGGGAGGACGCCACAACGATCATCAACAACTGCGACACCTACATTTTCTTTGGGAGCATGGATCTTACAACGGCCCGGCACATCAGCGAGCGGATCAATCTGCCGCTGGAGGATGTGCTTTACATGCCGGTGAATCAGGTATACGTCTTCCGCAGAGGACAGAAGCCCATCACGGCGAAGCGATACGATATATACCGGGATGAGGTTTATCAGGCGGTTATGAAAATGCAGAAGCGGAGCAGGGCGATAAGGGAAAAATAGGACAGGGTGGGAAAAAAGGGGTTCCCCCCCTCTTTAGCCCAGGAAGGAGGTGATAGAGTGGTATTAGATAAAAAAGGAAAGGAGGTAACAGAAAAGTGTCAGATAAGAAAGAGGGAGGGAGGCGGCAGGAAAAAATATTCATGTATTAGTTACCCGTAAACCATAGACAGCGGAATATGTAAGAACAGATCCGTACAGAAACAAAATCAATTAAAAATGAAAAGAAGAAAAGGAGAAAATCTTATGAAGAAAAATATGAACGTAAATACAAAAACAATGAAAACCAATAATTTTGCAGCTTTATTTGGCGGTGGCTGCCCCGGAGGCTTCCATGGAGGCGAGCAGCAGGAGACACTGCCGGGAGGAGGCTTCCACGGAGGCGAACGGCAGAAGCGGCTGCCGAAGGTACACGTTTTCTGATGACAGCAGCTTGAGTTCTTATTCAGGTACAGCCTTCTTATAGAGAGCTGTACCTGGAAAGGACGGAGAGCTGCGGTAAACCACTCGAAAAGGAGAGCATAAAATGGAAAGATTCATTCATTATGTGGCTATCATATTGGTTCTTGTCTATATTGGATGGGCAATCTGGGTCATATGCAGACGGAGGACGGTTTGGGGAAGCATAGGCGCTTCTGTCCTGTTTCTCTGCGGAGGGGCTGTGGTCATACAGGCGGCGATTGCCGCAGCAACGATTATTTGCTGGGCGGTTCCGTCCGTGATCGCAGTAACCTGCTTTACCGGGATATTTTTTGATTAAAGGAGGGATTGGAGTGAGAGAATTTGTGTTTGGAACGGAGGAACAGTTTGCGGAGCTGGATAGTCTTCTGAACGATCATCGGTGCCATATATATTCTGACTGTGTTCTGCCCGGTTCCTGCAGGCCCCAGAAGGCAAGGCTGGGATTCGAGAAGACTGCGGAAGGATATTACATCATGTATATAGACAGGGGCATCTGTACGGATTGCACTAATCAGGATTTTAAAGATTTTTTGGAAAACGGAGAGACGAAATTCACCTGTCTGGAGGATATGACTGCCTTTCTTGGCTCCCTGCGCCCACTGTTTGGAAGCTTAGAGGCCGCAGGGGAGGCTGTGCGGCAGGCCGGCATTCCGGAGGCATCCTCTGCGACGGAAACTGAGAAAGTTTATAACAGAGAACGGGTGCAGGAACTCAGAGAGGAAGCGCAGGAGCAGAAAATCGTGTGGCCGGAGGAGATTGCGGAGCCACTGAAGAAAAAGATATACGGACAGGATATGGCTATTGATGAAATAGCGTCCAAAATATCAAAAAGCTGTCTGAAGAAGGGAAAAAAGCTTCTGGTTATAGCACTCCTGGGGCCGACTGCCACTGGTAAAACGGAAACCGCCAAATCCCTGGCGGAGATACTTACATCGGTGACAGGGAGGCAGTATGGTTTTATCAAGGTAGCCGCTAATGAATATCTGGAGGAGCACACGGTGAGCAGGTTTTTTGGCGCGCCTCCCGGCTATGTAGGATACGGAAACAAAACGGTTTTGGAGCCGGTGAGGCAGAATCCTTACCATGTTATTGTCATTGATGAGATTGAGAAGGGGCATGCAAAACTGATCACCGGGCTAATGGAGGCGATTGATACAGGCTATCTCGGTATGGCAGACAATTCGGATCCGATTGATCTGAACCAGTGTATCATGCTTTTTACATCGAATATTCCTGTCGATATGAAGCAATACCAGGCAATGTCCAGATTTGAACGGCCGGAGCTGTGCAGAGATACGTTTACGAAGCATTGCAAAAGACCGGAAATCAGCGGAAAAATAGGAAATTTTGTGGTGTTTCAGCCTTTGACGGATGAAGCTACGCTGGACATCGCGGCAAAATTTATCAGAGAAGAGCTGCTGGATTATGATTTGCGCCTGACGCACATTGATGAACGGCTCATGGTTGATTTTCTGAAGTACCAGACAAAGTACGGAGCCAGGGCTATCCGCGAGCTGGTGAGCGATTCACTGGGGGAACAGCTTCTTTACAAACGTCAGTTAGAATCGCTGAAAGACAAGTCGGTATTCCTGAAGGGAACGATAGAAAATATTGAATTTGAGATTGCTTAGGAGGGTTGTTTATGATGCGTATGATGAAAAGAGCGGTAAATGCGGTTGTTGATTATCTGGCTTTGCCCTGTGAAACGGAAGAAGAGCTTATAACGCAGTGGGATGACGCTGAAGGAGTGATGGATGATTCTGTCAGGTTCAGCCGGGAGGTTCTGGATGATTTTCGAAATAATGTGGGGCGTTTCCATCCAGAGACGGGAGGCATGCTGGCATCCACCGGCGATACTCACCTGATCGACCGGTTTTGCTTTGACACAAATTCTCAAAATTCACCGGGTACGTTTTATTACGATGTGGAGAGTATGTCCAGGGTGTACAGAGAATGGAAGGAAAAAGGGTATACAACCCACGGCATAGCCCACTCTCATCCGAGATACAGTATACGTCCCTCTGATCATGATATTTCAACTGCACTTCTGCATATCCGATTCTTTGAGCTGGATTATTTCTACCTTCCTATATTCCAGAGTAATCGGAGAGGGCTGTATACTATGTATTTTTATGTGGTGTACAAGCAGGAAGAAAACCTGCTGGTGAAGCTGCATTATGTGCTGGAAGCTACAAAGGAGGGATATGAATATGTGAGGTTTACCGCATGGCAGAAGGAGTATTCCGTGCAGGCGCTGGATGCTTACCGGGCAGGTATCGAAGAACAGTGCCCCGGGGAGAAGGCCGGAGAGTGTACGCCGTCCCGTACATATTTTGCCAAGGTACAGTCGCTTTATCCGAAAAAAGTGCTGGACAAGGTGATCGTCTGCATCGGCACCGGAGGGGCAAGAAGCTCTCTGGAAAATTTTGCAAGAAGCGGCTTTCGCAATTATATCCTAGTAGATCAGGATATTATAAGCAGCACCAATGTGGCGACTCAGGGGGTGTTTATCAGTGAAATGGGCAGAAAAAAGGTTGACGTTATCGCAGAAAGAATCCTTGATATCAACCCGGAGGCCCGGGTGATCTGTGTAGACCGGTTCCTGGATGATAATATGACGGATGAAGAATTTAAGGGTTATCTGGATCAGTTTCCGGGGAAAAAGCCAACGGATTATCTGATTCTTGGCTGCACTGACAATTTTGAGGCGCAGAAACGCAGCTCTATTCTGGCACTGAAATACGGAATACCGTATCTGGCGGCTATGATGTATCAGAGAGGTGCGGCTGCAGAACTGATCTTTGTATATCCAGGAGTAACGTCAAGCTGTCCGCGCTGTCTTCTTGGAAGCCGGTTTGAGAAATATGAAAATGGTTTTGAAAATGACGTGGACTCTTCGGGCTGTACGATTTTTGCGACAGAACGAATGAATGCGCTCAAAGGATATATTGCCCTGATGCTTTTGATGTACCGGGAGGATCCGTCCAGCGTCTTCAGCAGTATGCTGGATGAGGTGAAGGACAGAAACTTTGTGCAGATACGTCTCGATCCACATGTGAAGGACAGTCTTGGCATCGGAATTTTTGACCGGGCATTTGCAGGGGCACAGAGATATACGTACATGGATGAAACCGTCTGGATTCCGCAAAAGCCGGATCATCCATCCAACGGATACGAGACATGCAGGCTTTGCGGCGGCACCGGACACCTGGAGAGTCTTCGCATGAAGTGGCCGGATACACGTTGTATAGATATGAGTGCTCCCACAGAAAAAATATGCCCGCCGGCCAGAGCGGATCAGCCGGAATGGTGCCATAAAGAGGACTGCAAACAGCCTGTCATCCGGTACCGGAACAGAAAAAGGCATTCCCGGAGGGAAAATGGAAAAGTATCACGCAGAGCAGTATTGTACAGGAGAAGAAAATACGGAAGATTGACGGGAAAAAAGTGAGGAATGCAGGATGAGAGAATTCGTTCAGGGCACGAATGCTCAATATGATATGTTGAAAAAATCATTGGAAGATTCTTTATGTCATATATATCCCAGATGCCGTCTGCCAGATTGCTGCAGTAAGGCGACGGCGCGGATAGGATTTGAGCAGGAGGCCGGCGGCACCTATGCATTGTTTATTGACAAAGGGATCACCTGTTCAGACTCCAGGGCACCGCTGCTGTTTCGGGATTGGCTTGCGGCAGGTACTGTGAGGTTCCTGGAATTTACGGATATGAAGGTCTTTCTGCAGAGCTTGAAATGCCTGTATTGATGGAGGGGAAAAATGATTGGATGGACACTGGGAATTATAGTTCTTATAGCGGGTGTGACACTGGGGAAAATAATTTCTCTGCTGCGGAAAAAGCATCGCGCAGAAAGGAGCTCCGTATCGTCCGCGGCTTCGCGGGGGGCCTCTGCCAGATCTGCTTCTGTCAGACATACGGCGGCCCCCGCTGCCGGGTCTGCTTCCGGCGGACATACGGCGGCTCCCTCTGCCAGATCTGCTTCCGGCGGATATACGGCAGCTTCCTCTGCCAGATCTGTTTCCGACGGACATACGGCTGCGGATCACTCTGGATCTTCTGCCAGTTCAGCGGTTCGGGCTGCCCTGGATGATACGGACAGAAATGATACGGAAACGGGGCCTATGGTATATTTTGCAAATGATAAGCATAGAGGGAAGGACCGGGAGTACCGGTTCAATTATAAATTTGTGAATGGATCCTGGCGTGCGTATATCCTGCGGACGCCGGGGTTCGGAAAAAGAGACCAGAGCGGCACGGTAACCCACAGGCTGTACGACCATGGCAGGCCATATGTCTGCTGGGATACAAAGATTGAAACTCTGAGGGAAATGCAGACTGTGTCAAAGCTGTGGGCGGACTGTATCCAGGAATATATTGCGACGGGAAAGAAATTTGGATAAAGAAGACAGGAAGATTAAGTGACGGGAAGGTACCGTTTCAGCGGAAAAAGATAACGGGAGGTGTTTGTGATGAAGCGTTGTTTGAATCCAAACTGTGAATCTGCATTTTTGTTCGGCGATGATAAGACCGTATGTCCGTTCTGCCATGGACCGTTGGCGGAAAACGGAAGCGGTACAGGTATGGCCGGAGATGAGGAACCCCGCATAATTCCAGCCGACAGGATCAGGCTTCGGGATGTGCAGGAAAATGCATCAGAATTTATCCGCGAACGTATGGGCTGCATGGAATGTCATGGAAGGATTACGGAAATAGATCATCAGGAATTGTTTTTTTCCGGCGGACATAAGATGTTTCGCACGCTTTTGCGGGGAGAGCCGTATCAGTTCTCGCACCAGACGGTAGAATATGCGATAAGGGTGGAGAATCTTACGAACGGTTTTCCCACCGAGGTAACGGATTTCTGCCTGTACGGAAGCTATATGGGCAGACTGCAGATTGGAGATGAGGTAATTGTGAAAGCGAAGAATCGCGGCAGCCGCAGGGTTGTGAAATCAATCTATAACACAACGACGGGTTCCTTTGTGCGCCCCGGTTTGCAGATACCGGCCTGGCTGGTGAGAGGAATTCTGGGCTTTCTTGTAATTGCCTTGATTCTGTTTGTGAGTGATGTTGTGCAGATGGTTCAGACGGGGGCGGTAATGAACGGGCTGATGACGCTGATCCTTGCATTTCTGCCGGAAATCATCATTCTCTTTGGCATATGGTATGCGGTTAAAAGTGCGTTTTTCCGTAAAAACAGGAGGTAAATAAGTATGGATTTTTACAGACAGCATTTTCTTGAGGCACAGAGGCTGGCCGGACAGGTGATCCAAATGAAAAAGAACCAGTACCTCAGCTCGGTTCCGGCTGATTCCATACGTCTGGATGCCACCGCTTACGTGCCTTCTATCAGAAAATGGTATCATCTGAAAGGGTTTCGGATGCAGACTGATGAGGAACAGACGATGAGAACCCTCAGACAGTCGGCGGCGGAGTGGCTGCGCAGTGCAAGGAGCAGAGGCGGAGCGGCGGCCTTCGTATTGTCAGGAGAGGAGGGAGAGCTGAATATTTTTTATGGAAACGGAGGTAGTACGGAGCTTTCTGGAATGTTCGGAGCAATGCTGCCGGAGTGTGAAGGATGTCTGGGCCGGTGGGAGGGCGCCGCTTTTGCATACAATGGAATCCTTCTCGGCTCTGCGGACGCAGAGCATATAGCAGACATGGCGGCGGCTTCAGAAATCACGGATTATTATGTATCCTGTGTCGTTATTCCGGCAGCGGATGAGGAGATTCAGGAAAAACTGGCAGAAAATGAGACGATTCTTTCTTATCTGAATGATTATAAATCATTTCAGCGGGTTTACGGAACAGGAAGCCGCAGAGTGGAGGAGGTACCGATTCCCGAGGTAGTACGGGCTATTTCACTTCTGAAGGAGGAAAATGAATATCTCCTGCGGAATATGGGACAGGGCTTCGTCCGCAGCGCGGTTCGGTTCGGCGCCCCGGAGGCTTCTTCCTACCGAAGGCTGGAATCTCTGCTGCTGGCCTGCCTGCATCAGGATCAGGAAGTGCAGCAGGGCTTTGAACCGGTACGCAGCTTTGGGATCCGGGGAGAGCATCGCGGATGGCAGGATTGTCTTGCGGTTCCCCGGGTGGAGTTTGAAGGGGGAGCTGTCTATCCGCTTTCCTGGCAAGCGGTTACAAATGTGGCGAATTTCTGTGTTCCGCCGCTGAATTCCTGCAAAGGGTTCTACGTCAGAAATTATCATGTGAATGAAGCTTCTGTACAGGTATTTCCTCTGACAAAGCCTGTCACAGAGAGGGGAGCAGCGGTGGGAAAAATAAAAACGGCGGATTGGGATGCGGTAATTCCGCATTCGGCGCTTTTGGCCCACAGCTTTGCCTCCGGCGCATCAAATACGGGAAAGACTACGACCATAAAACGTCTTTTGAAGGAATTGTATGAGCAGGACATTTCGTTTACTGTGATAGAGGCGGCAAAAAAGGAATACATTGGTCTTCTTCCCCTGATACCGGAGCTCAAAATCTATACTCCAGGGACTGACGGGCAGCGGCTGTTTATCAACCCGCTGCAGCCCGAGGACGGCGTGCTGATAGAAAATCATGTCGATGCGGTGGCCCGGGCAGTTATTGCTTCAAACGGCGGAGAGCATCCGATTCCGGAGGCATTTACCGGGCTGCTGAAGCAGACCTATGAAAAGGCCGGCTGGCAGTATGGCACGATGGCTTATCACGACAGGGAACGCCCGTTTCCTACCTTTGCAGATGCTTTGGCAAATATTCCAGAATACATAGCAAAGCACGGACGGTACGGCCCGGAGGTCAGGAAAAATCTTGAGGGTGCGCTGACTATCCGGGCAGAGCATATGGATTCCGGGGCACTGGGACAGCTTTTTTCCAGCCCCTTCGGGCTGACTGCCCGGGAGCTTCTGGAGACGCCTGCGGTCATTGAGCTGGCAGATTTTTCGGATAGCTCTACGGAATTTCTGATGAATATTCTGATGTTTAAGTTTCACAGCTATCTCTCAAGACTACCCTCCTGCGGCGTATTGAAACGAGTCATTGTGGTGGAGGAGGCACACAACGTATTTCGAAGAACGCTTATGGAAGAAAACGGCCGGGCGTTGAACAACAATTATTTTGAACGGATGCTGGCAGAGATCAGAAGCTCGGGCACCGGGCTGATCCTGAGTGACCAGCGGCCAGGGATCATGTCTGATGCGGTCATGGCGAATACCGCTGTGAAGATTGTGCATTCCATGGATGATGCGGCAGACCGGAGCCTGGTGGGGGAGGCCATCAATCTCAGCGAGTTTCAGACGGATAAAATAAGGGAGCTGGCGAAGGGGGAGTGTATCATCGGTATCCGGGGCAATTACGGAGTCCAGCACGCTGCCATAACTGCGCTTCCAGATGAAAGGATCAGCAATGCGGCGTGCCATATCTGTACCAGACGGTTCCGGTGCCAGAAGGAGGCAGTAGAACGGCTGATTCAGGAGATGGAGCCGGAGCAGGTCAGATTTCACCTGTCAAAGGTGCGGACGGATCTTTATAATGTCCGGCTGCTTTCGGAGAACATCAGCAGTATGCTGCGGGATCTGCATGTGACAGCTTCCGATACGACAAAGCTTTGCTTCCTGGGGGCGGTTTTAGTGAGGTGCGGCGATATTTCATTTCAGGACTCCCGGACAATTGTGAGTTCGTATGCGGGCTATCTGGCGGGGCAGAGGTAGACTGCGGGCCGGACGACCTGATGGAAAACGGGTTGGATCGTGCAGAGAAGGAATTGTAGTTCAAATGATGAAAGAGGAGGAAATAAAATGGGAGAAGGCGGAGATTTTGATGACGGCCTTACTGTTGACGACAGTGGAGAAGGTATGTCGGCGTCATCTGAAGGAGAACGTGAAGAAAGCAGTGCGGCAGGAGAGATGAACCTGTCCTGCGGAGGGGAAACGTCCCCGGAGAGTTCAGGCCTCCCGGGGGAAGCAGAGGTTGCTTCTGCACCTGCGGAGGGGACGGGTTCTGTGTCTGGACACGGCATGTCACCCTCAGAAATAAATATAAACCCCAATGAGACCTATGCGGGCATTAACCAGATCCTGGAGGTGCCGCACACGGCGGAGTATGCACAGGAAAATGTGGAGCTGCTTCATAACCAGTCTGTTGCACAGATTTTGGATATGAATGGAAAGTATATGTCGGAGGCCGACCGGGAGAGGGTTGCGAATGGAGTGGACAATATAAAGGCTATAGAATACGAGCCAAACAGTGGTAAAACAGGCGGTTACCGATTCTCGGAGGGTAAGAGCGGCATCACAGTAGCCAACATCAATTCCCAGCAGCTGGAACGGTCAACGAAGCACGAGACAAATCATTTTGCCAGCAAAAACAGAGAGATCATTGTGCCTCAGCCGGATCAGCATGGCTATACGGTTCACAAGACCGTGGGAACACGGCAGGCAAGCTGGTTCCACTCTACGAGGACAGGAGAAAATTCCGGCTATACGGAGACCGGACGTGGCATGAATGAGGGGATCACAACGATGTATACGAACCAGCAGCTAACGGAATTGAATCCTAAAAGCGGAGAAGCGGCGAAACGGGAGGCTGTCTATGCGCATGCGACGGAGCTTTGCGAGCAGTTGGAGGAAATAGTCGGACAGGACACGATAAAGGAAGCCTATTATGGAGGAAAGCTGGATGCGCTGGAGGAAAAAGTGAATTCCCTGGCGGGGGAGAAGGGCTTTGAGTCTCTGAGAGAATGTCTGGACAGAACGATTTCGGATGACAGGGCAGAGCGGGTGGCGGCGATGAAGGAAGCGCAGGGGATTCTGGCCAAAATGCATGAAGAGGGAGGCAAGAGCGCATGATTGAGTTTATTCTGGATTATATGGAAACAAAGGGTGTATATGCAGTGTCTGAAGCGGAACAGCAGCAAATAGAGCAGGGTATTTCTTTATATCTGCTGGAAAATGGAATAGAAGAGGATGCGGAGAACCCATATTTCAGAAAATATGTGCTTCGCCATTTGAAACGGATTTCACCGTCGGCCTTGAAGCAGTATTTTATCCGTTATTCCGTTATCAGCGAAGTCAGTCAGATCGCGATTGAGCAGAAGCAAAATGGGAGGGTTACTGTAAAAAGAAAAGAGGAGCTTTATGGTTTGATGGAAGTGCTTCATCAGTGCGGATTAGGAGATACGTATATACCGGCCATGGAGATAAAGGAAATATTGGGGGGATTTTCGTAGACAGAGGTGAGAGGGGTGAAAGCCGTTCCCCCCTTACAGCGGGCGGATTCTGGATGATAGGATAGAATAAAAAAGGGGGAACGATTGATATGAAGAAACGGAGCTATAATACAATGGGGCAGACAAGATTTGTGACGGAGCATATCATCTGGGCGCTTATTGCCATGATCTGGTACAAGAATCTGCTCTTTCGGTGTGTGAAGGGCTTTAGCCTCATACAGTCGAAGCAGCTTCTCTGGGGAATGGTGGCGGCCTGCTCGGCGGCAGGCATACTTCTGGAAAGGAAAAGACGGAGAAACGCCTACAGTGTGACCATGAATCTTTTGATTGCCTACGGAGGGTATACGGCTCTTGCTTACCGTGACGTCAGGCCGGAGCTGGTCGCCCTGGCCTTTTTCCCGGCCGCTACGTTTTCCTTTTGGAGTATAGCAGCGACTTTGGGGATCAGAATCCGGGACGGCCGTCTGAGAAAGGGGCTGTTCAAAAGGCTGCTCAACCGGGAGCTTCAGCTGATACAGACGGCTTGTGCAGCCGGTATGGCCGCCATGCTGCTGGTGCTTGGCGCAGGCGTGCTTTTCGGCTCCGCAGTTTTGAGGCCCTCCGGGACAATGGAAATGGCGGTGACAACAGATGCCCAGAATATTTCCAACAGCATGGATACGGTGCTTCTGCTGCAGGAGAAGGAATGGAGAGAATTGTCCGTAAAGGAACGGCTGGACGTCCTGCAGACGGCGGCGAATATAGAAAGAACGTACCTGGGGCTGCCCCATGAGCTGAATGTGGGGGCCGCCAATCTGGACGAAAGCCTTCTGGGCTATTATAATGACAATACCCATGAGATTATCCTTAATCTTGACCAGATCTCAGAGACTCAGGCGTATGAGCTGCTGGAAACGGTGTGCCATGAAGCTTACCATGCATACCAGCACAGGCTTGTGGACGCATACAACGGCGCGGACGCCCGGACGAGGGGCCTGCGGATGTTCAAAAAGGCGGGCCGTTATGCGGAGGAATTTGGCAGCTACATAGACGGGACGGAAGACTTCTGCGGGTACTATGACCAGGAGTGCGAAAACGACGCCCGGGAATACGCCGAAAAAGCAGTCTGCGATTATTATGACAGGATTTTTGAATATCTGGAGGAAAATGGGGAGGAGGAAAAAAATGGATAAGAACAGTGTTTCATTGAGTAAATTTATCAGCTTGATTTTAAGGGCAGATCCGGGAGTCATCGGGATTACCCTGGATGAGCATGGATGGGCGAAGGTGACAGAGCTGGTGGAAGGGATCGCGGCGACCAGACCGTTTACCCAGGAGATGCTGGAGTATATCGTCGAAAATGACAGCAAGCAGAGATATTCCTTCAATGGGGACAAAACTCTGATCCGGGCAAACCAGGGGCATTCCGTTCCGGTGGACGTGGAGCTGGAGGCCGCCGTGCCGCCGGAGTATCTCTGGCACGGAACGGCAGTCAGGAACGTGCCCTCGATAGACCGCGAAGGAATAAAGGCGATGAGCAGGCTTTACGTACATCTGTCGCCGGATGAAATTACGGCGTACAAGGTAGGAGCGAGACACGGCAGGCCCTTTATCTACAAAATCCGCAGCAGAGAGATGTATGAGGCGGGCTATGCTTTTTACCGGTCGGTCAACGGCGTCTGGCTGACGAAGGAGGTTCCGGCGGAGTATTTGGAAAAAGGTAAAATGAGAGGAAGGAAGTAGAAGGGAAAGAAGCAGTAAAACAGGGAGGAAGGAATAAAACGAGAGAAAGTAGAAGGGAAAGAGGCAGTAAAACAGGAAGAAGGAAGTAAAATGGGGGAAAGCAGATGAAGGAACTACATAAAATAGGATGCATGGTAATATTGACGATTGCAGCACTGGTGTTGGTTCTGCTGGGGACAAGACACCTGCAGCGCAGCGATTTAAGCTATGAGATGGCCTCCAGGGTAGGGACGTATTTGGAGGATGTGCGGGTTCAGATTTTGGGAAAATATGAGGATACATACTATTTTCTGGTGGATTCCTCAAATTTTGATAAACTGAGCGCCCAGGAGCTGCAGAATTTGTATAAGGAAGTGAATCTTGAACGAATGTATGTTATATTTATTTCAGGTGGAAAACGATATTATCTGGTTCCTGAAGGAGAGCGGATGCAGGTGAAATTTTTGCCGCAGGGTGAGGACGCAGGATAGAGAAGCTGCGATGAGTCGGAGAGTTAAGAGATGAGCCGGAAGAAGCGAAAAGAGGCGCAGGAGGAATGAAGAAAGAGGCGCAGAAGGAGCGAGGAAAAGGAGCAGGGAGTGAGGCAGAATGACCGGAAAAGGAAATCCTGAGAATCAGGCGTTTAAGGACGGACAGTGCATAGAAAAAACTGAGCGTACTATTTCCAAGGTTTACGTGACCGGGGATTGTCACGGGGATTTCAGAAAATTAAGCAATCGTTCTTTTCCAGAACAGCGTGAAATGCTCCGGGGCCGGAACGGCCAGAAGCAGAACCGGGAAGAGATACAGAGCAGCCGGAGCGGCCAGAAGCAGGGCCGGGAAGAAAAAAACGGCTGCGTAATCATAACAGGTGATTTCGGGTATTGGGATCCTTCGTCAAAGGAGCAGCAATATTGGCTGCGCTGGCTGGAGGAGCGTCCCTTTATGATTCTGTGGCTGGACGGAAACCATGAGAATTTTGCTTTACTGGATCAGCTTCCGGTCACCTCCTGGCATGGGGGCAAGGTGCAGTTCCTATCCCCCTCGGTTATTCATCTTATGCGGGGGCAGGTGTACGAGATCGCCGGAAAGAGATTTTTTGTCTTTGGCGGAGCCGCTTCCCACGATGCAGAGGTGATTCTGGAGGAGAAGGATCCTATGCTGAAGCAAAAAATCTACAGGATGAGAAAACGAAAAATTCCATACCGTATAAGAAATGTGAGCTGGTGGGAACGGGAACTGCCCTCGCAGGAAGAAATGGATGAGGGGCTGCAGAATCTGGAAAAAAATGGATGGAACGTGGATTTCATACTCAGCCATTGCTGCGCGGGCAGTACGCAGCGCCAGTATTTTGGGGCAGAATATGCAGAAAATGCCCTCACGGAATATCTGGAAGGCATTAAGCAAAGATGTGAGTATCAGAAATGGTTTTTCGGTCATTATCACAAAGACTTTTCCATGGGAGAAAAGGAAACAGTGATCTGTGACCGGCTTATCAAAATCGTATAGAGGGAAAAGAAGATGGATGAACGGAAAGAAGAGCTTTACAAGAAAATGCAGGAAAAGAGCTTTAAGGAGCTCTTCAGAAGGCTGACGGAAGAGGAGGCATTTGCAAAAGCAGAGAAGAGAGATCCAAAGGCCCAGCGAAGCGTGGGCGACGCCTTTTATTACGGGTGTATCGTAGAGCAAAATAAGGCCAGGGCATTTCAGTGGTATCAGCGCGCGGCAGAGCAGGGGGACGGAGAAGCCCAGTGGATTCTCGGGATACATTACCTCTGGGGCAGCCCAGGACTGAAACGGGATCTGCAGACAGCAATAAAATGGCTGCGGCTGGCGGCGGAAAACGGGATAGAGGATGCACAGGCAGAGCTGGATTTCTGTTATGCTTCCGGCCTGGCCGTGGAAATGGATCTGTAGGGTGCTTTGGAATGGCAGAGTGGCGAAGGAGAATGGATATGAAGGTTATCAAATTTTTTCTTGCATCATCTATTGTTGAATTTAAACATGAGCGTGAAGAGCTTGGCAATTACATTCGGGCGCTGAATGATATTTACGTACAGCGGGGGATCTATTTTGAATTGACGATCTGCGAGGATCTGTCGAATGCGGTTGCAAAGGAGCGCAAGCAGGAGGAATACAACGAAAAAATCAGAGAAAGCCAGTTTTTCTATATTCTTTTGGGAAAAGAAGCCGGAGAATACACGATAGAGGAGTTTGATGTGGCTCTGGAAAAATTCAGAGAAAGCGGAGCGCCTCATATTTATACGTATTTTAAGCAGCTTCCCGGGGGAGAACAGGCGTCAGAAAGCGTTTTGAACTTTATGGAGCGGCTGGATAAGCAGATAGGACATTATTTCAGCATGTTCACGCATCTTGATTCTATTAAGCTGAATATTCTGATTGAGCTGACCCGCAGAGAAGAAATATCCGGCAAGCTTCAGTTCGAGAATGGACAGGCTGTGCTTGACGGCAGGAAGCTCCTCTCTCTGGAGCATGTGCCGATATACAGCCAGAATGAAGAGCTGCAGCGAAGGAGCGAGGAAAAGGCACGGCTGGAGGAGGAGTTTGTGCGTTTGCGGCGTGCCAGTATAGAAGCTCCGGAAGACGAGGAGATATTTGGACGGCTGATGGAGGTATCCCGGCAGCGGAATGAGCTGTCAGAGCAGATACGGCAGATGGAAAGCAATATTTTAAATCTGTATACAACCATTGCAGAGCTCAGGAGCGGAGACCGGCCGATGACCCGGCGGGAAAAAATGGCGGGCCGGCTGCTGGACCAGGGAGACTATGAAGGGGCGCTGGCGATTCTCAGGGATGAGGAGCGCCAAAAGGAGCTGGCCCATGCGGAGAAAATCGTGGAGAACGGAAAAGAGCGGATCCGGGGATATATTTCAGAGAACAGGATGCGTATCTCTGCGCTGGAGTCCCGGGGAATTACACTGGAGACAATTCCGGAGATTCAGGCGTGCTATGAAGAAAGCGTAAGGCTGGCGGAAAAGTATCGGGTGGAGTTGGATGTGCTGTTATGGTATGCGGATTTTTTGTGGCGGCAGCATGAAGATGAAAAGGCAATCAATATATTAGAACGATTGGCAAAATATCAGGATTCGGAGGCGATTGAGCAATTCGATCTTGTTTGGGCAAAGTATTTTTTAGGAATGCTTTATCTATGGAGTCCAAATGATGAAAAGGCAGAGGCATTATTAACAGAAGTGTTGGAATATTATGAGAAAGTGTTGGATGAAGGAACAGCAGTGAATGAGGGAAAGATGATTGCGCTATCTTATGCTTATCTGAGTTTTGCAGACCTACGAAGAGATTCGGGCACCTTGAGAAAAACAGCAAGGCTACTATGCCGGGCGTTAAAAAGATGTCGTATATTGGTTGAAGCGGATTCCTCAAATGATGATTATAAAAAAGGAGAGGCGTTGTATAGCGTTGGTTTGGCCAGGTGTTTGGAGAAAATGAATAAGAAAGAAGGGGCGGTAAAACTATATCGGGAATCTTTGCGTATAAGCCGTGAGCTTAGTAGCTTGTGATCTGCTTTTTAAAAGGTATAAGGAAGAAGCTGAGATGGGACGGTTAGATGAAGCGGAGAGTATGTACCGTGAAGCGGAAGGCCTTCATCGCCGTTTTGAAAATTTGGGTGTCGGAGAGGTTTTTCCATGAGTAAAGAAAAGAATGTTTTTATCAGTCATTCCAGTAAGGATGCAGATTTTGCGATGCATTTGTGTGAGATATTTGAGAGAGAAGAAGCGCTGGGCTGCTGGATAGCACCCCGGGATATTCCTTATGGGTTGGAATGGGCGGGAGAGATTACGGAGGCCATCAAAAACTCAAAGGTAATGATTTTTATTTTTACGCAGAATTCTAACCGGTCATCCCAGGTGGTAAAAGAAATTAATATCGCCCTGCAAAATGATGTTAAAATTATTTCTGTAAAGCTGGATGAAACGGAGCCGAATGCGTCTTTGTACTATTATCTGTCAAACCTCCACGGACTGACGGTACCGAATATGCAGGGTGATGAGATAATCGGCAGGCTTGCTTCCCGTGTTGAAAAGTATATTCTGGGCCTTGGAAAAACAGCGGAACATTGGGACGATTTCGAAGGATCCGAAATGGAAGGATTAGAAGAGGGATGGGAAAGGCTGCTCAACATAGATGAAGAGCTGGATGCAAAATTTGATGAATTATTTGGCAGCAGAGCCGCAGAGCAGAATGAGGAGGAACTCAATCCTTTCCGAAGGAAGCTTCTCGACCGCATCGCAGAACGAGTGGTAGATATATTTGCATCCGGCGAAGAGGAGGACGAGGATTGGGACGATGAAGAAGAACCGGATCATGAAAGCTGGGACGACGAAGAAGAGCCGGATGGCGAAAACTGGGATACTGAAGAAGAGTCAGATAGTGTGGATGACGCGAAGAGATATTTTACACTGACGGAAACAGAGGGCGCGGACACAATGGTTTTTATGGTAAGCAAGAAAATCCTGGAGCCGGAATACCGAGTTATTTTTGATGCGGAACAGCTGGAGGATGAATTGGAGATTCTCGGGAATGGGATCAGGAGAAGGACCTTTTATTGTCGGGAGCCGGATCATGAAGGGAATCCTCTGGAGGTGCTTACTTTTATGCCGAATAAAAATATCGTTATAATTAATGTAGGGTTTATGTATAAGGACATTATAAAAATCGGTAAGAAGCCGATGGCGATGGAGTATAAGACGATTGAGGAAAAAGGAAGCAAAATGACGATTTTCCGGGCAAATGAGGAAGGAAACTATAAATATATTATTGATCCAGAGACCTGTAAGCTGGTTCCGAGAAAAAGCTATTATGATAAAAAGAGTGGAAAAAGATATTTTTATATGGAGATTCTGCCGTATAAAAAATATTTTGCTTTTCAGCTTAGAAGTGGGGAAAATGGCGAGGAAAGGATAGCGTCGTATATGGAGATTGCCCGTGGCTATTATAATGGCCGGTATGGGCTAAAGCAAAATATGCTCAATGCGGCAGAATGGTTTGAAAAGGCAGGGACGCCGGAGGCGCATTATTATTTGGGGCTGATCTTTCGGAATGATCCTCTTTTGTCAGATGAAGAGGATGCGGCTTATTATATGAAGCTGGCCTTTGAAGGCGGCGAGGCGCGGGCGGAAGAATATCTGAATAAATGAACCGGAGATCCGTGGGTAATATCAGACCGTAGTGTCGAAAAAAGTACCCAAACCACAAGCAATATGCTATACTGATGAAAAGTGTAAATACACATGGGGATGAGGAGAAAACTATGGCAGATAATGTTTTAATTGTAGGAATTGCCGGAGGCTCAGGCAGCGGAAAGACGACACTGACAAACCGCATCATCGAGCAGTTCCCGGAGCATGTGACCGTGATCAAGCATGATAATTATTACAAGGCGCATGACGATCTGGATTATGAGAGCAGGAGCCGGCTGAATTATGACCATCCGTACGCCTTTGACACGGACCTGATGATCCATCATCTGAAGGAGCTGAAGGCGGGCCGGGCGATCGAGTGTCCGGTCTATGATTACACGATTCACAACCGCAGCAAGAATACGCTGACCATTGTTCCAGAAAGGGTCATTATCGTCGAGGGGATTCTGATTTTTGAAAATAAGGAGCTTTGCGATCTCATGGACATCCGCATTTTTGTCGATACGGACTCGGATCTGAGGATTATTCGGAGAATTCAGCGGGATGTTATGGAGCGGGCAAGAAGCCTGGAATCCGTGATTAATCAATATCTCGACACGGTAAAGCCGATGCACGAGCAGTTTGTGGAGCCCAGCAAGAAGAACGCGAATATCATTGTTCCGGAAGGAGGCTACAATCAGGCTGCGATGCAGATGATCCAGAACCATATCCGCAGCTTTTTGCAGGAAAAATAATCGTAAACAGACCATAAAATAAGGGCAGGGCCAGACGGCTTTGCCCTTATTTTGAGCTTTGCTTACAGTTTAATATTCTTGAACAGGGAGGCCAGAGAGGTGGTCGCTGCCTCTGTCTCCGGCATTTCGAATACCTCTTCCTCGATCTCTTTGGCAGCCACATCCTCGAGAGCCTTCATGCTGAGGCTGATTTTTCCGTCCTTGACTGCAATAATCTTGACCTTGACCTGCTGGCCCTCCTTCAGGACAGCGCCAGGGTGCTTGATGCGCTGTTGGCTGATCTGGGAAATATGTACCAGACCGGAAAGACCGTTGCCGAGATTGACGAATGCGCCGTAGGGCATCAGGGACTCTACCGTACCTTCTGTCACAAGGCCGACCTGTACGTTGGAAATTTTTGTCTTGCGCTCCTCCTCTTCCTTTTCCCGCAGGATTTCTTTTGCGGAGAGGACAAGGCGTTTCTCCTCCGGGTCAGCAGTGATTACGCGGACCTCGATTTCTTTTCCGACCCACTCGTCCAGATTTTCAACGTAGTTCAAAGAAAGCTTGGAAGCAGGGATAAATCCCCGGATCCCTTCTACGTATGTGGTCACGCCGCTTTTTACTGCCTCGCTGATCTTTACCTTGATGTTGGACTGATCCTTCAGAAGCTGTACCAGACGCTCCCATCCCAGCACTGCGGCTGCAGCCTTCAGGGAAAGCTGGATCCTGCCCTGGGCATTGTCCCGGCGGATGACGGTGGCGGAAATAGGCTGTCCCACCTCGATGTCATGGAAAGTAAAGTTCGGATCGTCGCTGGCGTCCTCCAGACGGATCACGCCGTCGGTGTAGATGCCGAGATCAACGGTCAGTTCCTCATCGGATACGCCGATTACCGTGCCGTTCAGGATGTCGCCCTCGTGGATCGGCTTCATGGATGCGTTGATGGCCTCCTCATAATCCGCCATAGTTTCAGCCGGGGCCGCCTCTTCCGTAACAGCTTCCTCAGCCGGTGCAGCGTTTTCTTCTTCCGTAACTGGTGTCGTTAAAATTTCTTCGCTCATAGTTGCCTCCGTTTTCGAAATTTCCGGCGTCGCTGTATGAGCGAAAACACCGGAGTTTATGATTATTTTAACACAGCCCCATTCATTTGGATACCGCAAAAACGTGAAAAAAGCAGAAAATGGTTTCAAAACCAGGGCCAAAGTGTTATACTAATTCAGAAAGGTGGGAGAAGGCTGTATGAAAACGGTCATGGAAAATATGCGTGACGGTGTTGATCAGGAGGGAATCTACCGTGCGGGTGAGATCATAAAGCGGGGCGGATTGGTTGCTTTCCCTACGGAGACGGTGTATGGACTTGGAGCAAATGCATTAGACGAGAGGGCTTCGGCCAAGATATACGGAGCAAAGGGAAGACCCTCGGACAATCCTCTGATCGTTCATATTGCAGACTGGGAAGCGATCGAAAGGATTGCCGTGGATATTCCGAAGGAGGCGAAGCTGCTGTCGGATGCGTTCTGGCCGGGGCCGCTTACCATGGTACTGAAGAAGTCTGACGCGGTGCCTCTTACCACGACGGGGGGACTATCTACCGTTGCAGTGCGGATGCCGGACCATGAGATCGCCCGGGCGCTGATCCGGGCCGGCGGCGGATACATTGCGGCGCCCAGTGCGAACACCTCCGGGAGGCCGAGTCCGACGAAGGCGGAGCACGTTGCTGAGGATATGGACGGCGTGATTGATATGATTATTGACGGCGGAGCTGCCGGGATCGGTCTGGAGTCCACAATCGTCGATCTGACAGAGGGAATGCCGACGATTCTCAGACCGGGGTATATCAATCAGCAGATGCTGGAAAAGGTTCTCGGCAGAGTAGAGACGGATAAGGCGCTGCTGTCGGAGGACGCAGACATCAAGCCGAAGGCGCCGGGGATGAAGTATCGTCATTACGCGCCCAGGGCCGAGCTGTTCATCGTCGAGGGAGAAGAAAAAAGTGTGCGGGAAAAAATAAATGAGCTGGCAGCGGAACATATCGCAGCCGGAAGGGAAGTCGGAGTGATCGGTACGGAGGAATCCCTGCTGTATTACCGCAGCGGTATCGTGAAGTCCATCGGCTCCCGGGAGGATGAGATTACGATTGCACAGCACTTGTACAGTATCCTGAGAGAGTTTGACGAGATGGATGTATCTGTGATATATTCCGAATCCTTTGAGACTCCTCAAATGGGACAGGCGATCATGAATCGGCTGATCAAAGCGGCCGGTCATCAGATCATTACAGTATAGAGCAAGGAGCAGATACCATTGAGACGATATGACAAACTGATTTTTGTGAGCAACAGTGATACGGCCATGGGGCCTATGGCGGAGGCAATACTGCAAAGTAAATATCTGCTGGAGGAGCTTGAGATCACCTCGAAGGGGGTCATTGTGCTGTTCCCGGAGCCGATCAATCCAAAGGCTGAGGCGGTGCTTGTCAGCAATGGTCTGACGATGAAAGAGCATATGAGCGATCCTCTGGTGAAGGAGGATTTTAACGACCGGACCCTTATTCTGGCTGTGAATGAGAGCGTAAAGAAGAAGGTGCAGAAGGAGGTCGCGCCGGAGGACGTCAGTATCCGAACATTGAACGAATACGTCGGGGAGGCGCAGGAGGTGAGCAATCCATACGGCGGCGTACTGGCCGATTACGGGCAGTGTTTTGCAGAGCTTGAGGCTTTGATTACAAAGCTTGTAGTACAATTAAACGAGGAGGAATTAATGAACTGATGCAGAAGGTAATGATTATGGATCATCCGCTGATCCAGCACAAAATCGGCCTGATCCGCAGATGCGAGACAGGCTCCAGGGATTTTCGGGCACTGATTGGTGAGATCGCCATGTATATGTGCTACGAAGCGACGAGAGATCTGAAGCTGCAGGATGTGGAGATTGAGACTCCGATCTGCAAGACGACGGTGAAGGAGCTCAGCGGCAAGAAGCTGGCTGTCGTTCCGATCCTTCGGGCAGGCTTGGGCATGGTAGACGGTATGCTGGCAATGATTCCCGCGGCAAAGGTAGGGCACATCGGATTGTACCGCGACCCGGAGACCCTGAAGCCGGTGGAGTATTACTGCAAGCTTCCGGCAGATTCAGAGGAGAGAGAGGTATTCGTCGTTGATCCGATGCTGGCGACGGGCGGTTCTGCCATTGCAGCGATTGAGCTCCTGAAGGAGAAGGGTGTAAAAAATATCCGCTTTATGTGTATTATTGCAGCACCGGAGGGCGTAGCAGCTATGAAGAAGGCACATCCAGATGTGGATATTTACATTGGCGCTCTGGACGATCATCTCAACGATCACGGCTATATCGTACCGGGATTGGGAGATGCCGGAGACCGGATCTTTGGAACGAAATAATACAGGCCGGTGCCTTTGGACACCGGCTTTTCCCATGCTAAGGGGTATTTTTGGAGCTTTGTATAATAAATAGAAGCTTTTTGAGAAAAAATTGAAGAAATATCTTGACCTTCCAGCCACTGGAAGGTGTAAATTCATTGCAAATAACAGAAAAAGAGGTTGCGTATGAGGATTAATGAGGTAGAACAGGCGGTGGGGATCACCAAGAAAAACATCCGGTTTTATGAGCAGCAGGGGCTTTTGAAGCCCTCCCGCAGCGCAGAAAACGGATACCGGAATTATACGGAGGAGGATGTGGCGATTCTTCACAGGATCAAGCTCCTTCGAAAGCTGCTTATACCGATTGACGAAATTCGAAAGCTTCAGGAAAATCAGCTGAGCCTTTCGGACTGTCTGGAGCGGCACATGATCTACCTGTCCCATGAAGAAAAAAATCTTGCGATTATAGATCAGATGTGCGGCAGGATGCGGGAACAGGAGAGCGATCTGGCCTCTTTGAATGCTATTTTGTATCTGACAGAAATGAAACAAATTGAAAAGGAGGGCATGAGATTTTTGAATGTTGAGATTCAGGATACAAAAAAGAAAAAAGCAGGTCCCTGGATAGCGACAATCGTGATGATGATTTTTATGGGACTGTTAATGGCTATATTTATCTGGGGTGAGATGGAGGATCCTCTTCCGATAGGGTTGTTTATGGCCATATTATGTATACCGGTTGTGGTGATGATAGGCGTGCTGGCGGCATTGCGCCAGAGACTGAAGGAGATAGAGAAAGGAGAAGAATATGAAGCTTCTAAATATTGATTACATTCCGGGAAAAGAGGTTGAGGCGCTGGGGATTGTGAAGGGAACCATCGTACAATCCAAGAACTTCGGAAAGGATTTTATGGCGGGAATGAAGACACTGGTAGGCGGCGAGATTGTCAGCTATACGGAGATGCTGAATGAGGCGCGGCAGATCGCCGTGAAGCGTATGGTGGATGAAGCGCAGGAGCTGGGAGCGGACGCAATTCTGAATGTCCGGTACAGCTCTTCCTCCGTTATGCAGGGCGCGGCTGAGGTCATTGCGTACGGAACTGCCGTGAAAATAATCGAATAATCCTATCACAATTAAATAAAGAAAATTATGACCGGTTCGGGTATCTCAGGCTAACCTTTATAAAAAGGTCTGAAATATTTGAACCGGTCAATTATTTTTTGAAGTGAAAGTAATTCTATAAAATAATTAAAGTAAATAATTCTCTAAAGTAATTCTATAAAGCCGTAATGTCCTCGAGGTCGATCAGCCATACGTTTTTGGCGTCTGCAGCAGCCTCCCGGAGCTCCTCTGTAAAGCCGGAGACAGAAAAAATACACAGATACCGTTTTTTATCGCCGAAGGGCGGCAGAGGTTGGGTCAGTGCTGTGAAATACCGGATTCCGGCCGGTTCGCCGCTGCTGTGGCAGATTCCCAGCACCGTATGGTTTTCGTCCGTGGCCACCAGCGGAATGCGGAAAAACGGTTCCCGTTTTGTGCCGCCGCACCACCAGGAGCCGGTATGACGGTAGGCAAAGGGCGTCTGTCCGGTATCCGCAAGCCGCTCCAGATATTCCGTACATACGGTCTCCAGAACCGGGAGCAGGTAATCCTCCAGAGCCGGAAGCACCTGCCGGTCGTAAATATCCTCTCCGCGGCCGAACAGAATCCCGCTGATGTTCGGGTAGACAAAGCGGTACCAGAAACGCAGCATGTGATCTGTGAATACATAGCGGACCTTTTTCTGAAGCTCTCCGGCGGCGGGAAATTCCTTGCGGAGTATGCCCAGGTCAATCAAAGTATTCAGGTATTTGGCGCATTTGTTCGTGCCGATGGAGGCCTGCGCGGCAATATCGGCCAGACGGCTGCAGTCTGAGGCGATGATCTCCAGAAGAAAATTGTAGGTGGAAATCTCCCGCAGCTCCCTGTGCAGGTACGTCAGCGGCTCAAACAAAAGAGGAGAGCTCTTTTCAAAAAATAACGCCAGAATATTTTCCCGGGCGGAATGGCTCTGGCTTAGCATCTTAATATAAGAAGGAAGTCCGCCGGTGGCTCCGTACAGGAGAAGCTGCTCCCGGGAAGCGTACCCGGCCAGATACGGCTGGCACGTATAAAAGGGAACGGAGGTCAAAAAGGCCCGGGCCGAAATTGCCTGAAACGGAGAAGTCGTCGTCTCTTGCATCAATTGCCGCGCGTAGGAGACGGAGGAGGAGGTCACGATCAGAAACACCTTTCCTGAAGGAAAGTCATGCTGTACCGCCTGTTCAAAGGCGGCCATAAAGCCGGGGCAGTGCTCCGCCAGGTTCTGGAATTCATCGAGAACCAGCACCAGACGGTGGGAAAAGGAGAATCCCGAAATCCAGGAAAAGGCCTGTTCCCAGTCAGTGAATTTCGCAGGCTGCTTCCGGGGAGCGAGCCATCGCACGGATTCCTCCCAGAAGGCCTGAAGCTGCCGTTCCGGCACCGTTTCCTGGGCGGAAAAGAAGACAGTTTTTTTGTTTTTGCAGAATTCCCGGATCAGGCTTGTCTTTCCGGTATTGTACCGTCCATACAGAAAAATGAAGGAAAACTGAAGCCGGTTGTACAAGGTATTCAGTTTTTGGAGATCTGTGGCAAACAAGGTGTGCATATGCGGCCCCCTTTTTTGTATTTATGGTTAAAAAATTATTTATAAAAGCAGTATAATCGTCCTGTAAAAGAATGTCAATTAAAAATGGCAACTCTTGAGGTGACAAAATAGTAATAAAGGAAATCATTTTTTCTTAAGAATCTTTTTGTTTACGTATTTTTAAGAATGTACTATACTGTTTTTATTGAGTAGTCACTTAAAATGATATATGATATTCAGTATTTAAGATAGCGCTTAGAAGGGAGAATTTTATGTATAAGAAATTCAAAAAACTGGCAGCCGTTATTCTGGTATCGACGATGCTGGTACAGAGCGGTATGCAGGGATTTGCGGAGGAAATGCCGACAGGAATAGAGACGCAGGCTCCGACAGAAGCGCAGACACAG
>JAUNGD010000144.1 GCA_030524705.1 Lachnospiraceae bacterium | reverse complement strand
GTAGAAGCAATTCACAGCCGGGGGATGAAATGTATGCTGGATATTGTTTATAATCTACCTCCCCGGATTCCTGGCTTGCCAAAAACCATCCTGATTTCTTTTACCGCACACCGGAGGGAAAGATGGGAAACCGTGTGGGAGACTGGGGTGATGTCGCTCCCCTTGTACCGTTGGCTTTTTGGCTGAAGGCCCGGGAGGAAGTGGCGAAGGTGAATCCGGGCTGCATTTGGCTTAGTGAATCGGTGGAGCCGGAATTTATTCTGGACCTTCGGAGCCGGGGGATGACAAACTTATCAGATTCTGAGATATTTCAGGCATTTGATATGTGCTACGATTATGACATCCACAAATTTTTCCGGCAGTATTTGAAGGGGGGAGGCCCCGCTTGGCCGTTACATAGAAGGTATCAACATGCAGGAATATATTTATCCTGACAATTATGTGAAGCTGCGGTATCTCGAAAACCATGACCAGGACCGCGCGAAGCAGATCATTGGTTCTGAAAATGCACTGAGGAATTGGACTGCGTTCATTTATTTCCAGAAAGGTGCCACTTTGCTCTACGCAGGACAGGAAAACCAGAATGAAAAACGTCCGGATCTGTTTGAGAAGGATGTGATATGCATGGACGGCGGACACGACATTTCAGGGCTTTTGAAACAGTTGTATCCCATTAAGAAGCTGGGCGTGCTGGCAGACAGCAGCTACCATGTGACGGCATCAGAGGAACTGGGGGCTGTCGTGGGTGAGCACAAAGGAATCCATACGACGGAGCGGTTGATCGGCATATTTAGTTTTGAAGATAAACAAGGAAGCATTGCAGTGCATCTGGAGGATGGGATGTATCAGAATCTGATAAACGGGAAAATGGTTGAAGTAAAAAACGGATGTGTTTCATTGGAGCTTTGCCCTGTAATCATCAAAGGATAATGAAAAGGATGAGGTAACAGACATGAGAAAAAAAAGAGCCAGCGGAATATTACTTCCGGTCAGCAGTTTGCCGTCAAAATATGGAATAGGTTGTTTTTCAGAAAGTGCGTATACATTTATTGACCAGTTGAAAGCGGCAGGCCAGAGCTATTGGCAAATACTTCCGTTGGGGCCAACGAGCTATGGGGATTCTCCATATCAGTCATTTTCCACGTTTGCGGGAAATCCGTATTTTATCAGCCTTGAGAGCCTGATTGAGGAAGGAGTATTAGAACAGGAAGAATGTGATTCGGTAGATTTCGGAACAGATCCTTCCAGTGTGGATTATGAAAAATTATATAATAATCGTTTTAAGCTTTTGAGAAAAGCATACGAGCGAAGCAATATTTACCAGAATCAGGAATTTTGCCGGTTTTGTAAGGAAAATGAATGGTGGCTGGAAGATTATGCGCTTTTTATGGCAGTGAAGGACCGTTTTGGCGGAAAGAGCTGGATTGAGTGGGCAGAAGATATCCGCCTGCGCTGGAGTTTTGCATTAGACTATTATCGCAGGGAATTGTATTTTGATATTGAATTTTATAAATATATCCAATTCCAGTTCAGAAAACAGTGGATGCAATTAAAAGATTA
>JAUNGD010000093.1 GCA_030524705.1 Lachnospiraceae bacterium | reverse complement strand
TGCACCGTTTGCCATGTCAGGGACCTCGCCGTCGGGTTTTTCCGGGGGTGCACCGTTTGCCATGTCAGGAACCTCCCCGTCAGATTTTTCTGTGACTTTGCTGCTGGCAGCAGCGGGTACTTCGTCCGTGGAACTACCGGCAGTATCGGTGCCGGGGGAAGAAGCCCCGGCAGGATATACACAGAGAGACGAGACGGTCATAGTCAGTCCCAGGAGTATTGCCAGATATTTTTTCTTCATAATTATATACCTCCTTCAATCAAATTCTTGGCTGTTTATTGTCCGGTTATTTGTACATGCACAGCCAGATGTGAAATCACTATAGCTTCCATTTATGTATACTTTGTGAAAGAAATGGTAAAAAAATGTGTTTCTGAACATTTGTTCGAAAAAGTGCTTGCAAAATATAAAAATCTGTATTAGAATACAAAAAGAACGCATGTTCGGAAAAGCTATATACAGAGAAACATAGCTGCAGAAAAATAACTAAAGGGAAGTATAAGAGAGCAGGCAGTGCAATAAGCTGCAGAAGTGGGAGTGCAGAGGTATGAGAAGAGAAGAAATATACAGGGAATTGACGAAGGAAGGGAAGCTGGTATGCGCGCTGGCGGGCATGGTGGAGGAAATTGTTGTTTTTCTGGCACTGAGGATACAGTTTAGCACGTGTCCTTTGCCGGTCATGATTTTTTTGTGGTTTTTATTTGCAGTGCTGACTGCTGCCGCGATGATCGTGGCAGACGAGCTGCGGGCCGTGCTGCCAAATGCTTCTTGTGAATGAAAGTAAGACGTGCTATGATGTATCCGGGACAGATGTATCAATATGATACGGAAGATGCGCTGCTTTAATAACAAAGAGAATGTTGTATTTGACAGAAAGATACGGATACACAGCAGCGCAATGTGTGACTGAAAGAGAGGATACAATATGAGCAGCAGAGAAAGACGATATGATGCAGTTATTTTTGATTTGGACGGGACATTGTTGGACACCTTGTCTGATCTGACCAGCAGTGCCAATGCGGCAGTCATAAAGTATGGTTTTGCAGAGCATTCCCGGGACGAGATACGCAGTTTTGTGGGGAACGGTATCGGGCGGCTGATTCAGCAGATCGTACCAGGAGGTGAGGAAAATCCGGAGTTTGAGAACGTCTATAACGGTTTCCGGGAGTATTATAATGCGCATTGTATGGATGAGACAGAGCCATATCCGGGGGTTATGTCACTTTTGGACTGGCTGAGAAAAGAAGGCTATAAGACTGCCATTGTGTCGAACAAACCTGATTTTGCGGTGAAGAAGCTGAAGGATGTCTATTTTGGTGAGCTGGCGGACGTTGCCATCGGAGATCGGGAAGGCTGCCGAAGAAAACCGGCGCCGGATTCTGTATGGCAGGCTCTGAAGGAAATTGGCGTGGAGCGTGACAGAGCCGTATATGTGGGAGACTCGGACGTTGATATTATGACGGCGAGGAACGCTGAGATGGACTGTATTCCGGTAAGCTGGGGATTCCGCAGCAGGGAATTTTTGATTGAGCATGGGGCGGATCCCTCCTGTATCGCTGCCAATGTACGTGAATTGAAAAGTATTTTGGAAAAATAATGCCAGTTTTGTCAGACAAAAATGCATGTATAATCAGATTGTATAAATTTTACAAAATTAAATAAATATAAAAAATAATTTCTATCATCCAACCAAATTTATAAAAATTTTAGAATTTCGATTGACACCCTGTCAGGGGCGGGTGTAGACTACTGTCAATCAAGCGAAGGCGCTGTGGTATATCCGCAGCGCTTTTTTCGTTTAGAAAAGAGGAGGAACAAATTATGGATGAATTGAAAGCATTGGCTGGTAGCCTGGATACTACGTGGGTGCTCATAGGTGCAGCACTGGTGTTCTTTATGCAGGCAGGTTTTGCAATGGTTGAGACCGGTCTGACGAGGGCGAAGAACGCAGGCAACATTATTATGAAAAACCTGATGGATTTCTGTATCGGGACACCGATCTACTGGTTCATCGGCTTTGGAATCATGTTTGGAAGTACGGCTCCGTTGTTTGGAAAGATTGACCTTTTCTGTATGAGTACGGATGATTTTGCAACCATGATTTTTCAGACTGTGTTCTGTGCGACCTCAGCAACCATCGTTTCTGGTGCGATGGCTGAGAGAACAAAATTTTCTGCATACTGTATTTACAGTGCATTGATCAGCCTGTTTGTATATCCGATTTCCGGACACTGGATCTGGGGCGGCGGCTGGCTGGCAACCCTGGGATTTCATGATTTTGCAGGTTCTACAGCAGTACATATGGTGGGCGGAGTGGCAGCATTTATCGGGGCAGCGATCCTCGGGCCGCGTATCGGAAAGTATGACAAAAATGGAAAGCCGAATGCAATTCTCGGCCACAGTATGACCCTGGCAGCTCTCGGTGTGTTTATTCTCTGGTTTTGCTGGTTCGGATTTAACGGATGCTCTACACTGGGGACTTCAGGAGACGGCGCAGCAAATGCAGCCAGAATTTTCTATACCACAAACCTCGCCGCAGCAGTGGCTACGATCACAGTCATGATCATTACCTGGGTACGTTACAAAAAACCGGATGTTTCCATGACACTGAACGGCTCATTGGCCGGTCTGGTGGCAATTACAGCAGGCTGTGATACCGTTACTCCGGCAGGTGCGGCCATCATTGGTATCATTGCAGGATTCGCAGTCGTATTCGGCATTGAGTTTGTAGATCAGAAATTGAAGATAGATGATCCGGTGGGCGCTGTCGGTGTTCACGGTATCTGCGGTGCGACAGGAACTCTCTTGACCGGTTTGTTTGCATATTATGATTTCGGCGGCGGTGAAAAGCTGGGCGTATTTTACGGCGGAGGATTCCATTTCTTCGGCATTCAGGCGCTGGGCGTTGTATCTGTAATCGCCTGGGTGGCAGTGACGATGACGATTATCTTCAACGTGCTGAAGCATACGATCGGACTTCGGGCTTCCGTTGCAGAAGAAGTAGATGGCCTTGATATTCATGAGCATGGTCTTGCATCAGCCTATGCAGATTTTGCCCAGGTATCCAGCTACAACAACTTTGGCGGCGCTCAGTTTACTCCGCTGGAGCCGATGCCGGAAAAACCAGTTCATGTGGATGATGCTGTACCGGTACAGGTCAAGACGCCGACAGAAACAATTGCCAGCGACACGAAGATCACCAAGATCACGATTGTTGCAAAGCAGAGTAAATTTGATGATCTGAAGGAAGCGCTGAATGAAATCGGCGTAACCGGTATGACTGTGACAAATGTTCTGGGCTGCGGTGTTCAGAAAGGTAAAGCAGAATATTACCGCGGCGTTCAGATGGATCTCAACCTGCTTCCGAAGATTCAGGTCGATGTGGTGGTCAGCAAGGTTGATCCGGCTGCGGTTATCAATGCGGCTAAGAAGGCATTGTATACAGGACATATTGGCGATGGCAAGATTTTTGTATACAATGTTGCAAATGTAGTAAAAGTCCGTACCGGAGAAGAAGGATTTGATGCTCTGCAGGGTGAGGATTTCTTCTAGGATAAAATTGTTTTCTTCTGAGATAAGTGATCATTAAAAAGAAGCTGTTCTGCGGTGAGTGGAGCAGCTTCTTTTATGTAGTGCATTTCCAGGCCTGAGGACGGTGACTGGGGATACTTCACTGGTTCGCAGTTGTATCGGCTCTGTGGTTGTGCCGGCTTTGCACCTGCAGTTGTGCCGGCTTTGCACCTGCATCGGGCTTTGCAGTTCCGGTCATTTTGTGGTATACTGACCTGGTATCGTGTATTTATCCGATATAGGAACAGAAGCTGAATATACAGAAAGAGGAGCGAAGGATTATGGAAAGTTCAATAACAAGAGAAGAAGCGATGGCACTTTTGAAGGAATATAATAAAGAAGCATTTCACATTCAGCATGCGCTGACGGTGGAAGGCACGATGCGCTGGTTTGCGCAGGAACTGGGATATGGTGAGGATACAGAATACTGGGGAATCACAGGACTGCTGCATGACATTGATTTTGAATTGTATCCGGAAGAACACTGCAGGAAAGCGCCGGAGCTTTTGAAAAAGGGCGGTGTGAGTGATGATATGATTTATTCCATTTGCAGTCACGGATATGGAATCTGCTGCGATGTGGAGCCAAAGCATGAGATGGAAAAGGTATTGTTTGCCGCAGATGAACTCACGGGACTGATTGGAGCAGCGGCTCGGATGCGTCCGTCAAAGAGTGTGATGGATATGGAGGTTTCCAGCCTTAAGAAAAAATTTAAGGATAAGAGATTTGCGGCCGGATGCTCCAGAGATGTGATCCGGACCGGTGCTGAGCGCTTGGGCTGGACTCTGGAAGAGTTGATGGAGAAAACGATTCTGGCGATGCGTTCCTGTGAAGCCCAGATTGCAGAAGAAATGCAGAAATATGAAATGTAGAGCAGCGGGAATCAAAATATCCCGGCAGATATGGAAGACTTGCACGAGGAGGATTTGATGACAGGTAAAAACAAGAAAAAAGACATTCCAGTGACTGGCATACTGGTTGCGGTGGTTGTTGTACTGGCTATATGCGTTGCGGTTCTGGGGGGAATGGTTCTGACAAAGGACAATTCCAGAAACAGCCGGGAAGATGCAGGACAGGAGCAGTCTTTGGAGGCTGGAAAGGCGGAGGCAGAAAAGAAGCCCGGATCAGAGAGCGGAACGGCAGAGGGAACAGAGTCTGAGAATGAGGAAGAGACAGAAACAGACTCCGGGAAGAAAACAGGAACAGCGGTAAAAACAGACTCCGAGAGGGAAACAAAGGCCGAAACAGGAACGGAAGCAGAGACCGGGAAGGAAACAGAGGCTGAAACGGGAACGGAAGCAGAGACCGGGACGGGAACAGAAACGGAAACTGAAACAGAGCCGGAGGAGAAGCTTGTGGTGGCGATTGACCCGGGGCACCAGGGAAGCTGGGTGAATATGAGTGATCTGGAGCCAGACGGCCCCGGTTCTTCTGAAATGAAGGCGAAGGCCTCAACGGGTACCCAGGGTTCCTTCAGCGGCAAGGCGGAGTATGAGCTGAATCTTGAGATTTCCCTGCTGCTGCGTGCTGAGCTGGAAAAGCGCGGGTATGAGGTGATCCTCACGAGAGAGGATCATGATACGGCGATCAGCAATGCGGAGCGGGCGCAGATGGCGTATGAGCAGGGCGGTGATATCTATGTCCGCATCCATGCCAACGGCTCGGAGGACTCCAGTGTGAGCGGCGCTTTGGCGATGGTTCCCTCCGCGTCGAACCCATATGTAGGCTATCTGGCCGGGGATTCTTACCTGTTAGCGGATTGTATTTTGAATGCGTACTGCGATAAAGCGTCCTTCCAGTCTCTGGGGATACAGTATTACGACAATATGACCGGCATAAACTGGAGCAAGCTTCCGGTGATGATCCTGGAGATGGGCTTTATGACGAACCAGTCGGATGATCTGCGGATGGCGGATGCCTCCGTACAGCCGCTGATGGCTGAGGGAATCGCCGACGGTATCGACCGGTATTTTACCGAAAAGGGCATGAAAAAGAAGGAGGTATCTGCCGAGGCAAAGGCAAAGATGGATTCTCTGCTGGAACGCCTCGGGGAGGATTTCATCTATCCGGCGCTGGATCAGGGAGAGACCTGGGCGGTCAGCATCAAAAATCTCGATACCGGTGCGGAGGGAAGCATCGGAGGGGACCAGCAGATGAAATCCGCCAGCATTATCAAGGTATTTATCATGGCCGCGATTTATGACAGAGTGTGTTATCCGTCCTCTGAGGAACGCCATATTACTTTTAATGAGTCATACGACGGAGAGCTGAAGCAGCTCATCACGGATATGATCACAGTGAGCGATAATGATGCGGCGAACGCATTGATCGAGGGACTGGGTAACGGCGACGCTCAGGCAGGCATGGCGGTGGTGAATCAGTTTTGCGAGGAAAACGGCTATACTGCGACGAAGCTGGGAAGGAAGTTTCTGGATCAGAATCCTTCCGGGGATAATTTTACCTCGGCGGATGACTGCCGCAGACTTCTGGAGAGCATTTACAGCGGCACCTGCGTAGGGCCGGAGGCATCTGCGAAAATGTATGAGTACCTGAAAAATCAGACCAGGAGGAATAAAATTCCGGCGGGGCTTTCCGGGACAACAGCTTCCGTGTCCAACAAAACTGGAGAGCTGGCCGGCGAATACGGCGATTACGTGGAAAACGATATTGCTGTGGTGGAGGACGGCGGCTCTGCCTACGTGCTCTGTGTGATGAGTGAAAATCTGCAGGACAATGGAAGCGCAATAGACCGGATCGCCTCTATTTCAAAAACAGTATACGAGCAGCGGTAGCGCACAGGAAACGCTGCCGCTGCAGAGAACTTAAGCTTCAGAGCTTAGCCGTTTTCCTGCTTCGGTATAGAATTCGGTATGCCTGGAGGATGATTAGGATATCTGCCAGAAGGATGAGCCCTGTCACAATAAGGGTGTCGCCGATTTTTATGATCCGGCTAGTAGAGAGCCAGTTGTAAACTCCGTGTATACATGACGGAAGCAGTACGGCCAGAGAAAGATACCTGCGGCATGCCGGGCCGTCGTTTTGCTGTCTGGCATCCCTGGCCCTGCCGTAAAATATTCCCATAATGACGCCGTAAGCGCCGTGGGCCGGAGCGCCGACGAAGGCTCTTAACAGTACAATAAGCCAGAACTGTCCGCGAAATTGCTGCCGGGAAAGAGCCATATACAAAGCGCTTTCCAGGATACCGAAGGATAGTCCCACAATGGCCGGAAAAAGCGGGCCCTGACAGGGATCGGTGAAATAAGCGCCCTTCCAGGTAACTATTTTTGTCCCCATAAATTTACACAGCTCTTCAATAAACGCCAGGCGGATAGCAGTCATGACAATTTCCTGAAGAAGAGGATGATTCTTGATGAGGGGTATTTCACCGGCATAGCCGGCTGCGGTCTGCAGGGCAATGACCGGAAGCATGATCAGAGCGCCGGTGATTACCAGAAGGAGCAGTGTTTTTATGGGGACGTTTTCTTTTCGCGCTTCCCGCAGGATGAGGGCCAGAAGCACCAGCCCCAGAGCATTGCTGAGAATACTGCCTGATAAGATTTGCATAATTTTAAATTCCTTTCCTTGTCAATCTGTTTGTGCCGTATTATAATCAACAGGAGTTGATTATTCAATAAACGATATTAGCGAAGGATTGCTTAACCGACAGATTGCTCAAATCGTCTATTAAATTTTTCAAGCTGAGGTTACTGATATGCAAAAACAGACAGACCTGCGGGTCATAAAAACAAAGCGTGCGATCAAAACGGCATTTTTGTATCTGTTCCGCTGGAGCCCACCGAAGAAAACACGATGAAGCTGCATTTTTTGATCGGCGGGATGTATGCACAGGCGACGCTTATGGACTCCCAGGGGAGTGAAACCCTTTCCGAAACGATGATACAGTATTTTGCAGATCAGATCCGCATTTCATTTCCAGAATTTTCCACATAAAACTGTTTATCCGGCAGAGCAATTTCTATAAACGATTGCTCTGTTTTGACGTATAATCCCTGGAATCCCGGTATTGCCTTGGGCAGAAGATTTTTGAGGGGCGCAACCTTTTGGAATTCGGACACTCTAATAAGTAGAACCGGTTTTAATACGAAGGAGGCACAAAAATGACGAAACAGCAGTTTGCTCAGCTTGTTTTGGATTCCACAGACAGCTTGTACCGTGTTTCCAGGGGCATTCTCCGCAATGATGCGGAATGTGAGGACGCCGTATGGGAAGCAATCGGTATCGGCTTTGCCCGGTTGGATACGCTGAGGCAGGATGAATACGCCAGAACATGGCTGACGCGCATTTTAATTCATGAATGTTATCGTGTGCTGAGACAGCAGAAGCTTCGGGCAGATATGCCGGAGGGGCTGGAACAGCATCCGGCAGGCGAGAAACAAAATTATTCCGATTTGTATGACGCATTGAAAAAGCTGAGCGAGAGGTACAGGGCCCCTATTGTGCTGTTTTACCTCGAGGGCTATTCGGTGCGGGAGATCGCGGATATTCTTGAATGTACGGAGGGTACGGTAAAAAGCTGGCTTTCAAGAGGAAGAAGCAAATTGAAAAAAATCTTGGAGGAGGAATTGTAATGGCGAAGGAGCAGGATAATAAAAAATTATACGGCGGGATTCTGGATGAAGATGTAGAGCGGCTGTCCGAAAGCCGGATTGCGAAAATGCAGGAGTCTTGCCGTCCTACACCGGAACATTTTCAGGAGCTGGTGAGGAACGCGATAGAAGCTCAGACGGAGGGGCAAAGGGCGGAAGGTCAAAGGATGGAAGATCAAAGGGCAGAAAGTCAGAGAGCAGAAGGTCAAAGAACGGAAGCAGGGAGAAGAAAGAGAAAAGGAACAGTCAAGGTCTGGTTTTTGGCGGCGGCGGTTTTTACGGCCTGCAGTATCGCGGTGGCTTCTGGAAGCTCTTGGCTGAAGGAGCACTTGCTGGAGCGGGGCTTTACAGAATCAGAGGCAGAGGTATTGCTGGAGACGGAGCCGTTACAGCAGGCTTCTGAGCGAACGGATGTGGTTCTTCCGCAGGATGCGGAGATAGAAGCTGTGAAATGGCAGGACGCGCTTCTGAATGTCAGCGAGGCATATTTTGACGGTGAGGTTCTGTGTTTTATTGCGGAGCCTTCTGAGGAGGCAAAAGGATATGAGCTGTGGCTGAAGGATCATGCGTCGGTCAACGGATATGATGGTATGACCAGCCTGCAGAGAATTGAGGGCGAGGAAAAATATTTTGGACGGATCGAGCTCATGGAAAAGCAGGCAGCGGCAGAGATTTTACAGGCAGAGACAGTGGAAATAAAGATGAGGGTTGTGGCGTCCGGGAAGCCGGAGGAATATGAGGCAAGAACGCTGTACACCTGGAAGGATGCCGGGGCGTATGAAGAAATCTTTGGAACAGGAGCCTTTGAGAGCCAGTACGGTCCCTGCTATGTGGTGAGCCGGAAGGAAGAGAACATCATCTATACACCTCAGGAGCTTACATTGGAAATTCCGCTGACCGAGGATGCAAAACAGTTGATCGAGCAATACCGCCTGGAGGGCAGATTGGGAACGGAAGACGGAATAATAGCTTTGGCAGAGACGGAGAAGCAGGCGAAAGAGGGAGCAGTGCCGGAAAAAGCAAATCCGATGGGGCAGGAAGCGTCATCCGAAGAGCCGGGGGAAGCTTCGCAGGAAACGCCGGGAGCATCTCTGAAAGAAGCTTCAGGAGATTTTGAAGTCGTCTTGGACGAGGCAGAAGGCCATGTGTTCTGCGAGCTTCCGGCAGCATCAGGAAGCCTGAAGGTTGATGCGCAGGTGGTACAGCGGACGGAGCAGGCGTATACCGGATCCTTACAGGCGGAAGCTGTACCGGAGGAGGCCTTAAAATCGCTGTATGATGAGGGGGAAGACGGACAGTGGAAGGAGCAGGAAAGCGAACCGGGCTGGAAAGGCTGGCAGTATCAGGAACAGCATATTTTTGTTGACGGGGATGTGGAACATACCCATTATCAAAATGATGAGGTGACGGGACCGGAGCAGCCGGCAGATGAAACGGCTGTGGCGGAACAGGTATGGCAGGCACAGTGCGGGCAGGTACTGGATAAGCTTGGCATGACAGGACTGGTGTCTGAAAACAAATTCCTTACAGATCTGCCGCAAAAATATTATGATGTACAGCTTTTGCTGGAGGACCTTCCGGTCGCACGGTATTCGCAGTGGAACACCGTATGCGGGATCAATATGCTGAACGGCGAATTGACGGGCGTGAATGCGCCGGGACTGCTGAAGGTCGTGGAGAAGGAGGAGGCAGAGCTGCCGGATATGAATGAAATACTGAAGCATGTGGCGGAATACACAGCAGCAGGTGAAATAGAAATACCTTCGGACGGACAAGCGATAACGGAAATTTCTCTGGAGTACTATATTGATCTGACGAAACAGGGACTGATATTCCGACCGGTTTGGAATTTCAAGATTCCGTATTTAATAGAACCGGGAGATAATGATGATTCAAATCCTAAAAGCTATTTCTATATTGATGCGTTGACAGGAGCTTTGGTACGCGACGCATGGGGATGGTAGTTTAGACAGGAAAGGAATAAAAAGGGAGCCCTTTGGCCATTCATGGCCGGGGCTTTCTGTTTCAGAAAAATAAATTATTCTTAGTAAAATCCGATATAACTCTTGACATAATTTGTAAAATAGTAGATAATATCACATATCATATAAATGCGTTATCGGTAAATGAAGGGCAGAATAAAAGCCTGTCTATATCAAATCATACACAAATCAAATGTTTTCACAAAAGTAAAAAGGTATCTTTGACCTCGGCATTATATCTGAAGGTTATGGAAAAAGGGGCATATGGATATGATTTTGGAAGCCGGGAGGTGGGACTGCTGGACTTCGGTTTATTCCATGAGGAAATGATAGATAAAAATTATCGCATAATCAGGCGGCTTGGCAGTGGAGGCGACGGTACGGTATATCTTGTATGGCATCTCCCTACAGAACAACTGCGGGCGGCCAAGTGCCTGAAGACGGATCAGATGGAAAAAAGAATGCGGGAGCTGGTTTTGATGAAAAAGCTGAAGCATCCTTCTCTTCCTCAGATACTGGACGTCCTGGAAGACGGCGGACGGTTATGGCTGGTCATGGAGTATATCAGCGGAAGATGCATCGGCGATATTCCAAAAGAAGAGGTGTCTGCATTGCAGTTCTTTGCAATTGCAAAGCAGTTGGCAGAGGTATTGATTTATTTGCATAACAGACCGCTCCCGATTCTGCATCTTGATATTAAGCCGTCCAATGTGCTGATACGGCCGGACGGGCGGCTCGTTTTGATTGATTTTGGAGCTGCTGTTTTTCTTACTCCCGGTGGTGGCAGCGGTCACTACGGCACGCCGGGCTTTGCCGCTCCAGAGCAGAAAAACAGCGGCAGTAAGATTGATGAAAGGGCAGATATTTATGGGTTTGGAGCATTGTTGTATTACTATTTATATCGAGGTGTACCCGGAGGCAGAGAGATAAAAAGGGACAGATCATTCAAAAAGCTTCATGTATATTATTTGTTGAGGCAATGCCTTCGTGAAAAGCCGGAAGAGCGTTTTAAAAACAGCAAAGTACTGTATCAGGCAGTCTGCGCTGCAGAAAAGAGATATTACAGATATAAAAAGCTGCAGAAAGCGTCGGGGGCGATGGGGCTTCTGGCTGTCGTGTCAGCATTTGCGTTTGTATGTGCGGGGGACGCTGGAAGTTATGCGGAGCAGTCAGCTTTGCAGAGAGAACAGGCATATGTGCGGCTTCTGGAACAGGCAGAGCAGCTTGGATTTATGCAGGCGGCGGAATATTATGGGGAGGCGGCGAGGCTGTGCCCGGAAAAGAATGAGTGGTGTCTGCAGCTGATAGAACGGATCAGGAAGGATTATTGCTTTGAGCAGCAGGAAGAAAGGGTTTTGACGGAGTTGATTTATATGGTAATCCCTGAGAATGGGCAGACATTTCTCGAACACCAGAAAGAAAATCCTGAAATATATGGGGAACTTGCATATCGGCTGGGGACACTATACTGGTATTTTTACGAAGGGACAGGTGGAAAGAGTGCGGCGGTAAGCTGGTTTGAAGAGGCCATTTCCACGAAAGAACGGATGGAGGATGAGCCGGTGTGGTTTGCATCTGCCCGGATTCACACAAATATGGGGAAATATTATGAAATACTAGGGCGCAGGGATGAGAATGGGGAATATCTGGCGGATTACGGTACTTACTGGAGCGATTTGAAAAGACTTTGGAGCCTGAGAGAGCTTCAGGAGGAGAATATTGGGATGCGTATTCAGATAGCAGAGGAGCTGCTGTCTTGTATGATACTGCATGCGTATGAGATTTATAAAAGCGGAGAGCCATTTGAAGAAGCGCAGCAGATATTAGAATCGCTGCAGCAGTTTTTTGATTCAGAACTCTCAGATGTCAATGACAAAAAGAATAGAGAAGAGCAGTGCAGGTCAGCCGTTGCGGCGGCAGAACGGGTATTTAAGAAGGGAGAAGGATAATTTGAAAAAGAACAAAAAGGCAGCCATATGGAGAAAGTGTATTGGAACAATATTTTTAATAGTGATGGGGTTTGGATTTTGTGCCGGACAAGTGATGAACACAGAGACTGAGTTTGCAATGGCTTTTGGGGAAAATGGAGCAGATTTCCAAAAGAAATATCAATTGGAAAGCGAGACCGAGAGCGAAAGCGAA
>JAUNGD010000092.1 GCA_030524705.1 Lachnospiraceae bacterium | reverse complement strand
TTCGGATTGTTGTGCGGAGAACGCTCTCCCATCAGATACGGCAGGAAATATACGTGATTCTCTCCCAGCTTTTCGATGGCCTTCTGCTCTGCACCGTAATCCTTCGTACCGACAATCTCATCCATCCACCATTTGTTGCAGGATGCAGCGCTGAGCATGCAGCCCATCAGATGGTAATGGCCGTCCGCATGAGCAAAGGCGTGAAGCGCGTTGTACTTGTCCACGCCGAACTTTTCGGAAGAAATAAAGATCGTTCCGCTGGTTCCCAGGGAGATGTTGCACATTCCGTCTCCGACGGTTCCCGTACCTACGGCCGCCGCTGCATTGTCTCCGGCGCCTGCCACAACCTTAACGGTCTCCGGGATGCCAAGCTCTGCCGCAATCTCCGGCAGCACATTTCCCACTGCCTCGTAGCTCTCAAATACCTTCGCCATCTGCTCCTGGCGGATACCGCAGATCTCCAGCATTTCCTTTGACCAGCAGCGGTTCTTCACATCAAACACCAGCATACCGGAAGCATCGGACACATCCGTGCAGTGTACGCCGGAAAGGCGGTATGCGATGTAATCCTTCGGGAGCATGATTTTCGCAATTCTCGCAAAGTTCTCCGGTTCCTTATTTTTTACCCAGAGGATCTTCGGCGCTGTGAAGCCTGTAAAAGAAATATTTGCCGTGTACTCGGACAACTTTTCTTTTCCGATCACGTTGTTGAGGTAGTCGCACTCCTCATATGTACGTCCGTCGTTCCACAAAATCGCCGGACGGATCACCTGATCCTGCTCATCCAGGATCACAAGGCCGTGCATCTGCCCTCCAAAGCTGATACCGGCTACCTGGCTCTTGTCACATTCTGCCAGCAGCTCCTTCAGACCTGCCATCGTCTGTTCAAACCAGTCCTCCGGCTTCTGCTCTGACCATCCCGGATTCGGGAAATAGAGCGGATACTCCTTCGATACGATTTTCTGAATCTTTCCGGCCCCGTCCATCAGCAGCAGCTTAACCGCCGAGGTCCCGAGGTCTACACCCACATATAACATATACTTCTCCTTTCTTGGCCCGGTATCCCGGGTCTGCCCTCTTATTTCTCAAAACTATATTGCAGCGCAGAAATGTGAGACTGCGCCTATTTTCCTGTCAGCCTGGTCTTTCCTCTCCTGCAGGCTGCTCTCATCCTGCCTGTCTGGCTGCGCTTCTCTCCTGCAGGCTGCTCTCACCCTGCCTGTAAGACTGCGCTTCCTTCAGGCTGCGATTCTTCCCCTGTCAGACTGCCGCTTCCTGCGCGGTCCCCTCCGGCACAGGACCTGTCATAATATCCAGCATCTGATGAAGATTCGTCATCTCCACCAGCGTATGCTCTCCGCCGTTCTCTCCGTCCCGGGTCCATGCCACGGGCTCGTCAGAGGTGATCACCAGCCTTCTTGTCTTGAAGCGCACGACATTCTTGCTGCTCTCATCCTTCATGACCACCGCCGTGAGAACCTCCTGCCAGTCCACAAGATTCTGCGGCGTCCGAACCAGCATGACCTCAAACAATCCGTCGTTTAACTCGATATTCTTTCCGGGAAGTCCCTTAAAACCGCCGACGGAGGTTGAATTGGTAATCATGCCGTACATAAATTCCCCCTCATCCTGAAACTCATCGCTCTCAATCCTCAGCGAATAGCTTTTCCAGGACCCGACGCGCTTCATGCCCTCGATCAGATATGCCGTATGTCCAAGTACATTTTTCAGCTCCTGGTTCGTCTGGTAGGAAACGTCCGTCAGGAATCCAAATGCCGCTACATATACGAAATAATCCTCATTGAACTTGCCGATATCGCAGGAAAATGGCTCCCCCTGCACGATCAGCTCCGCGGCCTGCTCCATCTGCTTTGGAATCCCCAGGCTATTCCCGAAGTCATTCGTACTGCCCGCCGGTATATAGCCGATCCTGCGGCGCTCGCCGCTGTGCATAAGGCCTGTAACGACCTCGTCCAGCGTACCGTCTCCGCCGCTGCAGACGATCACCTCGAATTCTGCCGCTCTCTCCTCCACAATATTGCTGGCATCCTTGCCCTTCCTGGTGGGATATACCGTCACCTCATATCCTCCCGCAGAAAAGGTCTCAAGAATAGCCGAAATATGGCTTCTGATCAACCCCTTTCCTGATCTGGGATTGTACACAAACAGCATTTTCTTCATATTCAGTTCTCCTATGATCCCGCGGACGCATCCGGCAAAATGAAAAATTTTGCCGAAAAAACATGCTTCCGCACGATACTATATTGTATATATTACTACTTCAAAAAGTGATCCACAAGTAAATTATTGCTATATTCTATCAATTTTTAGTCTTCATCACGCTCTGCCGCAGCCGCCCCGGCGGCGCTTATCTTACATATTTTGCGGTCATACGTGTAAAGGCCATTAATTTCTTCTTCAACGTCCGACACCTGTGTATAAACGGCTCCGCTCAGCCCCTTCTTTTCCAGACTGCGGACCTTCCGCTGCAGTCTTCGGAACGCAGCCGAAAACTCCTTCCTGCTTCGGTACGACCGATAGCCGTAGGACACGTCCGTCCAGGTATGGCCCTGTACCGGGCAGGAATATCCGCCGTACTCTGAGAGCACAAAGGGCCGCCTGTCTCTTTTGACCCTGAGCGCACGGAAATAATTGTGTACGCTCTTTATATCGCCCCCGCCCTGGTCAAACCAGCCGCTGGCATGATCCACCGGCCTTGTGGGGTCCGCCTTCTTGATCTGCTCTGTAATGCGCAAGGCGTCGAACTGTCCCCAACCCTCATTGAAGGGAACCCACATGCCGATGCAGGGGCAGTTATAAAGCTGCTCCACCTCCGCCATGCAGTCCTCCTCCCACTGGAGCCTTCCCTGCCTGTCTGTCCGGGCAAAAAAGCGGTAATGGCTGTCTTTTATTCTATCCGTCACCGCAGGAAATGCAGTGGGCAAATAGCACATCAGCCTCAAATCCAGCGGGCCGCCGCCGTTCACCATATCCTGCCAGACCACCATGCCGATGCGGTCGCAGTGATAGTACCAGCGCATCGGTTCTATCTTGATATGCTTTCTCAGCATATTAAAGCCCAGCTCCTTCATCCTCGTGATATCGAAGACCATTGCCTCATCGCTGGGCGGAGTGTACAGGCTCTCCGGCCAATAGCCCTGATCCAGCACGCCGTTGAAAAAATACGGACGGTTGTTCAGAAGCAGGCGCGGGTACGCCTTTTCGTCCGTACCGACGGAAAATTTTCTCAGCGCAAAGTAGCTCCGCACGCAATCCTCCCCGGCCCAGACCGCCACATCATACAAAAACGGGTCCTCCGGGCTCCAGCTATGCACCTCCGGCAGCGCAATCACCGTCTCCTTCTCCCCGGCTCTGATGTGATGTAGATAGGACGTCCATTTTCCCTGAATCAGCACCTTCGCATCCGCCGGATGCGTCAGCTTCAGCTCAAGCTTCACCTCTCCTTCGTCGAAAAGCGGGGTAATCCTTATCTGTTCTATATAATTATCCGGCACCCATTCCAGCCAGGCGGTCTGCCAGATCCCGCTCTGCGCGGTATAAAACATTCCCTTCGGATGCAGCGTCTGCTTGCCCCGGCACGCCGTTCCCGTATCGGTATCATCCTGCACCCGTACCCAGATCGTGTTCTTCCCCTCATGGAGCTGCTGCGTCACATCAAAGGAAAACGGCAGATACCCGCCCCGGTGGCCTCCGAGAAGCTTTCCGTTCCACCATACGATGCAGCGCTCATCCACCGCTCCGAAATGCAGCAGCAGTCTCTTACCCTCTGGTACCTCCGGCAGATCCACGCTATGGAAATACCAAAGATATTCCCCGGGCTTCAGCTTCCTCTCTACACCGGAGCGGCTGCTCTCCGGTGAAAACGGCACCAGAATCCTGCCGTCAAAATTCTCAGGATGACCGCCTTTTGTCGTAATAGCATAATGCCAGTACCCGTTCAGGCAAATCCACTCATCTCTCTGCATCTGGGGCCTCGGATATTCAGAAAGCACCTGTCCCTTCAGCTCCTGGCCGCTCCAGACGGTGTTAAGACGGGATATTTCTTTTGTCTTTTTCCGACCTGTTCTTGCCGCCGACAGCGCATCCAACACCCGCATGAAGATCCCCCCTTCTTTTCTATTGTTCTATTATAACCTGTTTCAGATGATGAACCAAGTACAATTTGCACAATTTATACTTTTTTCAGAAGAGTCTGGAAAAAACTTTCGCACTTTAGCGTGGAAAATCTTTTTCTATATCATAAAAAATCTGCCCGGCAGTTCCTTCTGCGCCTATACAGGATCGCTTTGGAACAACCGGACAGCTTCTGCCGTTCATCTCCCGCTTTTTTTACTGTTTATTTTTGTTGTTTCTTCCGCCGAAAGCAAACCAGCCCGTCAGCGCCAGAAACGCCGCGGCCACCAGCATCCAGCCTGCCAGAAGCAGCGGATTGTTCTCCGCGGCCGCCCTGGGCGCAAACATATCCCAGTACCCCTTCAGGTAAACGATCACCACAAGGAGCGGTATTCCATACGTCATATAGCCCCGGACGAACACTGGGAATTTCATTCCGGCTCCCGCATTCGCCTCCCGGACAAAATTCTCCCAGCCCCAGCCCTTTTTCTGCGTGCAGAACATCAGATAGACCATAGAGCCCAGCGGAAGCAGATTGTTGGAGACAAGAAAATCCTCCAGATCCATGATGCCGGTGCCCTCTCCCAGCGGCTGAATTCCGGAAAGGACATTAAAGCCCAGCACAGCCGGCATGGAAAGCACGATCACAAGAACGATATTCACGGCCACCGCCTTTTTCCTCGGGACGCCGAACAGGTCTATCGCAAAGGAAATAATATTTTCAAATACGGCGATGACCGTGGACAGGGCCGCAAAGGACAGGAACAGGAAAAACAGCGTCCCCCATATCCTGCCGCCCGGCATCTGATTGAAAATCTGGGGCAGCGTAATAAAGATAAGGGATGGGCCGGCGTCCGGCTCCACGCCGAAGGCAAAGCATGCCGGAATAATAATCAGCCCCGCCATCAGCGCCACAAAGGTATCGAGGATGGCAATATTCATCGCCTCCCCGGTCAGAGAACGCTCCTTATCCAGATAGCTTCCGAAGATCGCCATAGCGCCGATCCCAAGGCTCAGCGTAAAAAACGCCTGGGACATTGCGCCGAATACCACGTCGCCGATCCCGATTTCCTTCATTTTCTGAAAATCCGGGACAAGGTAGAACTTCACGCCCTCCATCGCCCCGGGCAGCCTTACAGAATGCACCGCCAGCACTACGATCAGGGCAAGCAGAGCGATCATCATGACCTTCGTGATACGCTCCACACCCTTCTGAACCCCCAGGGCGCAGATACCGAAGGCCAGCAGCACCGCCAGAATCATCCATAGCGTCAGTGTCCCGGGAGAAGCCAGCATTTCATTGAAACGCGCTTCCACCGCCCGGGCATCCAGAACCATATTGCTGAAATCTCCCCTGGCACAGCGGAAACAGTAATACAGCATCCAGCCCGCAACCATCGTATAAAACATCATCAGCAGGTAATTTCCCGCCATGCCGAACCATCCGTAATGGTGCCAGCGCGTACCCTCCGGCTCCAGCACCCGAAAGGATGTGGCGCAGCTCTTCTGGCTTCCCCGGCCCACCGAAAATTCACAGACCATGATTGGCCATCCCATCAGTACCAGAAATGCCAGATAAATGAGGATAAAGGCCGCTCCGCCGTATTTTCCCGTCATATAAGGAAACTTCCATACATTTCCAATTCCTACCGCACAGCCCGCCGAGACCAGTATGAATCCCAGGCGGCTGCCAAATTTCTCTCTTTCCTTCATTGCTTCTTCCCGCTTCTATTACAGTTTCAAATAATTTGTACTCAGCCCTCCCAGGGTCTTATCCGGTACGTCGCGCCCAGCTCCTCACAGATCCTGCGGCACTGTTCCTCCTCGCCGGCAGTCAGCGTCGTCGATACGGTGGTCATGACCACCTTCGGCACATATTTTGTACACTCCCGGGCAAAGGAAAGCATCGCGTCAAAGGACTGGTCCCCGAATTTTGAACGCACCAGAGCGTGATATTTTTCTGCATCCGGCGTGTTCAGGCTGATGGATACTGTATCCACCAGGCCCTCCAGAAGCGGCGCGATATTTTTCCCGTTGATGAGGCTGCCAAGGCCGTTCGTATTGATACGGACAGGCTTGCCGTAATGCTCCTTGATATAGCGCGCCGTCTCCAGCAGCACCTCCAGAGCCTCCGTAGGCTCTCCGAATCCGCAGAACACTATCTCCGGGTATTTATCCAGATCAAATTTGGAAAATTCTGCGGTCACCTCTTCCAGAGAAGGCGTATGCTCCAGCCAGAGCGGGCCGGATTCCTCCATACTTTCCCGGGTCTGACGCAGGCAGAAGGTACAGGCGCAAGGACATTGATTGGTCAGGTTCACATAGAGATTTCCCCGAACCTCATATAAAATCGTCATAGCCTTATGTTTCATAAAAACAGTCCTTTCCATTATCACAGCAGGCCGGCGCCTGTACACAGACACAGCCTGTAAAATATTATCTCAGCGTGTGAAGCACTTCCTCAAAGCAGACGCCGTCTGTCAGAGGCAGCTCCATTTCCACGGATTTTTCCATGCATCTTTTTATAAAAAGCGAAGCCTTCCGCACAGAATCCTGAAACGGCACCCCGTTTACCGCATCCGCTGCAATGATCGCCGCGAAAATATCCCCCGTGCCGCAGCGCTGCGTGCCGACCCTGTGGGTCCGGCGTATTTTTCCCGGCCGTCCCTTTTCATAGCAGAAATTCGCAATAAAATCTCCCTGCACAATACCGGTGATCACAACCTTCTCCGGCCCCATGGCGCTGAGCTTTTCCGCCAGGGCGGTAATCTCCTGCATCCGCCATTTTTCGTCATGGTACGGCGTATCCGTCAGGATGCATGCCTCCGTCAGATTCGGCGTCAGGATGTCCGCGTAGGAAACCAGCTTTTTCATCTCCTCGCACAGCTCCGGCGTATAGGTGGAGTACGTTTTTCCATAATCCCCCATCACAGGATCCACAACGATTATGTTATCCGCCGTACCAAAATCCTGAAAAAAGCGGATGACAATCTGAATCTGCTCCTTTGAGCCCAGAAATCCGCTGCTGATGCCTGAAAAGCTCAGCCCCAGCTTTTTCCACTCTTCAATGTAGGGCTGCATCCGATCCGTATAATCCTCAAAAAAAAAGCTCTCAAAGCCTGTATGATTGGAAAATATAGACGTCGGCACCGGACAGCACTGAATCCCCATAGCCGATATAACAGGAAGCGCCACTGCTATTGAGCAGCGGCCAAATCCTGAAAAATCATTGATAACAGCTATTTTTTTCTGATGATTGTGATTCGGTTTCATTTAAAACTCCCTTTTTATTCATTCATCCGGGCAAGCTTGGCCGCCTGATCCGCCGCGATACAGCTGTCGATAATCTCCTGAATCTCCCCGTCCATGACCTTATCCAGCTTATACAGCGTCAGGTTGATCCGGTGGTCTGTCACACGGCCCTGGGGGAAGTTGTAGGTACGAATCTTCTCCGAACGGTCTCCCGTACCGATCTGGCTTCTGCGCATCTCCGCCTCCGCATCGTGGGCCTTCTGCTGCTCAATGTCGTACAGCTTGGCCCGCAGCAGCGCAAAAGCCTTCGCCTTGTTCTGAAGCTGAGATTTTTCTGTCTGGCTGTACACAACAATTCCGGTGGGATAGTGGGTCAGACGGACCGCGGAGTCCGTGGTATTGACGCACTGGCCGCCGTTCCCGGAGGCACGCATAACGTCAATCCGAATATCCTTCTCGTCGATCACCACATCCACCTCTTCCGCCTCCGGCATCACTGCTACGGTGATCGTGGAGGTATGGATACGTCCGCCGGATTCTGTTTCCGGCACACGCTGTACCCGGTGTACGCCGGACTCGTATTTCAGCTTGGAGTACGCGCCCTGTCCGGTAATCATAAAATTCACGTACTTCATTCCGCCGATGCCGATTTCCTCAAAGTCCATCGTCTCCACGCGCCAGCGCTGGCTCTCGGCATAATGGACATACATCCGGTAGATCTCCGCCGCAAACAGCGCCGCCTCGTCACCGCCGGCGCCGGCACGGATCTCCACGATAACATTCTTTTCATCGTTCGGGTCCTTGGGAAGCAGAAGGATCTTCAGCTCCCGCTCCAGCTCTTCAATACGCTTTTTCGCGTCTGCCAGCTCTTCCTTGAGCATCTCCCGCATTTCCTCGTCAGACTCTTCCTCCAGCATCATAAGGCTGTCCTCCACCGTCTGCCTGCAGCTTTTATATTCTTTGTACGCATCGACGAGGGGCTGCAGGCTTCCCTGCTCCTTCATCAGCTTCTGAAAACGCTGCTGATCCGCAATAATCGCCGGATCGTTCAGCATATTCAAAATCTCTTCGAAGCGTATCAGTAAGTCTTCCAATTTATCAAACATGAATTTCCTCCTAAAACTTTCATGCCCGCTCCGCAGGCACCACCAATATATAAGTCCACGGACTGTCTTTCTCATCCCGGATATCTTCCCAGCACCACCCGATCCAGCCCCGCCAGATCCTTCACCGTCTCTGTCTCCCTGAATCCGGCCTCGGCCAAAAGCTCCGTGACCTGCGCAGCCTGGTCGTATCCGATCTCGAACAGGAGCCATCCGTTTTCTCCAAGGTATTTCCTGCCCTCCCGGATGATTCTCCGGTAAAAATACAGGCCGTCCGCTTTCCCATCCAGGGCCTGGTACGGTTCGTGACACCGCACCTCCTCCGCCAGCTCTTCGATCACAGCACTGCGGATATAAGGCGGATTGGAAACGATCATATCATACGTACCGGAAAGCTCCGCAAACAGGTCGCTGCACAGAAAACGCACGTCCGCGCCCAGGCGCGATGCATTTTCAGCGGCAACGGCCAAGGCCTCCGGTGAAATGTCCGCCGCGTCAACTGTCAGAGAATTTATGCCTGCGGCATCCTGATTCTTCTGCATTGCCGCTGCTTCCCTGTCTTTTTGCGCTCCGGCCTCTTTCTGTCTTTTTTGTGATCCGGTATCCATAGATGCTTCGCACAGCTTTGCAAGGCTGACCGCAATACACCCGGAACCCGTACACATATCCAGCACCCTCATTCCCGGCTGCAGACGCTTCAGCGCCTCCTCCACCAGGATCTCAGTATCCTGCCGCGGGATCAGAACGTGCTCGTTCACCCGAAAGGGAAAGCCCATAAACTCCTGTACTCCCGTCAGATGCTGCAGAGGAATATGATTTCCCCGCTTTGCAAGAAGCTCCTGATACCGTGCGAGGCTCTCCTCGGGCATCTCCTGTCTGCTCTCCGCCAGAAAGACCGTTCTTGTTATCCCGGTTACGTATTCCAGCAAAAGCCAGGCGTCCACGGCAGCGTCCTCCACGCCGCGCTCCTGAAGATATCGCTCTCCCAGCCTCAGAGCCTCCCGAAGGCTGGCCCTCTGCATGCGCTCCGGCTGCTTCATGATTCTGTCTGTCCCCGGCGTTCTGTCTGTGCCTGATGCCCTGTCTGTTCCTGACGTTCTGTCTGCGTCTGTTCCTGATGTTCTGCCTGTCCTCGGCATTCTGTCTGCTCCTGGTCAACCGCATTCTCTGTCTTCAGAGCATAGTTCGTCCCAAACTGCTCGTTTTCGAATTTTCTCCAGTCAAACACTGCCTCCACCGACGCAATGGCCACCTCTATCATGGAATCATCCGGCTCCTTCGTCGTCAGATGCTGCATTGCCATTCCCGGCTTGCTGAGGAGATTGACCAGCTTGCTGTCAGAACAGCCTGCCAGGATGATAAACTCATAGGATACACCGGCAATCACCGGGAGCAGAGCCAGCCGCAGCACGATCCGCCAAAATGCCGTATTGACATGAATCAGGGCGAACAGCGGAATGCTGACCACCATAATAAATACAATGCTGACAAACATAACAATAAACAGAAAGCTCGTACCGCAGCGCTTGTGCTCTCTTGAGCTGACCCGCACATTCTCGACGTTGAGCTCCAGGCCGTGCTCAATACAGTTGATGCATTTATGCTCCGCGCCGTGATACATGAAGGTCCGCTGAATATCCTTCATCCGGGAGATAAGCGCCAGATACCCGATAAAAATAATCAGCTTTACAATGCCCTCCACAATCAGAATCAGCATCTCCGAAGCCACCACCTTCCGAAGAAGCCTGGAGATAAAATACGGCAGCATCATGAACAGAACGATAGAAAAGGCCAGAGAAAAAATAACCGTCAGGGTCATGAGCATATCATTGTCGTCTTTTCCACTGCCGGAAGACGCCGTTCCCCGCTCCTTTTCCAGCTTTTCTTCGCATTTCTCAATCACTTTAGCCGCAGCCTCGTCTTTGCCCTGCTTTCTCAGCCTTTCAGCCTTTGCCGCAGCCTTCTTCCTTGCCTTTCCTTCCCGCTCCGCCTGCTCTTCCTCCGTCTCTTCAGCAAAAAGCGACGCAGAAAACATCAGCGACTTCATGCCGAGGATCATAGAGTCAAAGAAATTGACTACGCCCCGGATGATCGGCAGTTTTACAATCTTGTTCTTTCCAAAACGGCTGCTGCTGCAGTTCTGGACATCCACTACAATTTCGTTGTCCGGCGTCCGCACAGCCACCGCGTATTTTCCGCCATTGCGCATCATGACTCCTTCAATGACCGCCTGGCCTCCTATACCGGATGGTTTCATAAATAATTCCTCCGTTATTCAAAAACAGGTTGAGATTTTGCAATCTCAACCTTATCTTCTCTCACACTATTTAGATTCAATACCGTATTTCTTGTTGAATCTTTCAATACGTCCGCGAGCTGCTGCAGCCTTCTGCTGACCTGTGTAAAATGAATGGCACTTTGAACAGATTTCTACGTGGATGTCTTTCTTTGTAGATCCTGTCACAAAAGTATTTCCACAGTTGCATGTTACGGTTGCCTGATAATAATTCGGATGGATTCCTTCTCTCATGATTTTCACCTCTTCTTCTTATTCTGTGAACTGCTGATACCGGCACCCCGCCGGCTCAATTCCTGGTCAATGCTGCTCAAGTGTTACCACAGCAAGATATCCCAGACTATCCCTGCAAGTCCCTGCAGTTCAGCCTCAAATGAGACAATATTTGAATGATAGCACAGTTTCCCGCAAAATGCAACTGTTTTGCAGGGTTTTCCGAGAAACTTTTGTGTTACTTTTGTGTTTGCCGCGCCGTGCATCTTTTCCTGCGGCTAAGGGTCGTTCCGCCCCGGCTTCACCTTTAAATAAACTTCTGGCGGCGCACCCTCTGTACAAGCTCACGGTTGTCCTTTGTGTTGACAATCATATTCAGAATATTTTCCACCGCCTCATCCGACTTCAGGCCGTTCAGCGCCCGCCGCATAATATATACGGCCTCCTGCTCCTCCCGGTCAAGCAGCAGATCCTCCCGGCGCGTACCGGACTTCGGAATGTCGATCGCCGGGAATACACGCTTCTCGGACAGCTTGCGGTCCAGCACCAGCTCCATATTTCCGGTGCCCTTAAATTCCTCATACACCACATCGTCCATCTTGCTTCCGGTGTCCACCAGGGCCGTAGCCAGGATCGTCAGGCTGCCGCCCTCCCGCATTTTTCTCGCCGCTCCGAAAAAGCGCTTCGGCATATGCAGCGCCGCCGGATCAAGACCTCCGGAAAGGGTACGTCCGCTGGGGGGCACCGTCAGGTTATAGGCCCGGGCCAGACGGGTAATGCTGTCGAGAAGGATCGTCACGTTCTCCCTCTGCTCCACCAGACGCTTCGCCCGCTCGATCACCATTTCTGATACCCGTTTGTGATGCTCCGGCAGCTCGTCAAAGGTGGAATAGATCACCTCCACATTTTCTCCGCAAATGGCTTCTTTAATATCTGTAACCTCCTCCGGCCGCTCGTCGATCAGCAGGATCAGCAGCCGCATATTCGGGTCGTTCTGGAGAATAGAATGCGCCACATCCTTCAGAAGCGTCGTCTTACCTGCCTTAGGCGGCGATACGATCATGCCTCGCTGCCCCTTTCCAATAGGAGAAAACAGATCCACAATACGCATTGCCGTCGCCTTTGAACCCCGCTCCATACGCATCCGCTCATTCGGGAAAATCGGCGTCATATCCTCAAAATTATATCGCTTCATCGCCTCGGAGGGCGTTTTTCCATTAATCGTCTTCAGATACAGCAGCGCACCGAATTTCTCCTGCTGCGCCTTGATTCTCGTATTGCCGGAAATGATGTCTCCCGTCTTCAGATTAAATCTTCTAATCTGGGAGGGCGATACGTACACATCATTTTCCCCGGGCAGATAATTGTCGCTTCTGATGAATCCAAATCCGTCCGGCATCACCTCGAGAATTCCCGTCGCCACAATGCCGCTGTCAAGCTGGGAAAGCTCTGTGGGGGGCTTGTCCGTATGCTCCTGACTGCGCCCCTCCGCATCTCTGGTCTCCCGGCTGCGGTACTCTGTGCTGCGGCCTTCTGCATTCCG
>JAUNGD010000091.1 GCA_030524705.1 Lachnospiraceae bacterium | reverse complement strand
TCGGCAGATTCGGGAGGATGGAAAAAAGGAATGAATAAAGGAAGGAATAGAAGCTGGAAGAGAGGAAGGAAGAGAAGAAGGTGAAAAGCACAAGGTCCTTTCGCTGATTCAGAAAAAGCTGGATAAGGGACAGACAATAGAAGAGATCGCGGATGCTCTGGAGGAGGATCCGGCGGTGATAAAAGAGCTGATGAAGGAGCTGGAAGAGAGATTCTTATAACGACTTTTTTTGAATTCGGGCAATAGAATTAGCTTATGCGCAGTAATGCTGAGGAGGACAGGCAAGATTTGGATTATATATACTACGGAAGTATTAAAATCCCAATTATATATTATTTGATTGCCGGTATTATCGGTCTGGCTGTAGGGTTTTGTTATTATCATAGAAGCTGTTCCGGGCTGAAGGGGGTTGTTATGGCAATATTGGCGGGATATCTGTTTTTAGTTCTGTCAACTACGGTTCTATCCCGTCCGGTGAAGGCTGAATATGAATATATGTTAATGCCATTTTGGAGTTATACCGCGATTTTGGAGGGCCAAAAAGATTTGCTTGCAGAGAATATTGCGAATATTATCATGCTGGTTCCTGTAGGGTTCCTGCTGCCAATTGTGCTGAAGAGTGATGGCAGTAGACCAGACGGAAAAAAAGTTGTCCTGATTGGTTTTCTGTTTTCATCCAGCATTGAGCTTCTCCAGTTGATCTTAAAGCGCGGACTGTTTGAATTTGATGATATCGTCCATAATACAGCAGGTTGTTTGGTTGGATATATGATATATAGGTTGGTTTATGGATGATTGCTTCATAAGGATAAATGATCCGGATTCGGGTCTAACAAAAATCGCTTAGATACTATTATAAAAATTTCACAATTTACTCACTGTTCAGAGTTACAAATAAGTAGTATATTATAAATGTAAAGGAGGGCGAAAAAATGGCAAATGTATTTGATACAGCAAAATATATTCTGGAACAAAGTGGCTCCATGTCAACGATGAAGCTTCAGAAGCTGTGCTACTATTCTCAAGCATGGTCGCTTGTTTGGGACGATTCTCCTTTATTTGAAGAGGATTTTCAGGCATGGGCAAATGGTCCGGTATGTCCTGAACTATTTTTTAAAACACAGGGGATGTATTCTGCAAGTGCCAGTGATGAGACTGGTGGCGAAGAAGATTTGTCTGATAATCAAAAGGATACTATTGATAAAGTATTAGAGCATTATGGTAGCCACAATGCTCAATGGCTCAGCCAATTGACACATATGGAGGATCCTTGGATTAAGGCGAGAGAGGGTGTTCCGTCAGGTGCAGGATGCAATAATGTAATTACAAAAGAAAGCATGGCATTATATTATGGCGGGCTCTAAACGAAAAAAAGAAGTGAAACAAAGAGAATTTCCTGATGGGAAACGTATCGCTCAGGGTGGAGATCCTGAGCGATATTATTCAGAGAACCCGGCATGGACCTTTGCGAACTCAGATCAGGAGATGTGGGCATTCTCGCAGGATCACTTAGGAGAATTGTTTTGGGCAGAGATATTTCCCAGATTAAAGTCGTTAGAAACTCAAACTTGGAGTGAGATATTAGTTCGAGACAAAAAACAAAATCATTCCTTGGATTTGAACGAACTGAATAAGGCAGCCCAAGATAGACTGGCTTCAAAATATATAGAAGCAGAGTCATTAATATCTCTAAGGGTAACTGGTAATCATAGATTGTATGGGTATGTGACTGGAAGAGTTTTTAATGTACTGTGGTTTGATGATGACCATGGTGATAACAACAAGTGTGTATGTAGATATTGCTTGAAACATACATAGGTCCGTTTATGTGTTCAGCTAAAAAGGAAGTTCAGGGGAGTGTCGAGAAATAGACAGTCCCAAGTAGTGGGGGTGGTGTGCTACTTCCCGTCAAGTAAACAAATGAAAAAATAAAAGTGGGTTCCTGCCTGGTGTTATGCCGGGCAGCTTTTCATTACTTGTAATTGCCTTTGTGATGTGATAAAGTTAGAGAATAATATTCAATCCTGCCTTGAAATGTATCCCGAAGTGCTGAGAGAGGAATGCAAAAGGTTTTTTGATTTATACCAGAGTAGTATTGTGACTGGATGTATTAAAATTCATAAATGAGGTGCGAAAAATGCAGACGGACAGGATAGGTGTCAATGCAGTTAGTTTTATTTTTGAAAAAATCGGCTTTGTTTTTAGAGAGCAGCTAATTGAGGATTACGGAATAGATGCCCTTATTGAAGAACGTGCAGCAGACAGGCCTTCAGGAAAGCTGATCGGAGTTCAGATCAAAACCGGGGCATATTTCTTTCGGGAAGTAAAAAATAATAAAGTAGTGTTTCGCGGTGAGATGAAGCACTATGATTATTGGCTGAACTACTCTTTACCGGTGATTTTGGTTTTATATAATCCCGAAACGGAATCATGCATCTATCAGCTGATTACTAAGGAAAAAATTGTGAAAACCGGCAAAGGCTGGAAAACTGAAATTGATTGTGATAATGATCTCAGAAATAGTGCCCCCTTTTTGAAATCCTTATATGATTGCCAAAGTGAATATCAAACCAGGCTAAATACATTGGCATTTTCTGTAGGGTTGATGGAATTGGCGGAGCAAGGTGAATTGTTCGCTGAAATTGTGGAATGGATAAATAAGACTTCCGGCAGAGGCGATTTTATTCTGAAGAGGATTGATCCTGATGGCAATGAGACGATTTTAAGTGAAAAATCCATTTGGGGGTTTGGATTAAAAAGCTACGAAATAGTTATTCAGGAATTGTTCCCCTGGGCTGCGGTGGAAGTCGATGAGTATTATTATGATATGTATGGTGATAAAGAGTTTATGGATTACGCTAAGAGAGGACGCAATATATACCCCTGTGAGAATAGGGCGGGAGAGGTCGATTTCTATCGGTTGTCTCTAAATTTAAATGAAGTAGGAAAATCGTTTTTGACACTGAATACTTTCCTGCAGGAAGGCGAGATGTACAATATCAGATTTTAATAGATTGCCCAAATCGTGGGCACTGTTTTAAAAAACTAATTGAAGCATACCACAGGCAGCACCTGAGCTATCAGAGCTTACACTATTTATTATCCTTGAAATAAAGGAGATTCTCAATGACAGAAAAAGAATATAAAAATGATAATTTAAAGAAAATTCTCTGGGATGCAGCGGACATGCTGCGGGGCAATATGGACGCCTCAGAGTACAAACAGATTTTTCTTGGCCTGATTTTTCTGAAATATATATCAGAGAGGTTTGAACGCAAATACCAGGAGCTGGCAGGAGAAAATGCAGGTTTTGAAACGAGCATTGATGAATATACCAGCTGCGGTGTGTATTATATTCCCAGAGAAGCAAGGTGGCATGCCATTATGGAGCATTGCGGACAGCCTGACCTGGGAGAGTATATTGATTTTGCAATTCAGCGTATAGAGGATGCAAACAGCGATCTAAAAGGGATTTTGCCGAAATATTTTTCAAGAACGGGTCTGGATATGGATCGTTTGTCACAGCTTATTTTCTTGTTTGATGCGAACATTGATACACAAACAGACAGGGATACGTTGGGAATGGTCTATGAATACTGTCTGATGAAATTCGCAGAACAGGAGGGAAAAAGAGCGGGCGAGTTTTATACACCCTCAAGCATTATCAAGACCTTGGTGCGGTCACTTGATCTGCAAGGCGGGCGGCTTTATGATCCCTGCTGCGGAAGCGGCGGAATGTTCATTTATGCAGATCGGGAAATAAGAAAGCAGGGCGGTACGCAGGGTGATCTTTCCTTCTATGGACAGGACAGCAATCCCACTACCTGGAAAATGTGTCTTATGAATCTTGCCGTTCATGGAATTGAAGCTGATGTGGGAAGGCATAACGCGGACACCTTTCTGCAGGATCTGCACCCGGAACTGAAAGCAGATTACATATTGGCGAGTCCGCCCTTTAATATGTCCGAGTGGGGGGCCGAACGGCTTTGGAATGATAAAAGGTGGCAGTATGGGATGCCGCCTGCTGGAAATGCGAATTATGCATGGATTCAGCATATGATTTATCATCTTGCGCCGAAGGGCAGAATGGGGATCGTACTGTCAAATGGTACTCTGACGACTCAGACCAGCGGAGAAGGCGAAATCAGGAGGAATCTGGTAGAACGTGATTTGATTGAATGCATCGTCGCTATGCCTGGTAATCTTTTCTATAATACGGGTATCCCGGTATCTCTCTGGTTTATTAATAAAGCAAAAAGAGGAAATGAATGTGGAAAGATTCTGTTTGTGGATGCGCGGGAAATGGGACATACTGCCGGACGTTCGCAAAGAGAGCTGGATGAAAAAGAAATCCATAAAATTTCAGAAAAAATATGCGCTTACAGAAGCGGGGCAGACTCGTATTATGATGAGCCGGGATTTTGTGTGGCAGCAGATCTGGAAGAAATTCGACAGAATGATTTTTCACTGGTTCCGGGCAGGTATGTTGCTATGGCAGAACCGGAGATCAACGAAAATGAAATTGCGGGCTCTCTTAGGGATCTTACCGGAGAATTGATGCGGCTCATGCATGAAAATCATCGTTTAGAGCGGGAGCTGGAAGAAAAGTTGAGAGAAATCGGATATGAGATATAGCGAAATTATAGAATGGGAATGGAATGCGCTGGAAGATATTGTTAATTTCAATCCAGAAGAAATAATCGCAGAAGGACAGAAGATAAAACAGATCAATCTGGACAAATTAATTCCGTACGACAAGTTTATCCATGGATATGAGATTGTAGAATATACAGGGAAAGGAAGAAAATTCCGTAATCAGGATGTCCTGGTTCCACAGATTTGTTCGGCCCTGCAGAATGGGAAAACAGCTTTGGTTACAGTGCTGGATGAGGATGAAATTGGTATCGGATCTAACTGGTATATGGTATTGAGGGCCAGGAAAGGCAAAATCGACCCGAATTTTCTTTATTATTTGACGATAACACCGCTTTTCAGAGAATTGGCGATGAAATCACTGGAGGGCTCTACGAACAGCCAGTACATAAATCTGGCGCGTTTCAAAAAAAGTATATTTGCGATTCCACCATATGACGAGCAGCTTCGAATTGCATCTGTTCTTTCAGGAATAGATGATAAAATAAAAAAGAATATGGAGGTATGCCAATCTGTTGAAAGCCTTTTGACGGAACTGTTTCACAAGTGGTTTATTTCCTATAATTTCCCGAATGCAAATGGAAGACCATTTCGTGACAGCGGCGGTGGTTTTCAGATGAGCGATATGGGATGCATTCCAGAAGGATGGAAAACAGGGCATCTCGCAGATCTCGGGAAAATTGTAAGTGGCGGAACTCCATCCAAAAAGGTGGAAGAATACTATTCAAAAGGCGGTATCTCCTGGATTACACCGAGAGATCTGTCAAAATCAAAAACAAAATTTATTGAAAAAGGGGCCATAGATATTACAGAATCAGGACTGAATAATTCCAGTGCTCAGCTGCTTCCGAGGGGAGCGGTGCTGTTCAGTTCCCGTGCCCCCATCGGATATATTTCCATAGCGGCCAACGAACTGACGACAAATCAGGGGTTTCGGTCAATTATTCCAAAACCATCGTTTGGGACTGGATTTGTTTATTATCTGTTGTTGAATAAAACGCAGGAAATTACAAGTATGGCTTCTGGGACAACGTTTAAAGAAATTTCCACCCGGACCCTGGAGAGGATACGAATCGTGATTCCAGATGAAATTACTTTATGTAAATTTAAAGAGGAAACAGACTGTTTCATGCGGTACCAGGAAAACCTGGAAAAAGAAAATCAATTATTAGCGGCAATTCGGGATAAGCTGCTGCTCCTCCTGATGATGGGGGCAGTCAAAATTCCTGAGAAGGGATGATATAAATGGAGGAGAAACTGGATGTCATACATTTGGATGATGTGGACATCAGGGATATGCAGGATGATTTTGCATTCATTGATCCGATGATAAAATATATGTACATTGTCCAGAAAATTGACCGGATTTCAGTGAAGGATGATTCGGAAAAAAACAGCATTCTTTATTTCCGCGGACAGTCAAAGAAGGATTGGAAAATAGTACCCAGTGTATTTCGGGATGCACAGCTTGGCCAGGAGCATGAATTGATCCGTGAAGCAATCCGGCGCAAACCGGATGAACTGGCAAACGGACTGACAAATTTTGAACGATTGACGAAGCTGCAGCATTATGAATTGCCCACCAGACTTCTGGATGTAACAGAAAATCCTTTGATTGCGTTGTATTTTGCCTGTGAAATTGAACCGGAAGAGGATGGGGCGGTCTATATGACTCACACATATCCAACACATGCAGGCGCTCTTGAAGCGCAGATTTTATCTTATATAGCACATTTGGATCTGAAGGGGATGACACTGCGTCAGCTTTGGCTTGGCATGCAAAAAGAGGGAATCGACCTCCCGCCTGTTCAGGAGGAAGTGGCAGAAGATTTTTTGGATAATTACATAAATCTGATCAAGCGGAATTATTTTATCAGGGCTAATCTGGACAATTCCAGGATCAGACAGCAAAGCGGCGCCTTTCTTCTTTCTGGCTGCATCCGTACACTTGTACAGGAAAACAAATGGGACTCCGTTCTGGAAAAGACAGATAAATGTCTGGAAACAGAGTTTACGCATAAGATTATTATTCCGCACGAGCTCAAAGAAGAGCTTTTGGGCTCTCTGGATCTGTGCAATATCAATGAGGCTACGGTTTATCCGGAATTGGATCATCAGATGCGGTATATCCGCCAGAAAGTAAAGCGGATGCATATTTCTGCGGTGCCGGTCGGCGAAGACAGTGATGCGGTTCAAAACAATGAAACACCATCAGAGAAGCATCTGAACCGGCAGGTATATCAGAAAGCGCAGGATCAGCTTTCCATGGAGGAATTGTGGGAAATTGTTACAAGCCGCCTTACAAACAATGAACTGTCTGAAGAGGTATGCAGGATTTTTGCGGCCAATGCTAAGCTGGACTGGCCCATCAGAAAACAGCTTCAGGCGAATATTACCCGAAATATTACGAGATATCTTGTTCAGCAAAGGTATGATACGTTGGAGGGCTGTTCTAAAGTTGCAAAATTGATTCTGGAGGACGGTCTGGCTAAAATTTCTGAGTAAAAGCGCGAATGCAGGTTACTTTGCAGCGTTGCGGAAAGTGAGAAAGACATTGGAGAATTGGGAGAAAAAATTCAATCCGGCTGCTCTGGAACGGGCGAAAGCCAGCTGCAGGAATAAAAGAGTTGTGGATTTGAAGAAAAGTACAGACGGGTACACTGCTGCGGTCCTAGGACGGCAGCGCTATGAAGTTGCGGTGAAATTAAAAGACGGAAAGTTTTCTCGTATATCTTGTCAGTGTCCCGTAGCCAAATCCGGAAATTTCTGCGAGCATATGGCGGCCGTATTATACGCAATAGAAGAAGAGCAAAAACAGTTATCCGAAGATGTGCAGAGAGTGACAAAAGATATGGCAGCAGAGGAGGCGAGGAGAGAGGCAGCCCGCCTGAAAAAGGAAGAAGAGGCGAGGAAACGCGCGGAAAAAAAGCGCATACAGAAAGAAGCACAGAAAATTGCCGAACAAAAACGGCAGGAAGAACAGAAAACGGCAGACCAGGAACGCAGTGAAAACCCGGACATCTATATCTATTTTGATGGAGCTAAAATCAAAGAATCCCTGGAGTTTTCCGCTGAAAGTATCCGGAAGGGAGCAAAGCTTCTGGGAGATGGGATGCTGGAAATTCAGGAGATTTCAGCGGGATATGATGAATATGGAGATGAGCAGCTGGGCCAGATACTGGCAGTAGGAAGGAATAAAAAAGGGACGTTTCCTGTACAGGTGGTTTTTTCGCGGACACAGGTAAAACGTGCCAGCTGCAATTGTCCTGCATGTAGGAAGGATTACTGGTCATATTTTGGTGGAAGGGCGAAATGTGAATACATAGCAGCGGCGTTGTGTGGCTTGGAAGATTATCTGCAGTCACATAACCTCGGCGATGCAACGGACAGAAAAGCGGATGTACTGCTGAGTCAGTTCAGAGAAAAACGAGCCGTTCAATTGAAGGCAGGCACTATTTCTCAGGAGGGTGTGCTGCAGTTCGTCCCGCGTCTGACAAGAAAAAATGGCAGGCTTTTTATTTCCTTCCGGATTGGAATTGAGAAGCTTTTTGTAGTGAAATCATTGACTGATTTTTGTGAGGCTGTGCGGAATTCCATGGTGAAGCAGTATGGTTCCAAAGCGGAATTTAATCATGGCCTTTCCAATTTTACTCAGGAGGCGCAGAAATGGGTCGGATTTGTACGCAGGTATGTTCAGGAAGAACGGCAGATAGAGCAGCGGCTCATGGAGGGCAGATATTATTCTGCGCTTCGAAAAACACAAAATCTGGATTCACTGAAATTATTCGGCGGGAGACTGGACGAATGCTTTGAGCTGATGGCCGGTGAAAAGAGCTATGAATATGAGGATAAGGACAGCGGAAACAAAAAGAAATATTTTTTGACTACGGCCTGTGCCAGCCCCAGGGCGTCTATGCAGATTTCTCCGCAGCGGCTGAAGGGTGACCGTAGCTTTCATGGAATTAAAGTGAGCGGTACGCTTCCGGAGCTTTATCAGGGAGATGAATATGCTTACTATATTGATGAAAAACACTTTTACCGGGCGGACCGGTCTTTTGTTGACAGGCTCATGCCACTGGCAAATCTGTCGGACGGCGGGCAATTTGACTTCCGGATAGGAAGAAACCATATGTCCGAATTTTACTATCAGATTTTGCCGGGGTTGGAGGATATTGTAGATATTACGGAATTACAGGGAGATAAGATTCGCTCCTTTCTGCCGCCGGAGGCACAGTTTATTTTTTATCTTGACGCGGAGCGCAACGATGTGACCTGCCGTTTGCATGCAAGGTATGGGGAGCGGGAGGTATCGGTTGTTGATATTGCCATTGATGAATCGGGGGAGGAGATCGAATCCTTCCGGGAAATCAACCGTGAAGAAGAGATCCTGTATCAGACTCTTCAGTGGTTTCCTTTCATTGATCCGGAAAATGATGAGCTGTGCTGTAATGGTGAAGAGGATAAGATGTACCAGATTATGGAAAACGGGGTGAGCGCCCTTCTTACTCTGGGGGAGGTGCAGTGTACCGACCGTTTTCGCAGTCATCAGATAATCAGTCGGGTAAAGGTGTCTGTCGGCGTTTCTGTCTCCGGCGGTTTGCTGGATATGGATATTTCTACCGAGGATATTTCTGCAGCAGAGCTGCTTGAGCTTTTGCAAAGCTATCGGCTGAAAAAGAAATACCACCGGCTGAAGGATGGTACTTTCGTAAATCTTGGGGATTCCTCGCTGGCAATGCTGACGGAAATGATGGATTCCATGCATATGAAGCCTTCAGAACTGGCAGATGGAAAAATGCAGCTTCCTATCTACCGTACGCTGTATCTTGACCGGATGCTGGAAGCGCATGAGAGTGTTTATAAGAACAGGGACAGCCATTTCCGTGAGATGGTCAAGGATTTTAAAACAATAAATGATTCGGATTTTGAAGAACCAAAGTGCCTGTCCAGGATTATGCGTAATTATCAGAAGAACGGATATAAATGGCTGCGTACTCTGGAAGCATGGAATCTTGGCGGGATTCTGGCGGACGACATGGGACTTGGGAAAACGCTTCAGATGATTGCCGTGCTGCTGGCAGCCAAACAGGAGGGCAAAACAGGGACTTCTCTTGTCATTGCACCTGCCTCCCTGGTTTTCAACTGGGGGGAAGAATTTCGCCGTTTTGCTCCGGAAATTTCCTTCGTTCTGGTGACCGGTACAGCAGGAGAGCGTCAGGAAAAAATAAATGCGTACCAGGCTGCGGATGTCCTGATTACCTCCTACGATCTTTTGAAACGGGATATTGTCTGCTATGAGGATAAGCAGTTTCAATATGAAATTATTGATGAGGCGCAGTATATCAAGAATCATACGACAGCGGCGGCCAAAGCCGTAAAGTTGATAAAAAGCACGGTTCGTTATGCATTGACAGGAACTCCTATTGAAAACAGACTCAGTGAGCTGTGGAGTATTTTTGATTATCTTATGCCTGGATTTTTATATGGATATGAGACCTTCAAGCGGGAAATAGAAACGCCTATCGTGAAAAATAATGATGAGCAGGCGATGAAGCGTCTGCAGAAAATGGTCAGTCCCTTTATATTACGCCGCCTGAAGGAGGATGTCCTGAGAGATCTTCCGGAAAAGCTGGAAGAAGTTCGTTATGTACGTCTCGAGGGACAGCAGCAGAAGCTGTATGACGCACAGGTACTGCACATGAAGGAAAGCATTGCAAAGCAGGATGCGGAGGAATTCAATAAAAATAAAATGCTGGTACTGGCGGAACTGACAAAACTGAGACAGATATGCTGTGATCCGTCTCTTTGCTTCGAAAATTACAGAGGTGAGGCGGCAAAGGTGGAGGCATGTATGGAACTGATTCAGAGTGCTTTGGACGGCGGGCACCGGATTCTTTTATTCTCACAATTTACTTCTATGCTGGAAATTCTGCAGAAGCGTCTGGAGGAAACGCAGATTGCATTTTTTATGATTACTGGCGCCGTTCCCAAGGAAAAGCGCTTGCAGATGGTGAAGGCTTTTAATGAAGGGAACGCTTCTGTATTTTTGATTTCGTTGAAAGCCGGTGGAGTCGGCTTAAATCTTACCGGAGCGGACGTGGTCATTCATTATGATCCGTGGTGGAATCTGGCAGCTCAGAATCAGGCTACTGACCGGGCACACCGCATTGGCCAGACGAAAAAGGTGACGGTATATAAGATGATCGCAAAGCACTCTGTGGAGGAAAAGATTCTGAAGCTTCAGGAGACGAAGCGTGAACTGGCAGAGCAGATCATCGGAGGAGCCGGCGGAGAAATCGGCAGAATGGACAAAGAAGAATTGCTGGCATTGCTGGATGGAAATTAATCTGGATGGAAACTGATATTATTGTGTAATGCGGAAGGAGCATAAAATGAAACAAGAATTGACGGCCGCTTTTAAAAAATATGTATCCGCTTACGACCTTCAGGATGTCAAAATTCAACTGAAATATATTCATACCGGAAGGGTAGCGGCTAACTGCGAACGGATTGCAAGGTCTCTGGATCTTTCTTCAGAGGATATTTTTCTTTCCTGGGAGATTGGCATGCTTCACGATATCGGTCGTTTTGAGCAGCTTCGTAGATATAATACGTTCATTGATGCACAGTCCATCGATCATGCTTCTTTTGGGGCAGATTTGCTGTTTCAAGACGGTTTGATCCTTCAGTTTGAGTCTGATTCGTCAAAGTACGGTATAATTGAGACTGCGATCCGATGTCACAGTCTGTACCGTCTCCCGGAAGACCTTAATGAGCGTGAGATTATGTTCTGCCAGATTATCCGGGATGCTGACAAGGTGGATATTTTCCGGGCAAACTATGAGACAGGCATGGCCGCTATTTACAATGTGACAGAAGAGGAGCTTGCGAAAAGTGATGTTACTCTGGAGGTATATGAGGCTTTCTGCGAAGAGCATGCGGTGCTCCGCAGCTTGAAAAAAACTCCCATTGATCATTTGATCGGCCACATTTCCCTGATGTTTGAGCTGGTCTATCCGGAGAGCAGAAATCTTGCCGCAGAGCAGGGTTATCTGGAAAAGCTGGTAGGTTTTCCGTCTGAGAACCCGGATACACAGAAGGTATTGCAGGCGGCAGGTCAAAAATATGATGAATTTGCTCGAGACGCCGCCGTATACAAGCTGGGACGGGCGCTGCAGAAGGCTTCTTCTTCGGATGTCGCTACGAAGGACTGTCAGAATTCAGTGGATTTTGCAGACAGCGAGGGGCTGATAGAGCTGGAGAATTTGTTGTGGCTTACGCTGACCCGTTTTCAGAATTATCCGTTTTATACGGCAAAAAATCTTGAATTTTCCTATACAATAAAAGGAAATGAGATGTTTGTCAGCCGTAAGGATAAATCCATTACCAGAGCAACGGTAAACCTGACCTTCCGAAATGCGCTGAGGCTTGGGCGAAAGGCGCCGGGGCCGAAGGCTCTGGGAACCTTTGGAGCAAGCTATTTGTATCCGGTTTTCCGGAAGATCGGCGTGCTGCTTTAGCCATTGCCGTGCAGGGGGAGTGACTGTAAAATTACTTTCAGAAATGGCTTACTTTCCGGTAGATTTTCTGTAAATTTCCGGCACATTTTCTGTAAAAAAATATTGACTCTCACCACAAGATATGCTATCTTTATTAAGTATGCCGCACAAAGAGGTTTAAGTGTCTCAGGACCACCGAATTTGGCGAGTAATGATAAACGGGAGGTGCCATATGTACGCAATTATTGCAACAGGTGGTAAACAGTACAAAGTAGCCGAAGGCGATATCATTAACGTAGAAAAGCTTGGTGTTGAAGCTGGTGAAACTGTTACTTTTGATCAGGTGCTTGCAGTAAAGGGTGACGCTCTTAAGGTTGGAGCTGATGTTGCTGACGCAACAGTTACAGCTACCGTTGTCAAGAATGACAAGGCTAAGAAGGTTATCGTTTACAAATACAAGAGAAAAACCGGATACCACAAGAAAAACGGTCACAGACAGCAGTACACAC
>JAUNGD010000090.1 GCA_030524705.1 Lachnospiraceae bacterium | reverse complement strand
ATCTGATCTTCCTATACTTTTAAAAATCATTCATGAAACAACCCTGCCCCTCAAGTTAGTCTTTCCTACTTCGACCATGTATTCTTTGAAAACAGAATCAACAGCGGGAAAAGCTCCAGTCTTCCCGCCAGCATATCAAATGTCAGCACTATCTTGGAAAAATTGGAAAACATTCCGAAATTCTGTGTCGGGCCAACCATTGCCAGTCCCGGTCCGATATTGTTCATAGTCGCTGCAACGGCGGTAAAATTTGTCGTAAAATCAAAATTATCCAGTGAAATCAAAAGCACGGATACAGCAAAAATGAACAGATACGATACTAAAAATACATTAACAGAACGAACCACGGCATGTTCCACCACTCGTCCATCCACTTTCAGCTTTTTGACATTATGAGGATGTACGATAACATCCAGCTCTTTTATAATTGATTTAAATAAAATTATGATTCGTGAAACCTTAATACCGCCTCCCGTACTTCCCGCGCAGGCTCCGACAAACATCAGCATCACAAGTATCGTTTTAGAAAAAGAAGGCCACAGATCAAAATCCGTCGTAGCAAATCCTGTTGTAGTGATGATCGAACCCACCTGAAACGCCACGTGATGGAACGCCTGAAAAATACTTGGAAACATCCCTGAAACATTGATTGTGATCAGAAGCACCGCAGCCAGTATAATCCCGAGATACGTCCGCACCTCCGAAAATTTCACAGCTTCTCCCAGTCTTTTCTTGATCAGCAGATAATAAACATTAAAATTAACGCCGAACAGAATCATAAACACAGTCACGACTCCCTGCAAATACATGGAGTAGCCGCCGATGCTGTTATTTTTGATACCGAAACCTCCGGTACCGGCGGTGCCGAACATGGTAGTCAGCGCATCAAAAACCGGCATGCCTCCGAGCAGCAGAAAAACCAGCTGCAATATAGAAAGACCGAGATACATTTTGTAGAGCAGCATTGCCGTGCTTTTCACCTTTGGTACAAGCTTGCCCACAGAAGGCCCCGGGCTCTCCGCCTTCATAAGGTACATACTGCTGCCTCCGGTCAGGGGCAGAATCGCCATCACAAAAACAAGCACTCCCATTCCACCGATCCAGTGTGTAAAGCTTCGCCAAAACAGAAGACAGTGCGGCATTGACTCAACCTCCGGCAGGATACTGGAGCCTGTTGTCGTAAATCCTGAAACTACTTCAAACAGTGCATCAATATACGAAGGAATGCTTCCCGCAAGCACAAAGGGAAGCGCACCGAATGCACTGAGTACGATCCAGCACAGGGCAACTGCCACAAAACCTTCTCTTGCATACATGGATTTACTTTTAAGTTTCATTCGTGTCATCAAAATACCGCAGAGCAGGCACAGCGCCATAGTGATCAGCAGTGAAAATCCTGCTTTCTCCCGGTAGATTGCTGCCACGACGCAAGCCGGAGCCATAAAGACCGCCTCAAAATTCAATACCCATCCGATAATATATGTAATAATCCTATAATTCATTTTCCGCGCCCTACTTTGCCAAAATGTCTTCTATATCTCCAAGGCCCTTGTGCTGCGTCGTGATCACAACACTGTCGCCTGGCATGATCTTATCAGAACCCCTGGGAATAATAATCTGGCCCCTTCGGCTGATACATGCCACCAGGATGCCTTTCTTAATCTTCAGCTCCTGCAGCGGCACATCAGTTACCCTCGACCTGCCGTGGATCACAAATTCCAATGCCTCTGCCTTTCCGCCCACAATCTTGTGCAGCGTCTCCACATTACTTCCTAGTGAATTTTTCATAGATCGCACGTACCGGATGATAAGCTCTGCCGTGACATTTTTGGGATGAATGACCGTATCCAGATCCAACTCCTTGATAACCTCGTCGAAGGCGATACGATTGATCTTAGTAACCAGCTTTTTATTCCCGGTCTTGCGGGCATACAGAGACAGCAGTATATTCTCTTCGTCAATATTGGTCAGTGCCGCAAAGCTTTCGTATTTGGTAATGCCTTCTTCCAGCAAAAGCTCCTTATCCGTACCGTCACCGTAAACGACAGTTGCCTTGGGAAGCAGATCGCACAGCTGCTCGCAGCGCTTCATGTTTTTCTCGACCAGCTTGACCCGTACGCCTCCCGCCAGCATCATCTTCGTAAGATAATATGCGATCGGGCTGCCTCCTACAATCATAAGGCTTTTCACCTGATTGGTCACGATTCCGACCTGCCGGAAAAACTCATTTGCATCGTTCACGCCGCCTACAACCGACACGAGGTCTCTGGCCCGCAGGACACAGTTGCCATCCGGAATGATAACCTCCTCGCCTCTTTCCACCACGCAGATCAGAACATTTCCTCTCATTTTTGCAGACAGGTTTGCAATCTGCATATTGTTGAGGACAGAATTCTCCGGTACACGGAATTTCATCAGGTGTACTTTGTTTTTGGCAAAAGAATTGACCTCGATCGCCGACGGGAACTGAAGCACCTTTGCAATCTCTCCGGCCGCTGCAAGCTCCGGATTGATGATCATGGCAAGCCCCAGTTCTTCCTTGATAAATTCTATCTCTCTGCTGTATTCCGGATTGCGCACCCTGGCAACTGTATGACAGTTTCCGGCCTTTTTCGCGATCAGGCAGCAGAGCAGGTTCAACTCGTCAGAGCCTGTGACGGCAATCAGCAGGTCTGCCGACTCAATTCCCGCCTCCATCTGCGTTGAGTAGCTTGCGCCATTTCCAACCACTCCCATCAAATCATACTGGCTGGAAATCTCCTGTATCACATCCTCGCGGTTGTCAATCACCGTAATATCGTTGTCTTCCCCGCTCAGCTCTATTGCCAGAGATTGTCCGACCTTGCCGAGACCTACAATAATAATCTTCATAATGCGACATTCTCCTCTGGAAGTATTTAGTTTGTCCGATCAGCCATACAGGCTGCAGACTGCCTTCTGTATGGCCAGACGTTAACAGAACTCTTTTGCAAGTCTGCCGAATTCCGGCAGCGAATTCACAATCGTCTCATAAGAAACACAATATGCAAGACGCACATAGCCAGGACACGCAAAGGAAGAACCCGGCACCATCAAAATATGGTATTTTTTCGCCGCGTCCACAAACTGCTTTTCATCCTCAACCGGAGACTTCACCCAGAGGTAGAATGCTCCCTCCGGCTTTATACACGTAAACCCGTACCCGGTCAGCCCTTCATACAGGGTCTTGCGGTTCCTGTCGTAGTATCCAAGATCTACCTCCGCATCGACACACTTTGCCACCGCCAGCTGAATCAGAGACGGCGCATTGACGCATCCGCTGATACGGTTGGCGATCGTTGCAGCGGTGATGGTATTCTCACTGTCCTCCAGTTCATCCGGTATGATCACGTAGCCGATCCGCTCCCCCGGAAGTGAAAGGGATTTGCTGTAGGAATATACAACCATGGTATTATCGTAATATTTTGTAACGAAAGGAACCTCTGCTCCGTCAAAGGCAAGCTCACGGTACGGCTCATCAGAAATCAGATAGATGGCATGACCATATTCTTTTTGCTTATTCTCCATGATCTCAGCCAAACGGCGGACTGTCTCCTCAGAATACACAACACCAGTAGGATTGTGCGGATTGTTGATGATGACCGCCTTCGTCCTTTCAGACAGCTTTGCAGAAAAATCATCGAGGTTCAGCTGAAATGTATCTAAATCCGGATCCACCTGCACCAGCACGCCATCATAATTGCGGATATAAGAACCGTACTCTAGAAAATACGGTGCGAAGACGATCACCTCGTCTCCCGGATCCACTAAGGTCTTCAGGCACACATTGAGGCCGCTGCCTGCCCCCACCGTCATGATCAGATTGTTCTCTGAAAATTGTGTTTCAAACCGCTCATTTAAATTGTCTGCAATCGCCTGTCGTACATGCGGGAAACCTGCATTGCTCATATACCCATGCACAAACACGGGATCTTCCTGCTCCAGAATCTCCTTTATTGCTTCTTTTATCTTCTCCGGAGCCGGCACATTCGGATTGCCAAGGCTGAAATCATAAACCTTGTCCGCCCCAAACTCAGCAGCCATTTTCTTTCCTTCCTCAAACATTGCCCGGATCGCCGAATTATTCTGCAGATACGGCTTCATTTTTTCTGCTATCATTTTTCTCGCTTCCTCTCGTCTATTTTCACTTAACCTTCAAATGGGAACACGAACTGCGTCAGTCCGAACCGATCCCGCAAACCGGTCATCTCCTTCTGCACAGCCTCTCCCACCGGCACTCCCTTATCCTTGCGGAACTGCCATATTTCGTATTCCTTTTCACCTGCCGTATAGATTCGCTCGCGTCCCGGCGCTTTCTCGGAAGCGCGCAGCTCCCGCAGGATATCTCCGGCAGTTTTCTTAAAGGAATCTGCGCCCATGAATGCCTCCGTATCAATTGCAAGAAAGAAATGCCCCAGCGGATACGGAATCTTATTTCCCTGCTCATCCAGACCGCTCAGCATACGCAGAAAGCTTCCCGCCTGCAGTGCGGCAGAAAGAATCTCCACCACAGTGGCGTAACCATAACCCTTATATCCTCCAAGCTCCTCGCCGATCCCGCCCAAAGGAGTCAGTGCGGCGCGTTTCTCATTCAGCGCCTGCAGAATATCTCTGCTGTCTGTCATCGGTCTTCCGTCGCGTCCGATGACCATACCGGAAGGCGTATCCATGCCGTTTCTCGCGTAATATTCAATCTTTCCCCTCTGGGAAATTGATGTGGCACAGTCCAGCACAAAAGGAAATTCCTCATCAGTCGGCAATCCAAAGGTAATCGGGTTTGTCCCCAGCATATTTTCTACGCCAAAGGTCGGGGCAATTGACGGCCGGGCATTCGTTCCCGTAATGCCGATCATGTTGTTCTGGGTCGCCATCGTCGCATAGTAACCTGCAATTCCATAATGCGTGGAATTGCGCACCGCCACCATGCCCATACCATATTCCTTTGCTTTATCAATGGCCATCTGCATCGCCCTTGTGCCGACCACCATTCCCATACCATTATGTCCGTCCACAACTGCAGTGGTGGCAGTCTCCCGGATAATCTCAAACTCCGTCACGGGATTTAGAATGCCCGCGTCAATACGGTCAATATAAATTGGTTTAAAGCGATTACAGCCATGGCTCTCAATCCCCCGGCGGTCACTTTCCAGGAGTACCTCCGCACAGACCAGGGCATCCTCCTTCGGAACCCCCTCCTTTTGAAATACTGCAACCATAAAATCTCTCATCATATTCCATGGTACAAATGGTCTCGTCTCCTGCATACTTTTTTCCTCCAATACATACAAGTCTGTTCTTTCCGTCGGATGCAGAACTCAGGGCACCAACATCCTTCTATTTGCAAAGCTCTGCAACGACCTGATTGATCACCTTACCGTCTGCCTTTCCCTTCAATTCTCCCATAACTGCCTTCATGATCTGACCCTTATTCTTCGTAGCCAGCACCTCAGAGAACTTATCCTCCAGAATCTCCCTGACCTCTTCTGCGGAAAGGAGCTTCGGAGCATACTCAGAGATCACATCATAGCGGAACTGATACTCTGCCTTCAAATCTGCTCTTGAATCAGGGCATGTATCAATCTGTTCCTTTACTGTCTTCATCTCCTTCAGGATCACACGGTCTGCCAGCTCTGCCGGAATATCCTCCCGGCAGCCCTCATCGATGGCAGCCTTTTTTATTGCAGAGATCAGAGAAGAAATCGCCTCTTTTCTCGGTTTATCTTTTGCTTTCATCGCTGTTACCATATCTTTTCTCAATAATTCGATATCCATTTTGTTTCCTCCTTTTTTGAAAAACACAACTACAGAAATTATTACAAATATCCAGAAAAAAAGCAAGTCTTATTCTGTCTTTCGTTTAAAAAGACATGCGCAGGCAGCTTCCCCAGGCATGTCTTTTGAACTAACTTTTTCATTGTCTTTACGTCAGGAAATCCTTCAGCCGTTTGCTTCTGGACGGATGACGCAGCTTGCGCAGCGCCTTCGCCTCAATCTGACGAATACGCTCACGGGTAACATTAAATTCCTTTCCGACTTCCTCCAAAGTCCTGGCTCTTCCGTCCTCCAGTCCGAAACGCAGCCGAACCACCTGCCGCTCGCGGTCAGTCAGAGATTCCAGCGCAGTGCTCAGCTCCTCCCGCAGCATGGAAAATGCAGCGGAATCTGCCGGTGAAAGCGCCGTATCATCTTCTATAAAATCTCCCAGATGGGAATCATCCTCCTCACCGATCGGCGTATCAAGGGATACCGGATCTCTGGAAATCTTCAGTACCTCCCGGACACGGCTGACCGGAACGTTAAGCCGCTCCGCCACTTCCTCCGGGGTAGGCTCCCGTCCCAGCTCCTGCAGCAGGGTCCTCGTCATACGAAGCGTCTTGTTGATTGTCTCCACCATATGTACCGGAACACGGATCGTCCTTCCCGTATCCGCAATTCCTCTTGTGATCGCCTGGCGGATCCACCAGGTCGCATATGTGCTGAACTTATATCCCTTCGTATAATCAAACTTGTCCACGGCCTTCATAAGGCCCATATTCCCCTCCTGGATCAGATCCAGGAACGGCATACCTCTTCCTACGTATTTCTTCGCAATGCTGACAACGAGACGCAGGTTGGCCTCTGTCAGAGCCTTCTTGGCTTCTTCATCTCCCTGCTCTACGCGCTTTGCCAGCTCTACTTCCTCTTCGCCCGACAGCAGCGGAACATTACCGATCTCCTTCAGGTACATACGAACCGGGTCTTCCGTACTGACCCCCTCCAGTACATCCACATCGTTGATCAGTTCGATTTCCTCATTGTCAGACAACAGTATATCTTCTTCGGATTCCAGCAACAAATCATCTGAAGCGTCCTCTGGGGATTTTAGCTGCAGAATATCGATGTGATTCTTCTCCAGGTACTCCAAAATCATGTCCATCTTATCCTCTGTCAGCTCAGTTCCGGTAAAGGCATTCAGAACTTCATCATACTCAAGCGTATTTTTCTTTGTCTTCGCCAACGCCTTCAGATTTTCCAGGGTCTTTAAAAACTGTTCCTGTGCTTCATTCATCAATGCTCTCTCCTCATCACTTTCGTTCTTCCTAACATAACATTTTTGTCAAACGCTGTCAACGTCTTCACCAAAATTGTCAATTATTTACATGTAATCTGAGGCGTCACATTCCGCAGTGAGATCACCGGTCCTCCCGTATGCTCGATATATTCTCTCGTAATTCTTACGCTGCCGATATTTTCATCCTTCGGTATCTCATACATGATATCCAGCATAAATTCTTCGATGATCGCCCGCAGTGCCCGGGCTCCCGTTTTCTTTTCCAACGCCTTTTCAGCAATTGCCTCCAGCGCGCCTTCCTCCATCGTCAGCTCTACCTCATCAAGCGCCAGCAGTTTCTGATACTGCTTGATGATTGCATTGCGCGGCTCCTGCAGGATACGGACCAGCATGTCCTTCGTCAGGGCTTTCAGAGAAAAGATGATCGGAAGCCTGCCGATAAATTCCGGAATCATACCGAAATTGCGCAGGTCTTCTACCGTGACCTTCGTAAGCAGATCCGGATCCGCATCATACTTATCCTTCAGATCCCCCATGAATCCAATGGCTGCCTGTTTGTTCAGCCGCTCCTTAATGATATCCTCCAGCCCCGGAAATGCTCCGCCGCAGATGAACAGAATATTTTTTGTGTTAACTATCGTCATTGGTACCATGGCATTTTTGCTGGCGGCGCCCACCGGCACCTCCACCTCACTGCCTTCCAACAGCTTCAGCATCCCCTGCTGTACCGCTTCCCCGCTGACATCCCTCTGGTTCGCATTCCGCTTCTTCGCAATTTTGTCAATCTCATCGATGAACACGATACCCTGTTCTGCACGGTCCACATCATTATCCGCAGCCGCCAGTAATCTTGATATTACACTCTCGATATCGTCACCGATATAGCCTGCCTCCGTCAGCGAAGTGGCATCTGCAATAGCCAGCGGCACATCCAGCAATCTGGCCAGCGTTTTCACGAGATACGTCTTGCCGCAGCCGGTTGGTCCCAGCATCAGCATGTTGGATTTTTCTATTTCAATATCATCCGTCGTTCCGGTTCCGATCCGCTTATAGTGATTGTATACGGCCACAGAAATCACTTTTTTTGCATATTCCTGGCCGACAACATACTCATCCAGGCTCGCCTTGATCTTGTGCGGCGCCGGAATGGATTTGATATCGAATGCTTTTTCTGCCGTCTTTTCCTTCGGCTTTTTCTTTTTAACCTGCTGCTGTCTCGGGATTCCCATTCCCATGCCGCCAAACAGGTCGGAAAGATTGATCATACTGATATTCGGTATTTTTATCCCTTTGCTATCTTTATTATCCTTGTCTTCTTTATCATCCTCATCTGTACTTTCCTCCTGTCCCGCAGTCATTACAGGTGCGGACATATCAAGAAGATCCTGATACGACAGCCCGGACGCCTGCATAGAATCCACTGCTCTTTGCATGCATTCCCGGCAAATACAGATATTGTTTCCCATTTCTACCATTTTCCCCGTTTTGCTTTCCGGGCGTCTGCAGAGAAAACAGATTTTTTCATATTCTTCCTTCAATTCGTCCTGATTATGTTCCATATTTTACTCCTGATCACACTGTCTTTGGCCGCGCGGCCACAGACAGCTTTCCTCTTCGGTCATCTACTCTACGGTTACGGATTTTGCCAGATTTCTCGGTTTATCCACGTCGCAGCCCTTTCCCAGCGCTACGTAATACCCAAATAACTGCAGAGGTATTACAGCCAGGGAATTCGTGAAGTATTTGTGTGTCTTCGGAATATAGATCACATAATCCGCAGCCTTTTCTACCTCCGTATTCCCCACATTCGTCACTGCCAGGAGAAAAGCGCCCCGGGTCTTTACCTCTACCATATTGCTGATCATCTTCTTATACAGCTCCTCCTGGGTCAGCACCGCTGCCACCAGAGTTCCTTCCTCGATCAGAGAAATCGTACCGTGCTTCAGCTCTCCTGCCGGATATGCCTCTGAATGAATATAAGAAATTTCCTTAAGCTTCAGAGAACCTTCCAGAGAAATTGCGTAGTCGATTCCCCTGCCGATAAAGAAAATATCCTTTGCCGCGATATAACGGTTTGCAAATCTCTGGATCTTTTCCTTGTGATCCAGCAGCATTTCAATATGCACCGGGAGCTGCTTCAGCTCCTGAATCATTTCATCCATTTCCGCTGTGGAAACAGTGCCCTTTACCTGTGCGAATTTCATCGCCAGAAGATATTCTGCGATCAGCTGCGTACTGTACGCCTTTGTCGTCGCCACCGCAATTTCCGGCCCTGCCCATGTGTACATGACATTGTCGGCCTCCCGGGCAATGGAGCTTCCCACAACATTTACAATACCTAACGTGCGTACTCCCCGCTGTTTCGCTTCCCGAAGCGCCGCCAGCGTATCTGCTGTCTCACCGGACTGGCTGACTACAATAAGAAGTGTCTCCGGGTCAAGGATGGGATTGCGGTAACGGAATTCAGACGCAAGATCCACTTCCACAGGAATCCGCGCCAGACCTTCAAATACGTATTTTGCAGAAACGCCGGTGTGATATGCAGAACCGCAGGCCACGATATAAATCTTTTTTATCGCGCGGATCTCATCATCGCTCATCCCCAGTTCTTCAATCTCTATCCGGCCTTCCCGGATCCTGGGATTCAAGGTGTCAAGCACTGCCTTGGGCTGCTCGTAAATCTCCTTGAGCATAAAATGCTCATAACCGGCTTTTTCCGCTGCCGAGACATCCCACTGAATCGTTACGGCTTCTTTCCGGATCGGTTCACCGTCAATATTATAGAAATTCAGTTCATCCGCTTCCAGGCAGACAATTTCCTCATTCTGGATGAAATAAACATCCCTCGTATATTTTAAAACAGCCGGGACATCCGATGCGATCAAATTACCGTTCTTCCCCTTACCTGCAATTAAAGGACTGTCCTTGCGGACTGCAAACAGCTTTCCGGGATGCTCCTGGAACATGATCCCCAGAGCATAGGAACCATCCACACGCCGCATGGTACGGATAATTGCCTCCAGCGGGTCTCCCTTATAATAATAATCCAACAGATGCGCCACTACCTCCGTATCTGTCTCGGAAGTAAATTTATATCCTTTTTCCTGCAGAAGTTTTTTCAGTTTCAGATAATTTTCAATGATACCGTTGTGTACGACGGCGATAGACTCCGTCTCATTAAAATGCGGATGTGCATTTTTGTCCGACGGAATTCCATGGGTGGCCCATCTCGTATGCCCGATTCCGCAGTTCCCCGGCAGCTTCTCTCCGCCGTGCGTCATCTCATTGAGTACCTTCAGCCTCCCTCTGGCCTTAGCCACCTGGATCTTCTCGCCGTCAAAAACTGCGATACCCGCCGAATCGTATCCGCGATATTCCAGTTTGTCAAGACCGTCAAGTAATACTGGCGCTGCCTCTTCCGTTCCGATGTATCCAACAATACCACACATACTCCTACCTCCAATATTCTCTGCTCATTGTACACCTGATTATCAATCCCTGCGGAAGCTTTCTGTAATTCTTTCCCAACCGGTACCCCAGGAATTTACAGCCGCTCTGCCAGACCAGCTTTGGCAGCAGATACGGCTTCTTTATTTTCACAAGATAAACCGCCGTCTGTTTCACCATGCGGATTCCCTCACTCTCCGACTTTACGACGGAAAATATTTCCGGATGCTCTGCCTGGGATACCCCCAGATCAAAATTCCGGTGGAACTGCTGCCTGCCGCTGTAATTATGAGAATGAATGACCTGTGCTGCGGCGCAGTAAGCAACTGCCCGCCCATGTTGGATCAATCTTCCCGCAAAAATCATATCTTCGTTAAAAATCGTATGCCGGGGGAAGCCGCCCAATTCCTCATAGGCACTTCTGCGGTACATTGCGCACACATTGGAACAGAAAAATGTTTTAATACCAAGCTCCGGCAGATCATCCGCCGTCTTGATGCGGCTTTCTGACCCGTAATTGAAACTTCTCGTATACCGCTCAATCACATTGCAGTCCGGCGCCGGAAGCTGTCTGGCATACGCCGCGCAGACACGCTCATCCGAAAACGGCCGATACAGTTCTTCGATCAGGCGGTCATCCGACGGAACAGCATCCTGCGTCATAAAAAGCAGGAAATCACCCTTCATCCGGGAAGCTGCCATATGGCGCGTACCGCCGTGGTTAAACTCTCCTTTTGTGATATGCACCACTTCAATATCAGGAAAATTCTTCAGGCAGTTTTCATCAAAAAACCTTTTTTCCGTATTTACCAGCAAAATCCTGGAGGGCGGAAGCGTCTGTTCTTTCAGCTTAAAAAGGAGGCTGCTCAGCTCCCTGCCCGGACGGTATACCGGTATGATTACGTCTATCTCTATATCTGGCATGGTTTCCTCCAGGATATTCTAAACCAATATTCTCTGCACAAGTCCGGATATTACTGTATTCCCGTATCAGAAATGATCTTGTTGCTGATCTCCTGTACGGTCTGGGACGGCGTGTATCCTTCTTCCCCGAACAGATATGCATGAAGCTGGGTCACATTTGCCGCCAGGTTTACCGGCACAACGCAGTCCCCCGCAGAAATATTTGCCGGCATGGAATCATATGGGAAGCCGGTGGTATCTGCGATGTTGTACTTCATGGCCCCTGACGCCAGCGCGATCAGCTCCGTGTTGCTGAGACTTGTGGAAATGTAATCGATCATGGAATTAACCATGCTGACCACTCCCGTCACGCCCTGGGCTTTCGCCGCGTCAAATATTTTGCTCAGTACGGTACGCTGGCGCTCTGTACGCTTGTAATCCCAGCCTTCTGTATACCGGATACGGCAGTATGCCATCGCCTGAAGTCCGTTTACCTTCTGGTATCCTGCGGACTGTATTTCCTCGTAGCTGTCGATTCCCGCCACCTGGGAGGTCTCCACCAGATAGCCGTTCAGCCAGCCGCGCTCTTCTTCTGTGATATCCAGTTCGATGCCGCCCACCAGGTCGACGGCCTTAATGATGGCGTTGAAATCCACCGTCACAAAATCCGTGATATCAAGGTCAAGATTCTTATTCAGCATGTTCACAGAACGCTCCGCGCCGCCTCCGGCAAAGCATTCCGTAGCTTTCCGGTATTCACCGTTTGTATTGTCAAGGTAAGTATCTCTATATACGGATACCAGCTTTATGTCCCCGGTTTTTTCATTGATACTGGCCACCATGATCGTGTCGCTGTTCGTTCCGCTCTCCAGCTGTCCCTCCCGGGAATCTACGCCGAACAGTGCAATATTACGGTACCCTGATTTACTGATACCGCTGTTGACCAGGATATCACTCAGCTTTACCCGGTCCATCCGGCCAAGCTGGGCAACCGCAAACAGTCCCAGCGCCAGTACCAGCAGCACGATAACCTCAATGGCAAAAACCAGTTTTCTGTGTTTTTTCTTTTTCTTTTTTCCTTTCCCTGGAGCAGTATCCCGGGCTTCATAGTATTCCTGCCCTGGCGCGCCGTAATAGCCGCCCGGAGCACCATTATAGCTCTGCTGGCCATAATAACCGCCCGGTTCTCCATTATAACCCTGCTGCTCATAATAACCGCCCGGAGCACCGTTATACCCCTGCTGTCCATAG